>JAGWVN010000128.1 GCA_018970865.1 Betaproteobacteria bacterium
GGCAGCAACAGCGCGCCGGCCTGGTCGCCCGATGGCCGCACGCTGGCGGTCACGCTCACCCGGGAGGGCCTGTCGCAGGTCTTCCTGCTCAATGCCGACGGCAGCGGCAACCCGCGCCGGCTCACCACCTCGGCCGGCATCGACACCGAACCCGCCTTCTCGCCCGATGGCCGCGGGCTGTACTTCACCTCCGATCGCGGCGGTTCGCCCCAGATCTACCGCATGCCGATCGATGGCGGCGAGGCCGCCCGCATCACCTTCAGCGCGCCCTATGCCGTCTCGGCCCGACCCAGCCCCGACGGCCGCTCGCTTGCCTACATCAGCCGCCGCGAGGGGCGCTACCTGGTGACGCTGCGCAACCTGGCCAGCGGCGCCGAGCAGATCCTGTCCGACGGCGGCCGCGAGGAATCCCCCAGCTTCGCACCCAACGGCCGCTGGATCCTCTTCGCCACCCAGGCCGGCGGCCGCGACTCGCTCATGGCGGTCACGGTCGACGGCCGCGTCAAGCAGCGCCTGAGTTCCAGCCTCGGCGACATCCGCGAGCCGAGCTGGGGCCCCTTCACCCAATAGCCCGCGCGGGCTGCCACCCGGAGGTCGTCCATGATCCCCCCGCTCACTCGTCTGCTCGCCGCGGCCGCGCTCGCCGCGCTCGCCGCCTGTTCCAGCGTCAAGCTCGACGAAGCCCCGGGCAGCGGCGCGCCGGTCGAGAACCGCAGCGCCGACAGCGGCGCCAGCGCCACCTCGGGCGGCGCTCCGGCCGCCACTGCCGATGCCGGCGCGGCCCCCGGCGCGCGCGCGGTCACGCCGGTGGAGGTCAGCCGCAAGGATCCGCTCGATGATCCGGCCGGGCAGCTCGCCCGACGCAGCATCTACTTCGACTTCGACCAGTACACCATCAAGGACGAGCACAAGGCCACCCTCGAGGCGCACGCCCGCTACCTGATCGCCAACCGCGGCCGCAAGGTGGTCATCCAGGGCAACACCGACGAGCGCGGCAGCCGCGAGTACAACCTCGCCCTCGGCCAGAAGCGCGCCGAGGCGGTGCGCAAGGCCCTGGTCGCCCTGGGCGTGCCCGACGGCCAGCTCGAGGCAGTGAGCTTCGGCGAGGAGAAGCCGCGCGCCGCAGGCAGCGACGACGCCGCCATGGCCGAGAACCGC
Organism: Betaproteobacteria bacterium; assembly: GCA_018970865.1. Classification (GTDB taxonomy): domain Bacteria; phylum Pseudomonadota; class Gammaproteobacteria; order Burkholderiales; family Burkholderiaceae_E; genus Quisquiliibacterium. The sequence goes on from JAGWVN010000128.1 coordinate 1,159, forward strand.
CGCGCCGACCTGGCCTATCAGTGATGCGCGCCTCCCCTGCCGCCCTGCTGGGCGCCGTCATGCTCGCCCTGGCCAGCGCCCCGGCCCACGCCCTGTTCGGCGATGACGAGGCCCGGCGCGCCATCATCGACCTGCGCTCGCGGGTCGAGCTGCAGTCGCGTGACTTCAACGCGCGAATCACCGAGCTCAGCAACCAGATCAACACCCAGTTCAGCGCCCGGCTCGATGCGCTCACCCAGCGCCTGGACCGGCTCGAGCAGAGCGCGCGCGGCCAGCTCGAGCTGCAGAACCAGATCGAGCAGCTGCGCCAGGAAACCGCCCGGCTGCGCGGCCAGCTCGAGGTGCAGACCAACGAGCTCGCCCAGACCCAGCGTCGCCAGAAGGACGCCATGGCCGAGATCGACGCGCGGGTGAAGCCCTTCGAGCCGGTGAGCGTGCAGATCGACGGCAAGACCGTCACCGTCGAACCCGAGGAGCGCCGCACCTATGAATCGGCGATGACCGCGCTGCGCGCGGGCGACTTCGCCAGCGCCCAGGCCGGCTTCGGCGCCCTTCGGCTGCGCTGGCCGGCGAGCGCCTACGGCCCGGGGGCGCTCTACTGGACCGGCAACGCCCAGTTCGCCCAGAAGGACTGCAAGGCCGCCATGAGCTCGCAGCAGCAGTTCATCACCCGCCATGCCGATCACCCCAAGGTGCCCGATGCGCTGCTCACCATCGGCCTGTGCCAGGTCGAGACCGGCGACAAGCGCGGCGCGCGCAAGACCCTGGAATCGGTGATCGAGAAACACGCCGGCACGCCGGCCGCGGCTCAGGCGAAGGAACGCCTGGCCACCCTCAAGTAGGCCCCCCGAACCATGCAGGATCCCGACATCGCCGGCATGCAGGCCACCGTCATCGCCGCCACCTTCGCGGTGTGCGTGATGCTCGGCGCGCTGATGCAACGCAGCAACTTCTGCACGATGGGCGCCATCGCCGACATCGTGAACATGGGCGACTGGACCCGCATGCGGATGTGGGTGGCCGCGATCGGCGTGGCCGTCGCCGGCACCCAGACCCTGGCCTGGGCGGGGCTGATCGACACCGGCAAGAGCTTCTATACCGCGCCCACCCTCACCTGGCTGTCCCATCTCGTCGGCGGCCTGATGTTCGGCTTCGGCATGGTGCTGGCCTCCGGATGCGGCAGCAAGACGGTGCTGCGCATCGGCGGCGGCTCGCTCAAGAGCCTGGTGGTCTTCCTGGTGATGGGCGTGTTCGCCTACATGACCATGCGCGGGGTCTTCGGCGTGTTCCGCGCGGGCGTGCTCGACAAGGTCGCGATCGACCTGGCTCACGGCCAGGACCTGCCGCGGCTGCTGGCCGCCGGCAACGCCGCCGCATTGCCCGGATTGCGGCTCGGCCTCGGGCTGGGCCTGGGCGCCGCGCTGCTGGTCTTCGCGCTCGCGGGACGAGACTTCCGCCGCGGCGAACCGATCATCGGCGCGCTGGGGGCCGGTCTGGCCGTGGTGGCGGTCTGGGCCATCAGCGGCATGCTCGGCTATGTCGCCGAGGCGCCCGACACCCTCGAGGAAAAGTTCCTCGGCACCAACTCGGGCCGGCTGGAGTCCCTGAGCTTCGTGGCGCCGGTGGCCTACACGCTCGAGCTGTTCATGCTCTGGAGCGATCGCAGCCGGGTGCTCACCCTGGGCATCATGGCCGTGCTCGGACTGGCTGTCGGCTCGCTCATGCACGCGCTGATCACCCGCCAGTTCCGCTGGGAAGGCTTTCATGGCACCGAAGACACGGCCAATCACCTTGTAGGCGGCGCGCTCATGGGGGTGGGCGGCGTGACCGCGCTGGGCTGCACCGTCGGTCAGGGCCTGTCGGGCATTTCCACCCTGGCCGTGGGTTCGATGCTCACGCTGGCCGCCATCATGGTCGGCGGCTGGGCCGCACTGCGCTACCAGATGTGGCGGGTCGAGCGGATGGTCTGAGCCCTCCGGTTTGACCGGGCTCTCGGGAAATCGTAGAATCTAGGGCTTCGGGTCGTTAGCTCAGCTGGTAGAGCAGCGGACTTTTAATCCGTTGGTCGCTGGTTCGAATCCAGCACGGCCTACCAACACTGCCTGTGGTCATCCACGGGGGCGGCGTCGGGGTCTCCCGATGCCGGCCAGATCAGGCTGCAACCCCCTTCAGGGGGTTGCGATCCGGCCAAATCTGCGCCCAGCCCGTCAGCCTGCCTTCAGGTTGAGGTCGGCCGCCACGGGGCTCATCCACTTCACTTCCTCGGCAATCACCCGGTTCATCGCCTCCGGCGTGCTGCTGCTCGCGAACATGCCCTGGGCCGCGTACTTCGCGATCAGGCCGGGGTGGCGAACCACCTCCGAGATGCCGCGGTGCAGCGCGGCCACGGTCGCCGGCGGCGTGGCCGCGGGCACGCCGAAGGCCCCCCAGTAGGGCAGCTCAGGCGTATCGAGCCCGATTTCCCGGAAGGTGGGTACCTCGGGCGTGAGCGGCGAGCGCTGATCGGTCAGCACCGCGAGCGGCCGGATGCGGCCCTTGAAGGGCACGATCAGCGGCAGGGCGCTCACCACCAGCTCGATCTCGTTCTGAGCCAGGGCCGTGCAGGCATCCGGCCCGCCCTTGAATGGGATCAGCGTGCCGGACAGCCCGTTGCGTCGGAGCAGCGCCGCGGTGGTCAGGTGCTCGACCCCGCCGATGACCGCGCCATACGACAGCTTGCCGGGGTGGGCTCGAATCCAGTCGAGCAGTTCCCTGACCGACCGATGGGGTCCGCTGGCGCTGACGAAGAGCGCGCCGGGCGTGGTCCCGATCATGCCCAGCGTGGCGACCTGCTTCGTGAGGTCGTAGCGCTGGAACGAGGCCTGCGCGGCGCTCATCCCGTTGTTCAGGTGCAGCCAGGTGTTGCCATCCGGCGGGGCATTGAGCAGTTGCTGCACGCCGACCACGAAGCTGCCGCCCGGCCGGTTGTCCACCACCACGGTCTGGCGGGTCTGGGCGGTCCATTGGTCGGCGAAGAAACGCACCGAGGTGTCGGCCACCCCGCCGGCCGGCAGCGGCACGATGATGCGCAGCGGCGGCCGGGACTCCTGGGCAGCCAGCGGCAGGGCCGCGGTCGCGGCCAGGCTGGCGCCGGCCTGAGCCAGGCGGCGCCGGATGGGATTGAAGGACATGGTCAGGATCTCCGGAGTCTGGGCTGATCGGATCGAGGTTCAGGCTAGCACGGCACCCACGCCCCCGATTTTCCCTGATGCGTTGCGCACCATGGCGCTGACCGCCGCCGTGGGATGTCATTCTTTGCCGGCCGCATCGTCAAAGACCGATGCGGCCGCCGCACGGCGTGGCGCGCAACTGCCACTGGAAGGAATGCCTGTGTCGAACCTCGCGAACAAGCCTGGCGCGGTCACTGCCGCCGCCCGCGCCGACCGCGCCGCGCCCATCGAGGGCCGCGCCGCATCCGGCCGCCCCTCGAACCCGGTCAGCGATGCCGCGGCCTTCCTGCGCGGCTTTCTCGCCCGTCCGATGGAGGTCGCCTCGGTGGTGCCGAGTTCGCGCTTCCTCGAGCAACAGGTGGTCAGGGCAGCCGACCTCTCCCGAGCCGCCTGCGTGGTCGAACTCGGTCCGGGCACCGGCGGCAGCACGCGCGCGCTGCTGCGGGCGATGAAGCCGCAGGCACGGCTGCTGGCAATCGAGCTGAACCCGGGCTTCTGCGACCGGCTGCAAGGGCTCGTGCGCGACCCGCGTCTCACGGTCCAGGCCGGGAGCGCCAACGCGCTCAGCGGGCATCTGGCTCAGTGGCAACTGCCGGCGCCCGATGTGGTGGTCTCTGGCATCCCGTTCTCGACCATCCCGACCGAAACCGCACAGCGCATCGCGGCCGAGATCGCAGCCTGCCTGGCGCCCGGCGGCCGCTTCGTGGCCTATCAGTTCCGTCCGCAAGTGGCGCAGTACCTCAGACCGCATCTTGGCGAACCCGACACCCGGGCGGAGTGGCGAAACCTGCCACCGATGACGGTGTTCCGGTGGGTCAAGCCGGGCCGCTGAGGCGCCAGGGGCTGCGCCCGGCGTGAAGTCTCAGCCGGCCGGCGCTCCCGACGACACGCCGCCGGGGGTCTGGCTGGGCGCGCGGCGACCCGCCAGCAGGGCGGCAAGCGCAGCGGCCGGCATCTCGCCGGCATACAGGCGGCCCTGCAGCTCCCGGCAGCCCAGCCCGAGACACACGCGGGCCTGCGCCTCGGTCTCGACGCCCTCGGCAACCACCTCGATGCCCAGCGCCCGGGCGATGCCCACGAGCGCCGATCCGATCGCCTGACCGCGGCCGCCCGCGGCGATGTCGGAGACCACCGACTTGTCGAGCTTGAGGAAGTCGACCTCGAGCTCGCGCAGGTGCTGCAGGGAGGACTGGCCCGCCCCGAAGTCGTCGATCGACACCCGAACCCCGATCTGCTTGATCTGCGCCACCCGGGCGAGGAAGTCGGGATCGCGGCCCGCGAGCAGGGACTCGTGGAGCTCGATCTCCAGGCAGCTCGCACCCACCCGGCTCTCCCGCAGGACCCGGTGCAGCGACTCGACGAATCCGTCGCGACGCAACTGCAGCGCCGAAACATTGACGGACATGCGCAGCCCGACCGCCCCGGCGGCATGCCAGGCCGCCAGCTGCCGGCAGGCGGTGCGCAGCACCCACTCGCCAACCAGCGCCATCATGCCGTTCTCCTCGAGCACCGGCAGGAACTGCTCCGGCAGCAGCGTGCCGCGGGTCGGGGAGTGCCAGCGCAGCAGCGCCTCGACCGCCACCGGCTCGCCGGTGACCGCGTCGTGGCGAGCCTGGTAGTGCAGCTCGAACTGCCCCTGCTCGAAGCCGCGCTTGAGCTCGACTTCCAGACGCATCCGATCCATCGCCCGCCGGTTCATGATGGGCTGGAAGAAGGCGTGCGTGCCGCGGCCCGATTCCTTGGCGCTGTACATGGCGTGATCGGCATTGCGCAGCAGCGTCTCGACGGCGTCGCCGTCCGCCGGGAAGACCGCGATCCCGATCGACGCGCCGATGCTGATCTCGTGTTCATTCAGCCGAACCGGTCGGGCGATGGCATTGCGGATGCGCCGCGCGATGACGCCGGCATCCTCGGGCACGGCAATGCTCGGCAGGATGACCGTGAACTCGTCGCCGCCCATGCGAAACAGCACATCGCTGTCACGCAGGCAGCCCTGGATGCGGGCGGAGGCTTCGCGCAGCAGCCGATCGCCGCTGTCATGGCCCAGGCTGTCGTTGACGACCTTGAAACGGTCGAGGTCGATGAACATCAGCGCACCGGACTGGCCGGCGCGCTGCGACTGTTCGATGGACTCCTGGATGCGCTCCATGAAGTACGCGCGGTTGGGCAGGCCGGTGAGGGCGTCGTGATAGGCCTCGTGACGCATCCGGGCCTCGCGCTGCGTGCGCTCCTGATCCTGACGCGAGATGGTTCGGTCCGCCTTGCCCACCACCCCCGAAAGGAACACATAGAGCAGGCCGAGCATCGCCAGCACCACGCCGGCCACCCGCCACTGCGCCTCGTTCTGCTGCGCCAGCATCTCGGTGACATCGGAGTAGACCTCGAACACCCCTTCCACCTGATCGGTGCCGGCGGCCATGACCGGGATGTAGGTGGAGATCAGGCTGCGGTTGTTGATCACGCCCTCGAAGGCATCGAACCGGTCGCGAAAGGTGATCAGGCTCGACACCTCGCCGCGCCGCGCGGCCTGGAAACCCGCGTTGCCGGACTTGTCCTCGCCGATCTGGCGCTCGTCGGTGGAGAAGATGGTGATGCCGTCGACGCCGTAGATCTTGACCTTGGCGACATTCAGATGCGCCATCTTGTCGAGAACCTCGGCGCGCAGCGGCGTCTGCAGGGGATGGGCAAGCAGGTCGGCGCGGCTGCGTCCGGCCGGCGCCACGGCCAGCGCCCGATAACGCTCCCAGACCTCGTTGGCGAACAGCCGGGTGAGGTTGGCGTTGGCCCGGTTCTCGTGGCGGACCAGGTTCTCTTCGGTGAGGTCGCGGTAGGTCCAGATCAGCCCCACCGTGACCAGCGCCACCCCCAGCAGGCTGGCCAGCGCGAAATAGCGCATGAGGCGAAACGGCACGCGCGCGGCGCCGCTCGCGGGGGCGGGCGCATCAGGGCGGGCGGCTTTCCAGGACCGGCTTGCGAACATGACCAGACGACGGCGGCAAGCCGTAAGAACCCGACGGGCTGCCAGGGACTTTATCCTCGCCCCGACCGTCAGCGCCAGACGCCGACGGGGCCATCCGTCGGACGGAGCAGACCGTCCGGTTAGGATGCCGGTGATTCCGGCGACCGCCCGTCGTAGCGCCACACGAGACCCGCTCACCCCCTTCACCCGCATGGACCGACTGCACGCTCTGACCGGCATCCTCGCCATGCTGGCCCTGTCCTGGGCGATCGGCGAGCGTCGGCGCGCGATCGTCTGGCGTCCGGTCTGGGCCGGGCTGACGCTGGCGCTCGTGCTGGCCGCGCTTCTGCGCTGGCTGCCGGGCATGGGCACCGTGCTGGCCCAGCTCAACCGCGCGCTCGATGCCCTGCAGTCGGCCACGGCGGCCGGCACGGCCATGGTCTTCGGCTACCTCGGCGGGGCGCCCCTCCCCTTCCCGGCTTCGGGCCCGGGCTCGAGTTTCGTGCTGGCCGCCCAGGCGTTGCCCCTGGTGCTGGTGGTGTCGGCGCTGTCGGCGCTGCTGTTCCACTGGGGCCTGATGGGCCGGCTGGTGGGCGGATTTGCCTGGCTTCTGGAGCGCACCCTGGGCATCGGCGGTGCGGCCGGCATGTCGGCGGCGGCCAATGTCTTCGTCGGCATGGTCGAGGCGCCGGTGGTGGTGCGCCCCTGGCTGGCCGCCATGAGCCGCGGCGAGCTCTTCATCGTGATGAACTGCGGCATGGCCACGGTGGCAGGTACCGTGCTGGTGCTGTATGCCAGCCTGCTCAAGCCGGTGCTGCCCGACGCGCTCGGGCACCTGCTCGCCGCCTCGGTGATCGCGATCCCGGTGGCGATCGCGGTCGCCGCGCTGATGGTGCCCGGCGAGCGCGGCGCCGATCGCACCCGACTGGCCCCGCCGCGCGAGGACGACAGCACCATCGGCGCGATCGCGCGCGGCACCGCCGAAGGCATGCAGCAGCTGCTCAACATCGTCGCGATGCTGGTGGTGTTCGTGGCGCTGGTGGCGCTGGTCAATGCGGCGCTGGGGCTGCTGCCGGCCGTGGCCGGCGCCCCGCTCAGCGCCGAACGCATCCTGGGCGTGCTGTTCGCCCCGCTGGCCTGGCTCACCGGCGTGCCCTGGGCCGAGGCCGCCACCGCCGGCCAGCTGCTGGGCAAGAAGACCGTGCTCAACGAGTTCCTGGCCTACGCCGATCTGGCTGCCCTGCCGGCGGACGCGCTGTCGCCGCGCAGTCGGCTGCTCATGACCTACGCGCTGGCCGGCTTCGCGAACTTCGGCAGCCTGGGAATCATGGTGGGCGGACTGACGCCGATGCTGCCGGCGCAGCGCCGCGCGGAGTTCGGCCGCCTCGCCCTGCTCAGCGTGCCGGCTGGCCTGCTCTCGACCTGCATAACCGCCGCGATCGTCGGCATCGTCTTCTGAAGGAAACCGCCTTGTCCAACGCCATGCCCTGGGTCGCCGCGATCATCTTCGCGCTGGCGATCGCCCACACCTTCTCGACCAGGTTCTTCGAGAAGCTCGCCCATGCGCAACCCGGGCACGCCGGGGTGTGGCACCTGCTGGGCGAGGTCGAGGCGGTGTTCGGCTTCTGGGCGATGGTGCTGATCGTGTGCATGGCCTTCCTGCTCGGCAAGCAGGAGGCCACCGAGTACCTTGATTCCCGCAACTTCACCGAGCCGATGTTCGTGTTCGCGATCATGGTGATCGCCGCGAGCCGGGCGGTGCTGCAGGTGGCGCGCCGCGCGGTCGAGATCATCGCGCGGGCGGTGCCGCTGCCCGGCGCGATGGCCTCGTATTTCGTGCTCCTCGCCGTGGTGCCGCTGCTGGGCTCGCTGATCACCGAGCCGGCGGCGATGACTCTCGGCGCGCTGATGCTGCGCGAGCGGATCTTCTCGGCCGATGTCTCCAGCCGCCTCAAGTACGCAACGATCGGGACGCTGTTCGTGAATGTGTCCATCGGGGGCACCCTCACCGCCTTCGCGGCGCCCCCGGTGCTGATGGTGGCGGCCACCTGGCAGTGGGACTCGCTGTTCATGCTCACCCAGTTCGGCTGGAAGGCCGCGATCGCGGTGGCGGCCAGCGCGCTTGCCTGCACCCTGCTCTTCGGCCGCGAACTGGCCAACCTCGCGCCGCCGCCCAGGAG
>JAGWVN010000129.1 GCA_018970865.1 Betaproteobacteria bacterium
CCGGGCGCGGCGACAGTCGATCCCGGCGCGGGCCCGATCGGCGCCACCGCCGGGGACGGCGCGGCCGGCAGCCCGCCGCTCGGCTTCGCGCTGGCCCAGCTGCACGGCGTCTACATCCTGGCCCAGAACGCGCGCGGGCTGGTGCTCATCGACATGCATGCCGCGCATGAACGGGTGGTGTTCGAGCGCCTGAAGCGCGAGCTCGACCAGGGCGCGCCCGCGGTGCAGTCGCTGCTGATCCCGGCCACCTTCCGGGCCGATCCGCTGGAGGTGAGGCTGGTCGAGGAAGACCCGGCCACGCTGACCGCGCTCGGGCTCGACCTGTCGGTGCTCTCGCCAGGGACCCTGGCGGTGCGCGGCGTGCCGGCTGCGCTGGCCGACGCCGATCCGGCTTCGCTCGCCCGCTCGGTGCTGTCCGAGCTGCGCGAGGTGGGCAGCTCGCGCGCGCTCACCGAGCAGCGCAACCAGACCCTCGCCACCATGGCCTGCCACGCCGCGGTGCGGGCCAACCGCCGCCTCACGCTGCAGGAGATGAACGCGCTGCTGCGCGAGATGGAGACCACCGCCGGCGCCGACCAGTGCAACCATGGTCGACCCACCTGGGTCCAGGTGAGCATGGCCGAGCTCGACGGCTGGTTCCTGCGCGGTCGCTGAGCCTCATGCCTGCCGCCATCGCCCGGCGCGCGGCCGCAGCCCTGCTCGGGCTGGTCGGGCTGCTCGCCGGCGCGCTCCCGGCGGCTGCGGCGGCGGGCGGCGCTGCCGCACCGCGTGCGGCGGCAGGCGCGGACGCGCCGCTGTTGGCGGCAAGCGCGGATGCGCCACTGGCAGCGGCGGGCGCGGATGCGCCGGAGCTGCCCTCGGGCTGGACGCCGCGCCGCCTCGCCCGCGCGCCGCGCGACATGGTCGCCGCCGCCCACCCGCTGGCGGTGCAGGCCGGCGTGGCGGCGCTCGCCCGCGGTGGCACGGCCGTGGATGCGGCCATCGCGGCGCAGTGGGTGCTGGCGGTGGTCGAGCCGCAGTCGTCGGGCCTGGGCGGCGGCGGCTTCCTGCTGCACTTCGATCCCGCCGCCGGCTCGGTCACCAGCTACGACGGCCGCGAGACCGCGCCGGCAACCGCCCAGGCCGCGCAGTTCCGCGACGCGAACGGACGCCCGCTGGCCTGGCCGGCCGTGGTCGACGGCGGCCATGCCGTGGGCGTGCCCGGCCTCGCGCGCATGCTGGAATTGGCGCATCGCCGCCATGGCCGGCTGCCCTGGGCCTCGCTGTTCGACGAGGCCATCCGCCTGGCCGAGACCGGCGCGCCGGTGTCGGCCAGGCTGCACGGCCAGACGCAGGCCGCGCGGGCGCGCCTCCTCGCCCAGGGCGAGCCGGTGGCCGGCGTGCTGCTCGGCCCCGACCGCCAGGCCTGGCCGGTGGGCACGCTGCTGCGCCAGCCCGCGCTCGCGGCCACGCTGCGGCGGGTGGCCGCCGAGGGCGCCGACGCGCTGCACACCGGCGAGATCGCGCGGGCGATCGTCGAGCGGGTGACGAGCCATCCCGAGCGGCCCGGGCGCCTGAGCCTGGCCGACCTGGCCGGGTACCAGGCGCGCCTGCGCGCCCCGGTCTGCGGCGCCTACCGCAGCCACCGGATCTGCGGCATGGGCCCGCCCTCCAGCGGCGGCCTGGCGGTGCTGCAGACCCTGGGCATGCTCGAGTTCTTCGACCTGCGCGCGATGGGGCCGGGCTCGCTCGACGCGGTCCACACGGTGAGCGAGGCCCTGCGCCTGGCCTACGCCGACCGGCTGCGTCATGTCGCCGATCCCGATGTCGTGGCGGTGCCGGTGGCCGGTCTGCTCGAGCCGGCCTACCTGCGCGCGCGCGCGGCCCTCATCCGGGCCGATCGCAGCCTTGGCGTGCCTGCGCCGGGCCAGCCCGCGGGGGCGCTCGGACTGGCCAGCGATGCCTCGGTCTCGCTGCCGTCCACCACCCATCTCTCGGTGGTCGACGCGCAGGGTCGCGCCGTGGCGCTCACCTCGAGCATCGAGAACGGACTGGGCAGCCTGCAGATGGCCGCCGGCATGCTGCTCAACAACCAGCTCACCGACTTCTCGCTGGCGCCCGCCGGGGCGGACGGCCTGCCGGTGGCCAATGCGCTTGCCGGCGGCAAGCGTCCGCGCAGCGCGATGGCGCCCACGCTGGTGTTCGGCCCCGAGGGCCGGCTGCGCGCGGTGATCGGCTCGCCGGGCGGACCGGCGATCATCGGCTATGTGGTCAAGACCCTGGTCGGCCTGATCGACTGGGACCTCGACATCCAGCAGGCCATCGACCTGCCCAACTTCGGCGCGCAGGCCTCGGCCACCACCGTGCTCGAGCGCGGCACGCCGCTCATCCGGCTGGCCGAGGGGTTGCGGGCGCGCGGCCACGCCGTGCTGATCACCGACCTCAACAGCGGTCTGCACGGCATCGTCGCCGCCCCCGGCGGGGGCTGGACGGGCGGCGCCGATCCGCGCCGCGACGGCGCCGCCCTCGGCACGCCATGACCGCGCCGGCAAACGCTGGGGGTCCGCCCGCGGTGATGCTGCTCGGCCCCACCGCCTCGGGCAAGACCGCCGCCGCGCTGGCGCTGGCCCGCTGGCTGCCGCTGGAGGTGATCAGCGTCGATTCCGCGCTGGTCTATCGCGGCCTGGACATCGGCACCGCCAAGCCCGATGCCGCCGAGCGGGCCGCCGTGCCGCATCACCTGATCGACATCCTCGAACCCACCGAGGCCTACTCGGCGGCGCGCTTTGCCGCCGATGCCAGCCGGCTGATCGACGAGATCCGCGCGCGCGGCCGCCTGCCCCTGCTGGTGGGCGGCACCCTGCTCTACGCGCGCGCGCTGGTCGATGGGCTGCACGAACTGCCGCAGGCCGATCCGGCTCTGCGCGCCCGACTCGAGGCGCAGGCTGACGCCAAGGGCTGGCCGGCGCTGCATCGGCGGCTGGCCGCGCTCGACCCGGTGACCGCGGCGCGGCTCGCGCCGGGCGACGCGCAGCGCATCCAGCGCGCGCTCGAGATCATCGAGACCACCGGCGAACCGCTGTCGACGCTGCTCGCCCGCCAGGCGCGCGCCCGCGGCCTGGCGGGCGTGCCGGTGATCTCGATGGAACCCGCCGACCGGGCGGGGCTGCATGCCCGCATCGCGCAGCGCACCGCCGCCATGTTCGATGCGGGCCTGCTCGACGAAGTGGCCGCGCTGCGCGCGCGCCCCGACCTGCACGCCGGCCTGCCGGCGATGCGCTGCGTGGGCTATCGTCAGGCCTGGGAACACCTCGATGGTGTGTACGATGCCGCCACCATGTGCGAGCGGGCGCTTGCCGCCACCCGCCAGCTCGCCAAGCGGCAGCTCACCTGGCTGCGCGCGATGCCGGCGCGCCAGGTGGTGGACTGCCTGTCGCCGGATGCCGCCACGCGGGTCCGGCACCTGATCGAGGAGCTCCTGAGATGACAGCGATCGGCATGATCGGACTCGGCCGCATGGGCGCGAACATGGCCCGCCGCCTGGCCCGCGCCGGCACCCGCGTGCACGGCCACGACGCCGCGGCCGGGGCCCGGGACGCGCTCGCCGATGAACCCGGCGTGCGCGTCCATGACAGCCTCGCCTCGCTGGTGGCCGCCTTGCGCGCCGAAGCCGGCCCGGCAGTGGTGTGGCTGATGCTGCCCGCCGGCGAGATCACCGAGACCGCGCTGCGCGAACTGCGCGCGCTGCTCGCGCCCGGCGAGCTGATCGTGGAAGGCGGCAATGCCAACTACCTCGACTCGCAGCGCCGCGCCCGCGAAGCCGCCAACGCCGGCCTGGGCTATGTCGACTGCGGCGTGTCGGGCGGCATCTGGGGCCTCGACGGGGGCTACTGCCTGAGTCTGGGCGGCGAGCCTGCCGCGGTCGAGCGGGTGGTGCCGTTCGCGCGGCAGCTCGCGCCCACGCCGCAGTCGGGCTGGCTGCACTGCGGCCCGAGCGGCGCGGGGCACTTCGTGAAGATGGTCCACAACGGCATCGAGTACGGGATGATGCAGGCGCTGGCCGAGGGCTTCGCGCTGCTTGAAGGCCGTACGGACCTGAACCTGCCGCTGGCCGACATCGCCCAGCTCTGGCGCCACGGCAGCGTGGTGCGCTCCTGGCTGCTCGACCTCACCGCTGACGCGCTGGCCGAGCCCGGCGCGCTGCAGGCCCTGCAGCCGCATGTGGCCGACTCGGGCGAGGGGCGCTGGACGGTGGACGAGGCGGTTCGCCAGGGCACGCCCGCGCCGGTGATCGCCGCGGCGCTGATGAGCCGATTCGACTCGCAGGGTCGGGCCGACACCGGCAACCGCCTGCTCGCGCTGATGCGACAGGCCTTCGGCGGGCACGCGGTGCGCCGGGCGGACGAGGCATGAGCGGCGGCGCCGACCGGCCTGCATCGGCCGGGGTCGGGGGCGCGCAAGGCAGCGCCGGCAAGGCCCCGGTCAGCGCCCTGCTGCTGATGGGCGTGTCGGGCTGCGGCAAGACCACCGTGGGCGAAGCCCTGGCCCGCGAGCTGGGCTGGCGCTTCGTCGACGCCGATGATCACCATCCGCCCGCCAATGTCGAGAAGATGCGCTCGGGCCGGCCGCTCGACGATGCCGACCGCGCGCCCTGGCTGGCGCGGCTCAATGCCCTGCTGCGCCACAGCGCAGCCCGGGGCGAGCCGGTGGTGCTGGCCTGCTCGGCGCTGAAGGCGCGCTACCGGGCGCAACTGGCCGATCGGCTGCCCGGGCTGCGGGTGGTCTTCCTGAGCGGCAGCCAGGCGCTGATCGAGGCGCGGCTGGCCGATCGCCGGCACCGCTACATGCCGGCCTCGCTGCTGGCCAGCCAGTTCGCGGCGCTGGAGCCGCCCGAGGAGGCCTGGGTGGTGGACATCGGCGAGCCGCCGGCGGCGCTGGCTGCGGGGCTCGCCGCGCGGGTGAGGGCCGGGACGGACTGAAGCGGTCCGGCCCGGGCCGGACCGCGACGATCAGGGCGTGCCCGCCGCGGCGCGACGATTGGGCGTGCCCGGGGCGCGACGATCAGGCCGCGCCGATCACGCCCGCGCCGCGCAGCGCGGCCAGCTTCGCGGCGTCGAATCCCCAGGCCTGCAGCACCGCCTCGGTGTCGGCGCCCGCCGCCGAGGGCGCCACCGGCGTGGCCGCCGGCGTGCGCGAGAAGCGCGGCGCCGGCGCCGGCTGCACCACGCCGGCCACCTCCACGAAGGTGCCGCGCGCCTGGTTGTGGGCATGGCGCGGCGCCTCGTCCCAGTCGAGCACCGGCGCGAAGCAGGCATCGCTGCCCTCGAGCAGCGCGCACCACTCGTCGCGGGTGCGGGTGAGGAAGATCGCGGCCAGGCGCTGCTTCAGGTCGGGCCAGCCGGCCGGATCCATCTGCGCGTCGAAGGCCGGGGCGTCGATGCCGCAGAGCTCGCGCAGCCGGGCGTAGAACTGCGGCTCGATGGCCCCCACCGACACATGCTTGCCGTCGGCGCAGGCGTAGGTGTCGTAGAAATGCGCGCCGCCGTCGAGCAGGTTCTCGCCGCGCGTGGTGCTCCAGGTGCCGCGCGCGCGCATGCCGTACATCATGGCCGAGAGCATGGCGGTGCCGTCGGTCATGGCGGCGTCGACCACCTGCCCCTTGCCCGACTGGCGCGCCTCGTGCAGCGCGCACATCACGCCGAAGGCCAGCAGCATGCCGCCGCCGCCGAAGTCGCCGATGTAGTTGAGCGGGATGGCCGGCTTCTCGCCGGGGCGGCCGATGGCTGCGAGCGCACCGGCGATGGAGATGTAGTTGATGTCATGGCCGGCGGCCTGCGAGAGCGGACCGAACTGACCCCAGCCGGTCATGCGGCCGAACACCAGCCGCGGGTTGCGGGCAAGACAGACATCGGGCCCGAGCCCGAGCCGCTCCATGACGCCGGGGCGAAAGCCCTCGATGAGGATGTCGGCGCGCTCCACCAGCGCGAGCACCGCCTCCGCGCCACCCGGCTTGCGCAGGTCGATGCACACCGAGCGCCGGTTGCGGGCGAGGACATCGAAGCGGGCCTTGTCGGCCGCGCCGCGTCCGCCGGCGGCCTGCGGCCGGTCGATGCGGATGACCTCGGCGCCGAGGTCGGCCAGCGCCATGGCGCAGAACGGGCCCGGTCCGATGCCCACCATCTCGATCACCTTCAAGCCGCTGAGTGGCCCTGCCATGCTGTCTCTCCCTGCCGGCTCGCCGGCGAATTGAATGCGACAATGATGACTGCGTCCGCGGCCTCGCGCATCGACGCGCGCCATGAACCGGTCCGCCGCGCCACCGCCCCTTCCGGAGACCCCCATGAATGTCACCGACGCCGTCGCCAGCCGACGCTCGATCCGCGCCTTCCTCGACAAGCCGGTGGATGCCGGCGTGATCCGCCGCGTGCTGGCCGCCGCAGCCCGCTCCGCCTCGGGCGGCAACCTGCAGCCCTGGCACATCGATGTGGTGGCCGGCGAGCCGCTCGCCGAACTCAAGACGCTCATGCAGACCCGCGTGGTCGAGGCGCCGGGCGGCGACGAGGTCAAGGACTACAGCATCTACCCGCCGGAGCTGGTCTCGCCCTACCGCGAACGACGCTTCATGGTCGGCGAGGACATGTACGCCATCCTGGGCGTGCCGCGCGAGGACAAGGCCGGGCGGCTGGCCTGGTTCGCGCGCAACTACCAGTTCTTCGGCGCGCCGCTGGCGCTGTTCTGCACGGTCGATCGCCGCATGGGCCTGCCGCAATGGTCCGACCTGGGCATGTACCTGCAGACCGTGATGCTGCTGCTGCGCGAGGAAGGCCTCGACAGCTGCGCCCAGGAGTGCTGGGCGATCTATCCGCAGACCATCACCCGGTTCCTGGGCACGCCGCCCGAGCGCATGCTGTTCACCGGCATGGCCATTGGCTGGCGCGACCCCGACCATCCCATCAACCGCCTCGTGACCCGGCGCGCGCCGCTCGAGGAATTCGCCACCTTCCGCGGCCTCTGAGCGCCGCCCCGGGAGCCTTCGCATGACCCATCGCTTGCCCTCCGCCATGACGCCCCGCGCCATGACGCCCCAAGACACCCCTCCCGCCCAATCCGGCCGGCGCCAGGCCCTGCGCGGCGTCGGTGCGCTGGGCGCCGCACTCGCCCTGCCCGCGCTGTCGCTGCCCGGCGGCGCAATCGCCCAGCCCGCGGCGCCGCTCGACACCGTGCGCGTGGTCACCGGGTTTCCGCCAGGCGGCACCTCCGACACCCTGTGCCGACGGGTGGCCGACCGGCTGCGCGGCGGCTATGCCCGCAACGCGGTGGTCGAGAACCGCACCGGCGCCGGCGGCCAGGTGGCCATCGACCTGATGCGCGCCGCGCCGCGCGACGGCAGCGTCATCCTGCAGACGCCGGCCTCGATGCTGATGATCTACCCGCACATCTACCGCAAGCTCGCCTACAACCCCTTCGAGGACATCTCGCCGGTGTCACTGGGCTGCCGCTTCGAATTCGGGTTCGCGGTGGGGCCCATGGTGCCGGCCTCGGTGCGCTCGATCGCCGACTTCCTCGCCTGGTGCAAGGCCAACCCCGCGCAGGCCAACTACGGCTCGCCGGCGGCGGGCTCGGTGCCGCATTTCATCGGCGCGCTGCTCGAGCGCGCCAGCGGCGTCGATCTCAAGCATGTCGCCTTCCGCGGCACCCAGCCGGCCATTCTCGACATGATCGGCGGACAGATCGCCGCGGTGTCGGGGCCGGTGGGCGAGTTCACCCAGCATGTGGCCGCGGGCAAGTGCCGGGTGCTGGCCACCTCGGCCGCGCAGCGCTCGCGCTTCGCCCCGGAGGTGCCCACCTTCAGCGAGCAGGGCTTCAAGGACCTGGTCTTTCGGGAGTGGTTCGGCTTCTTCCTGCCCGGCAAGCCGGCGCCCGAGGTCACCGCGCGCGCCAACGCCGCGCTGCGCGCCGCGCTCGCGGCGCCCGAGGTGGTGGACGGACTGGCGCTGATGGGCCTGGAAGCCGCGTCGTCCACGCCCGACGAGCTGCGCGCGCAACTCAAGGCCGACCACGACCGCTGGGGGCCGATCGTGAAGACGATCGGGTTCAGCGCCGACTCCTGATCGGCATCCGCAAGGCCAAGGGGCTGACTGTCTCGGGCTGCCCGCTGCCCGCTGCCGGCTGCCCGGGCCGGCCGCTCAGCCCTGCGGCGCCCAGGCGGGCGGGCGGCGCTGCGCGAAGCTGGCCAGGCCTTCCAGCGCCTCGGGGCTGCGCCGCCGCTCGGCGTGCTCGGCCACCAGCTGCTCGAAGCAGGCATCGCTCAGGATGCTGCCGGCGCAGGCCCGTGCGCTGCGCTTGCTGATGGCGGCGGCGCGCGGCGCGGTGCGCAGAAAGGCGTCGATCACCGGCGCGGCCGCGGCATCGAGCCCGCCAGCCGGGCAGCACTCATGCACCAGGCCGATGGCTTGCGCCCGGGCAGCGCTGAAGACCTCGCCGCTCAGCGCGTAGCGGCGCACCTGACGCACGCCGATCGCGGCATCGAGCTGCGGGAAGATGATGCTGGCGGCCAGCCCCCAGCGGGCCTCGCTGATCGCGAAACGCGCGGTGTCTTCGGCGATGACCAGATCGCAGGCCGCGACGATGCCGGTGCCGCCGCCGATGCACGAGCCATGCACGAGGGCCAGCGTGGGCCGGTCGCAGTCGTCGAGCGCGCGCACCGCCTGCGCGGTGAGCCGCGAGGCGGCGAGATTGGCGGCGGCGTCAGCGGCGGCCACCGAACGCAGCCAGGCGAGATCGGCGCCGGCCTGGAAGTGCGCGCCATTGCCGCGCAGCACGATCAGGCGCACCGAGTCGTCGGCCTGCAGCGCGGCCAGGCCCTGCAACAGGCCGCGCAGCATGGCCTCGTCGTAGGCGTTGTTGCGCTGCGGGCGGTTGAGCCGCACCGTGGCCACGCCACGGGCATCGCGCTCGAGCAGCACCGCGGGCTGGGCAGCGTCCATGGGTCAGCGCTTGTTCGGGCCCATGAAGCCGAACAGGTAGCCCGCCACCTTGCGCATCTGGATCTCCTCGGAGCCCTCGGTGATCCGGTAGCGCCGGTGATGACGGTAGATGTGCTCGAAGGGCTTGTGCCGAGAGTAGCCGATGCCGCCATGCACCTGCATCGCCCGGTCGGCGGCTTCGCAAACCAGCCGGTTGGCCCAGTAGTTGCACATCGAGACCTTGTCGGACAGCCGCTTCTCGACCTCGGGCTTGGGCATCTGGTCCATCTCCCAGGCGGTCTTGCGGATGAGCAGGCGCAGCATCTCGCACTGGGTGGCCAGCTCGACCAGCGGGAACTGGATGGCCTGGTTCTCTGCCAGCGCCTTGCCGAAGGGCTTGCGCTCGCGGGCGTAGCGCACGCTCTCGTTCACGCAGTAGGTGGCCGCGCCCAGCGAGCTGGCCGCCTGGCGGATGCGGTTCTC
>JAGWVN010000130.1 GCA_018970865.1 Betaproteobacteria bacterium
GCCCGTCACCCGCGCCGGCGCGAGCTGCAGGTGGTGTTCCAGGACCCCACCGAATCGCTCAACCCCCGCTACACCGCCTTCGACAGCATCGCCGAACCGCTGCGCCTGCTGGAGGGGGTGCGCGACAGCGCCGGGCTGGAGGCCCGCGTGAAGGCCGCCGCCAGCGATGTCGGCCTGCCGCTCGAGCTGCTCGGGCGTTTTCCGCACCAGCTCTCCGGCGGACAGAAGGCGCGCGTGAACATCGCCCGCGCGGTGGCGGTGCGCCCGCGCCTGCTGATCCTCGACGAGCCCACCGCGGCGCTCGATGTGTCGGTGCAGGCGATCGTGCTGGCGCTGCTCGCCGAGCTGCGCGAGCGCCACGGCCTGGCCTATCTGTTCGTCTCGCACGATCTGAATGTGGTGCGGCTGATGTGCGACGAGGTGCTGGTGATGTACCTCGGCCGGATCGTCGAGCGCGGCCCTGCCGCCGAGGTCTTCGCCAGGCCAGCCCACCCCTACACCCGATTGCTGGTCGATGCGCTGCCGCGCCTGGGCCAGCCCGCACCGGCCGTGGCGCTGCCGGCCAGCGAGCCCACCAGCCCGATCGACCCCGATCCGCGACAATGCCGCTACGCCTCGCGCTGCCCGCAGGCCCGCCCGCGCTGTTCGGAGCTCAGCCCCAGCCTGAGCACCCTTGCACCGGGTCGTGAAGCCGCCTGCCATTTCCCGCTCGTCAACCTCGCCCCGGAGAGCGCCGCATGAAGCCTGCCGAGATTCCCCCCTACGTCGACGCCGCGCTCGCCCTGCACGGCTACCAGCTGAGCGAAGCCGCCCGAGCCGAGGTGCTGCGACAGTTCACGCTTGGCGCCACGATCGCCGCCGGTTTCCTGGACCTGCCGCTCGGCCCCGAAGACGAGATGGCGCCGGTCTTCACCCCGGTATCGCCGGCATGAGCGCGGCCATCAGCGGCGCCACGCCGATCGGCGATGCGCTCTCGCTCGCCCGCCAGGTGCGCGAGGGCAGCCTGAGCGCAACCGCGCTCATCGAGCAGACCCTGGCCGGCATCGCCGCCCGCGGGCATCTCGGCAACGCCTTCACCCTGGTCACCGCCGAGCGCGCACGCGCGCAGGCGCGGGCGATCGACGCCCGGCGCGCCGCCGGCCAGGCGCTGCCACCGCTCGCCGGCGTGCCCTTCGCGGTGAAGAACCTGTTCGACATCGCCGGCGAGGTCACCCTGGCCGGCTCCAAGGTGAACGCCTCGCTGCCCCCGGCCGGGACGGATGCCAGCCTGATCAGGCGGCTCACCGAGGCCGGCGCCGTCCTGGTGGGCGCGCTGAACATGGACGAGTTCGCCTACGGCTTCACCACCGAGAACAGCCATGTCGGCCCCTGCCGCAACCCGCATGACCGCACCCGGCTGGCCGGCGGCTCCTCGGGCGGCTCGGCGGTGGCGGTGGCCGACGGACTGGTCCCGCTTACCCTTGGCAGCGACACCAATGGCTCGATCCGGGTGCCGGCCTCGCTGTGCGGCGTCTTCGGCCTGAAGCCCACCTACGGCAGGCTCTCGCGCCATGGCAGCTTCCCCTTCGTGGCCAGCCTGGACCATCTCGGCCCCTTCGCCGGCACGCTGGCCGATCTGGCCCTGTGCTACGACCTGCTGCAGGGCCCCGACCCCGCCGATCCGGCCTGCGCCCAGCGGCCGCTGGAGCCGGTGAGCGACGCGCTCGACGAGGGCGTGGGCGGGCTGCGCATCGCGCGCCTGGCCGGTCACTTCGAGCAGTTCGCCGGGCCGGTGGCCCGGGCCTCGCTTGATCGGGCCTGCGAGGCGCTGGGCGTGAGCCGACGGGTGGAATGGCCGATGGCCTCGGCCGGCCGCGCCGCAGCCTTCATCATCACCGGCAGCGAGGGCGGCGCGCTGCACCTGCCCGGCCTGCGCGAGCGCTACGACGACTACGAGCCGCTGTCGCGCGACCGGTTCATCGCCGGCAGCCTGATGCCGGCCGCCTGGTACAACCGCGCGCAGCGGGTGCGCGCCCGCTATGCCCGGGCGGTGGCCGAACAGTTCGCCAGCGCCGACATCTTCCTCGCGCCGGTCACGCCGCTGCCCGCCCCGCCGATCGGCAGCGACACCGTCACCATCAACGGCATGACCCTGCCGGCCCGCGCCAGCATGGGCATCCTCACCCAGCCGGTGTCGTGCATCGGCCTGCCGGTGGTGGCCGCGCCGGTGCCCATCGAGGGCGAGCTGCCGATGTCGATCCAGATCATCGCCGCGCCCTGGCGCGAGCGAGATGCCTTCCGGGTGGCGGCAGCGCTGGTGCGCGCCGGCGTGTGCCGCGTGCCGCCCGTCCCGCCGTCCGCCTGATTCCGGAGCCGATGCCATGCAGATCAACCTGCCCGAAGTGCTCGCCGAGGTGAGCGCCGCCTTCGCCCGCTACGAAAAGGCGCTGGTGAGCAACGATGTCGCGGTGCTCGACGAGCTCTTCTGGAACAGCCCGCACACCCTGCGCTACGGCGTGGGCGAGAACCTCTACGGCTACGGCGAGATCCAGGCCTTCCGCGCCGGCCGGCCCGCAGTGGGCCTGGCGCGAGAGGTGCTGCGCACGGTGATCACCACCTACGGCACCGACTTCGCCACCGCCAACATCGAGTTCCGGCGCGAGGGCGCGGCGCGCACCGGGCGCCAGAGCCAGACCTGGGCGCGCATGCCCGAAGGCTGGCGGGTGGTGGCCGCCCATGTCAGCCTGATGGCCGGCTGATCTCCCGCCGGGCCTCGTTCGTCGCAGGCCGCGCATGGGCGCCAACGATCCCACCGCCGCACCGCTGCACGCCTCGCTGGCCGACACCGTCTACCAGCGGGTGAAGGACGACATCGCCGAGTTCCGGCTGGTGCCGGGCGACCGCTTCACCGAGAGCGAGGTGGCCGCGCGCCTGGGGGTGTCGCGCACGCCGGTGCGGCAGGCGCTCTTCCGGCTGCAGCGCGAAGGCCTGGTGCAGGTGCACTTCCGCTCGGGCTGGCAGGTGCAGCCCTTCGACTTCGAGATGTTCGAGCATCTCTACGACCTGCGCGTGGTGCTCGAGACCACCGCCGCCCAGCGGCTGTGCGAAGCGGCGCCGGGCAAGGCCGACCGCAGCCGGCTGGACGCCCTGCAGGCCTTCTGGGGCGTGCCGCGCGAGGAGCGCAAGACGGATGGCCGTCTGGTGTCACGGCGCGACGAGGAGTTCCACGCGGCGCTGGTGGCCGCGGTGGGCAACCCCGAGCTCACCCGCGTCCACCACGATGTCACCGAGCGCATCCGCATCGTGCGCCGACTGGACTTCACCCAGCCCGAGCGCATCCATTCCACCTACGACGAACACGCCAAGATCCTGCAGGCGCTGCTGCGGCGCCGGCCCGAGCAGGCGGTGCTGCTGCTGCGCAGCCACATCGAGGCGAGCAAGTCGGAGGTGCGCAAGCTGACGCTGCACAACCTGTACCTCGCTCAGCGCGGCTCGCGCGCCTGAGCGTCCGAGCGTCCGAGCATCCGAGCGCCGCCAGGCGCGCCGACGCGCGTCAGCCGCGGCTGGACAGGCTCATCAGGGCGAAGCGAGCCACTTCTTCGCCCACGGTCTCGCAGGCCTTGATCGCGGCCGGATCGGGCTGGCGGTCGGGCCCGCCGAAGGGCTTGGTGCTGGACGCGATGGCCGCGCCATAGGGCGTGGGCCAGCCGCGCAGGGCATGAACGATCGCGCGCAGCGACACCATGGTGGTGCCCATGGCCTGCGCGCCCTCGGCGCACACGATGCAGCCTACCGCGCGGCCTTCGAGATAGACCCGGGGATCGGCGCGCATGTCTTCGGTGAAGTCGATCGCGTTCTTGACCAGGCCCGAGATGCCGCCGTGATAGGACGGCGTGGCGATGATCACGCCATCGGCCCGGCGCAGCGCCTCGACCATGGCCTGCGCCTGCGGACTGCGCCCGGGCGCGGCGGGATCGTAGGGCTCGCTGGGCATGTCGCCGGCGCCGAAGGCCCGGGTGTCGCAGCCCAGGGCCTGGGCGCGGGCCAGCGCCACGGCCAGCGCGCGCTCGGAGGTGGAGCCGCTGCGGGTGGTGCCGCCGATGCCGACGATGAACGGACGCGATTGCATGGAGGGCGCTCTGGAGTGGGGGGAAGGGGCGGCTGCCGCGGTGCTTGAAGCGTGAGGCGGGACGCCGGAACGCCCGAGTCTATCAAGGGCCGGACCACGCCCCGGAGCCGACAGGCGGGTCGATTCCACTTTGCTCCGGCCCCGGCCCGCAGGCCGGGGACGCCACCGACCCGTGTGATGGACAGGTCACCGGGGCAAGGCGCAAGAATCGCGGTACAAGCCCGGCATCAACCCCACCCTGGCCCTGGAGCAGGATCTCGAGCTCATCCAGTGGCTCGACCGCTGCGGCCATGACGAGGCCTGGTGCGGCGAGCACCCCTCGGCCGGCTCGGCACCGGCGTGGTCAGCGTGTCGTACCACAACCCGCTGTGGGTGGCCGAACGCATCGTGCAGCTCGATCACCTCACCCGCAGTCGCGTCATGTACGGCGTGGGTCTGCTGTCGATCGGCGCCACCACCGCCGCCGGCTTCGACGCGCTGGCGCTGCACTGGGATGTGATGGAGGAGCAGGCCCGCCACCACAAGACCCGGGTCGACCGCAACAAGTGGCGCCTCGTGGGCATGGTCCACTGCGCCGAGACCATGGAGCAGGCCTACCGCGATGTCGAGTACGGCATGGAGCAGTGGTTCGACGACTTCCAGGCCGTGGCGGCCTAACGGCGGCTTCGGCGCCTACCTGATGCTGGCCCACAACTGGGCCAACTTCGACGCCACCCGCAAGAGCTACGACCTGATCGCCCGCCATGTGTTCCCGCGCTGGCAGGGTCAGATGCAGTCCACGCTCGATGCGGCCGCCCGCGCCCGCGCCGCGCGGCCGGCGCTCGCCGAAGTGCACGCCAAGGCGGTGGAAGTGGCCACCCAGCGCTTCGCCGACGAGAAGGCAAAGCGCGTGGCCTGAGCCCCGCCGGGCATTACCGGACCGCCGCCCCGGGCCCCGGCTTGCCCGGGGCGGTGGGGCGTGCGAGCCTGCCGCCCCATGTCTGCCGTGACCGTTCCGCCGCGGGCCCTGGTGATGCTGGGGGTGCTCACGCTGGTCTGGGGCACCAACTGGCCGCTCTTCCCGCTGGCCCTGCAGGAGATCTCGGTCTGGACCTTCCGGTCCATCACCGCGCCCACCTCCGGCCTGATCCTGCTCGCGGTGGCCCGCCTGCGCGGGCTGCCCATGCGCATTCCGCGCGAGCACTGGCCCACCATCGCGGCGGCCAGCTTCTTCTACCTGGTGGTCTGGAACATCTGCAGCACCTACTCGGCGCTCATGATCCCCTCGGGCCAGTCGGCGGTGCTCGGCTACACCATGCCGCTGTGGTCGGCGGTCCTGTCGTGGGCGGTGCTCGGCCAGCGCCTGAACGGACGGCTGCTGGTGGCCCTGGCCCTGGGCACGCTCTCGGTGGTGCTGCTGATGGTGCCCAGCCTGGGCGCCTACGCGCAGGCGCCCCTGGGCCTGGGCCTGGGCCTGCTCGCCGGCCTGGGCTGGGCGGTGGGCACGCTCATCCTGAAGCGGCGGGTGATCCCGGTGCCGGTGATCGTGCTCACCGGCTGGCAGATGCTGATCGTGTCGCTGCCGGTGATGACGATCGCGCTGCTCACCGGCGACCGCCAGTGGTTCATCCCGAACACCCAGTCGATCGTGCTGATCACCTACATCACGCTGATCCCGCTGTGCGTGGGCAATGTCTGCTGGTTTTCGATCGTCACGCTGCTGCCGGCGAACATCGCCGGGCTGTCGGTGATCATGGTGCCGATGGTGGCCATGGTCTCGGGGGCGTGGCTGCTCGGCGAACCGCTCGGCCCGCTGCAGCTCGGCGCCATGGCCTGCTGCGCCGCCTCGCTGGCGCTGACCCTGGTTCAGCCGGCGCGCCAGCGGCCGGCATAGACCGCGGTCAGGGCGGCCAGCACCTCGGGGCTGGCGCCCATCACCGGCCAGCGCTCCAGGCGCAGCCCCGGGTGCCGCTCGACGGCCTGCGCCAGCATCGGCGGCACCTCCTGGCGCAGATGCCCGCCCTCGGCCCAGAAGAGCGGCGCGATGGCCACGCGGCGCGCGCCGGCGGCCACCGCCGCATCGATCGCCTGGGGCAGGTCGGGCGACATGAACTCCAGGAAGGCCACCGAGACACGCGCCTCGGGCACGGCGCGGGCGAGCAGCACCGCCATGGCATCGACCGGCGCGCGCCAGCCGGGGTCGCGTGCGCCGTGGGCGAAGAGGATCAGCGCGTCGGCGGCATCGACCGGCGCGACGAGCCCGGCGGCGGCAGGAGCGCCCTGCGCATCGGACGCCATCTCAGATCAGCCGCTCGTCGGGCCCGCCGATCTTGCGCATCGGCTGGCTGCGCGGGCTGGCCACCCGCAGCGGCACCTCGGTGCTGCCGCCGTTCCACATCGGATCCTCGATGCTGTCGAAGACTTCTCGCAGCTTGTGGCCCCAGCTGTCGTGGAGCATGCGGAAATAGGGGTTGTTCTCGTCGATGCACACCACCCGGTCGGTCTGGAAGTGGTCGGCCTCGTAGACCACCAGATCGAGCGGCAGGCCCACCGAGAGGTTGGACTTCAGCGTGGAGTCCATGGACACCAGCGCGCACTTGGCCGCCTCGGCCAGCGGGGTGTCGGGGGTGATCACCCGGTCGAGGACCGGCTTGCCGTACTTGGACTCGCCGATCTGGAAATAGGGCGTCTCGGGCGTGGCCTCGATGAAGTTGCCTGCCGAGTAGACCTGATAGAGCCGCATGCCCTCGCCGCGGATCTGGCCACCGAAGATCAGCGAGACATTGAACTCCACGCCGGCGTCCTTGAGCGCCGCGGCGTCGCGATCATGCACCCGGCGCACCGCCGAGCCGAGCACGCGCGCGGCGTCGAACAGGCTGCGGGCATTCCAGATGGTGAGCGGCTCGGCGTGATCGTGATCGCGAAGCTCCTCGACCTGCAGGATCTCGCGCACTGACTGGGCGATGGAGAGGTTGCCCGCCGACAGCAGCACCATGAAGCGATCGCCCGGTCGCTCGTAGACGATCATCTTGCGGAAGGTGCTGATCTGGTCCAGGCCGGCATTGGTGCGGGAGTCGGACAGGAAGACCAGGCCGGCCCTGAGCTTGATGGCAACGCAGTAGGTCATGGCAGGGACCGCGGCTCGAGGGCGGCCGGACGAAGCTGGACTCCCATTATGCGCGTCACGCCCGACGGCACGACGACTGCCCACAGGGCGGCGACCGGTATTGTTGCATTGCACCAGCCCGGCGCGTGTCGCACCGGGCCGCGCCCAGGGTCGGTGCGCGACACCGCGCCCGATCGACCCAGGATCGCGCAAACCGCCGCCAGACCGGTCGAAAGAGCAATGGCACAGCTCTTGCGTAGTTCTCGATGAAAGCCTTCGCAATGGCGTGAAGGCAACACCCGTTCGGGCAATGGCGTCCGATCAGGCGACAGGGCACAGGCTGCCCGTCGGCTGATCCGACGCCTTTTTGCTTTTGGCCTCATCGAGGAGCAGCACATGGATGCGCAGGGGAGCCGCAATGGCCATCGTCGTCAGTTCATCAAGGGGTCGGCCGCGCTGGCCGGCGCGGCAGCCGTGAACCCGGGCGTGTGGGCCCAGGGGTCGGACGCCCCGGAGAAGAAGGAAGTGAAGATCGGCTTCATTCCGCTCACCGACTGCGCCTCGGTGGTGATGGCCTCGGTGCTGAAGCTCGACGAGAAGTACGGCATCAAGATCATCCCGACCAAGGAGGCGAGCTGGGCAGGCGTGCGCGACAAGCTGGTCAACGGCGACCTCGACATGGCCCATGTGCTCTACGGTCTGGTCTACGGCGTGCACCTGGGCATCAGCGGACCCAAGAAGGACATGGCCGTGCTGATGACGCTGAACCACAACGGTCAGGCGCTCACCCTGTCGAAGAAGCTCGCCGACAAGGGCGCGGTCAACGCCGCGAGCCTCGCCAAGCTGATGGCCACCGAGAAGCGCGACTACACCTTCGCGCAGACCTTTCCCACCGGCACCCACGCGATGTGGCTCTACTACTGGCTGGCATCGGCCGGGGTGAATCCGCTGCGCGACACCAAGGTGATCACGGTGCCGCCGCCGCAGATGGTGGCGAACATGCGGGTGGGCAACATGGACGGCTACTGCGTGGGCGAGCCCTGGAACCACCGCGCGATCATCGACGGCATCGGCATCACCGCCGCCACCACCCAGGAGGTCTGGAAGGACCATCCCGAGAAGGTGCTCGGCACCACTGCCGACTTCGCGAGCAAGTACCCCAACACCACCCGCGCGGTGATCATGGCGGTGCTCGAGGCCGGGCGATGGATCGACGCCGGCCTGCAGAACAAGCTGAAGATGGCCGAGACCATCGCCGACAAGGCCTATGTGAACACCAGCGTCGATGCGATCAACCAGCGCATCCTGGGGCGCTACCAGAACGGCCTGGGCAAGACCTGGGACGATCCCGACCACATGAAATTCTTCAATGACGGCGCGGTGAACTACCCGTACCTCAGCGACGGCATGTGGTTCCTCACCCAGCACAAGCGCTGGGGCCTGCTCAAGGACCACCCGGACTACCTCGCGGTGGCCCGGCAGATCAACCAGACCGCGCTCTACAAGCAGGCGGCGGCGCAGCTGAAGATCAGCGTGCCGCGCAGCGACATGCGCTCCAGCAAGCTGATCGACGGCGTGGTCTGGGACGGCCAGAACCCGGCGAAGTACGCCGACAGCTTCAAGATCCGCGCCTGAACCGCGGCGCCCTCCCGCTGATCGGAGACCGCCATGGCCGCCGTGCTGACCCCCCGCGACGAACCCACCGCACCCACGCCCATGACCGCACCTGCCGCCGCATCGGGCTCGCCCGCACCCTCTGCCCCCGTGACGGCAGCGACCGGCGCGCCCGCCACGGCGCCGGCAGCAGCCGACAGCCCGCAACCGATGCGCGAGCCCTTCGACTGGCGCGGCCTGGGCGCGGTGGTGCTGCCGGGCGTCGCGGGGCTCGCGCTGCTGGTGGCGATCTGGTCGCTGGCCACCCAGAAGGGCGGGGGCTTCCCGACGCCAGCCGCCACCTTCGAGGCTGCGGTCAAGCTGTTCTCCGACCCCTTCTACCGCAACGGCCCCAATGACCAGGGCATCGGCTGGAATGTGCTGAACTCGCTGCAACGGGTGGGCATGGGCTTCGGCCTGGCGGCGCTGGTGGGCATCCCGCTGGGCTTCGCGATCGGCCGCTTCACGGTGCTCAACCGCATGACCGCGCCCCTGGTCAGCCTGCTCAAGCCGGTCTCGCCGCTGGCCTGGCTGCCGATCGG
>JAGWVN010000018.1 GCA_018970865.1 Betaproteobacteria bacterium
CGCTCGCCGGCCAGCGCGCCCTCCCAGTAGGGCGGGCGGCGGATGTAGGTGGACTGCGGCCGCCAGTCATAGAGCGGGCTGACCGTGCTGCCGGCCTCCCGGCGGATGTCGAACATCGGCGTGTAGACCTTGCGGAACTGCTCCGGCCTGACCGAGGCGCGCACCACCGCGTCGATCTCGGCATCGGATGGCCAGATGTCCTTGAGCATCACCGGCTTGCCGTCGACCACGCCCAGCGGGTCCTTCTCGATGTCGACCCGCACCGTGCCGGCGATGGCATAGGCCACCACCAGCGGCGGCGAGGCGAGGAAGGCCTGCTTCGCATACGGATGGATGCGGCCGTCGAAGTTGCGGTTGCCCGAGAGCACCGCCGTGGCGTACAGGTCGCGCTCGATGATCTCCTTCTGGATGGCGGGATCGAGCGCGCCGGACATGCCGTTGCAGGTGGTGCAGGCAAAGGCCACCACGCCGAAGCCGAGGCGCTCGAGTTCGCCGGTGAGACCGGCCTCGTCGAGATAGAGCGCCACCGCCTTCGAGCCGGGCGCCAGCGATGTCTTGACCCAGGGCTTGCGGGCGAGGCCCAGCCGGTTGGCGTTGCGCGCCAGCAGGCCGGCGGCGATCACATTGCGCGGATTGCTGGTGTTGGTGCAGCTGGTGATGGCGGCGATGATCACCGCGCCATCGGGCATCTGCCCGGGCACCGACTGCCACGGGCCGGCGATGCCGCGGGCCGCCAGGTCGGTGGTGGCCACCCGGGCATGCGGGTTGGACGGGCCGGCCATGTTGCGCACCACGCTGGAGAGGTCGAAGCGCAGGGTGCGCTCGTACTCGGCGTGCGCCAGGCTGTCGGCCCACAGGCCGGCATGCCGGGCGTAGGTCTCCACCAGCCTGACCTGCTCGTCGTCGCGGCCGGTGAGCCGCAGGTAGTCGATGGTCTGCTGGTCGATGAAGAACATGGCGGCGGTGGCGCCGTACTCGGGGGCCATGTTCGAGATGGTGGCGCGATCGCCCAGGGTGAGCGCCGCGGCACCTTCACCGCGGAATTCGAGATAGGCGCCCACCACCTTCTGCTGGCGCAGGAACTCGGTGAGGGCGAGCACCACATCGGTGGCGGTGATGCCGGGGCCCGGCCGGCCCGAAAGCTCCACCGCGACGATGTCGGGCAGACGCATCCAGGAGGCGCGGCCGAGCATGACATTCTCGGCCTCGAGGCCGCCCACGCCGATGGCGATGACGCCCAGCGCATCGACATGCGGCGTGTGGCTGTCGGTGCCCACGCAGGTGTCGGGGAAGGCCACGCCGTCACGCACCTGGATCACCGGCGACATCTTCTCGAGGTTGATCTGATGCATGATCCCGTTCCCCGGCGGGATCACATCGACATTGCGGAAGGCCTGCTTGGTCCAGTCGATGAAGTGGAAGCGGTCCTCGTTGCGCCGGTCTTCAATGGCGCGGTTGCGCGCAAAGGCGTCGGGCTCGAAGCCGCCGCATTCCACCGCCAGCGAGTGATCGACGATCAGCTGCACCGGCACCACCGGGTTCACCTTGGCCGGGTCGCCGCCCTGGTCGGCGATCGCGTCGCGCAGGCCGGCGAGGTCGACCAGCGCGGTCTGGCCCAGGATGTCATGGCAGACCACCCTGGCCGGAAACCAGGGGAAATCGAGGTCTCGGCGGCGCTCGATGAGCTGCTTCAGCGACTCGGTGAGGGTGCCCGGGTCGCAGCGCCGGACCAGATTCTCGGCCAGCACGCGTGAGGTGTAGGGGAGCTTGTCGTAGGCGCCGGGAGCGATCGCGTCGACCGCCGCGCGGGCGTCGAAGTGGTCGAGCGAGGTGCCGGGCAGTCGGGTGCGGTGGATGGTATTCATGGTGGCAGGGATTTTATCCGATCGGTCTTCGGCTCAGCCGAGCACCTGCCGGGCCACCGTCGTGTAGAGCGGGATGCCGACCAGGATGTTCAGCGGGAAGGTGATGCCCAGGGACAGCCCGAAGTACAGCGACGGGTTGGCCTCGGGGATCGCGTAGCGCAGAACCGCCGGCACCACGATGTAGGAGGCGCTGGCCGACAGCACCATCAGCAGGGCGGCATCGGCCACCGGCAGCCCGAGCAGCACCGCGAGCGCCAGGGCAATCGCCGCGTGCAGCACCGGGCCGAGGGCCGCGTAGGCGATCACTGCCGGCGACTTGCCGCTCACGGCGCCCAGGTTGCGGGCGACCATCAGGCCCATGTCGAGCAGGAAGAAGGCGAGCATGCCCTTGAACAGGCCGCTGGAGAAGGGCGCCATCATGGTCTTGCCCGCGTCGCCACTGAGGTAGCCCACCGCCATGGCGCCCAGCAGCAGCAGGTGTGCGCCATCGGTGAACGACTCGTGCAGGATCCGGCCGATCGAGGTGCCGGGGCCTGAGCCCGGCCCGCCGAGCACGGCGGCACCACCCGACGAGGTGAGCAGCGAGCCGGTCTGGCGCTGCCGCAGCATGTTGGCAAGCAGCACCGCCATGATGATGGCCGGCGACTCCATCAGCACCATCGCCACCACCATGTGACCGCCAACGCCCATCTGCTGCGATTCGAGGTACTGCATGGCCGTGACGAAGGTGACCGCGCTCACCGAGCCGTAGGACGCCGCGATCGCGGCGGCATCGAGTTTCGGTACCTTGTTGCGCAGCAGCCAGTAGCCGAGCGCGGGCACGAGGAAGGCCATCAGCACCGCGGCACCCAGGCTCAGGAGCGCGGTGCCGCTCAGCGCCGACTGCCCGAGGGCGAACCCGCCCTTCAGGCCGAGCGCCATCAGAAGGTAGAGGGAAAGGAACTTCGAGATCGCAGGCGGAATCTCGAGATTGGATCGAAGCGCGCCCGCCAGCACGCCGAAGACGAAGAACAGGATGGCCGGATCGAGAAGGTTGGTCATGGGAATCTCCTTGTCCGGTCATGCTACGAACCGCCATGCATCAAGTAAAATCAATTAATAAAACGGAGTACATAGATTTTTAACTATGAACATCACCTTCCGGCAGTTGCGGCTGTTCCTGGCCCTGGCCGAAACCGGCAGCGTCAGCCGGGCCGCCCAGGCCTGCCATGTCACGCAGCCCACGGCTTCCATGCAGCTGCGCGAGATCACCGAATCGGTCGGAGTGCCGCTCTACGAGGTGGTGTCGCGGCGGGTGCATCTCACCGACGCCGGCCATGATCTGGCGCGCACCGCCCGGGCCATCGGCGACGAGTGGTCGGCCTTCGAGCAGCGCATCGACGCCACCCGCGGCTTCACGCGCGGCCGGCTGCGGGTGGCGGTGGTGAGCACCGCGAAGTATTTCGTGCCCAGGCTGCTCGGCAGCTTCTGCGCCCGCTATCCCGAGATCGACATCGCCCTCGAGGTGCTCAACCGTGACGGCGTGGTGCAGCGGCTGCGCGAGAACCAGGACGATCTCTACATCATGTCCATGCCGCCGGCCGACATCGATCTCGAGGATGCGGTGTTCATGCCCAACCCGCTGGTGGTGATTGCGGGCCAGGCCCACCCGCTGGTCAGGCGTCGGCGCATTCCGCTCGAGGCGCTGGCCGGGCAGCGGTTCATCCTGAGGGAACGCGGCTCGGGCACCCGCATGGCGGTCGACGCATTCTTCAAGCGGCTGAAGTTCCGGCCCGATCTGCGCCTGGAGCTCGGAAGCAACGAGGCCATCAAGGAGGCGGTGGCCGGCGGCATGGGCCTGTCGATCGTGTCCAGCCACGCGCTGCACGGGCAGCTCGCCGAGCATGGAGTGGCGGTGCTCGATGTGATCGGCTTCCCGATCGAGTCGCGCTGGCATGTGGTGCGTCGCAAGGGCAAGCAGCCCTCGCCGATTGCCGCGGTGTTCCGGCAGCACCTGATGGACGAGGCCGGCCACTGGGCCGGACAGGCCAGGCCGGGCCGGGCCGCAGCAGCGCCGAAATCCGGCGCTACCGCGGCCGCCGCGCGCCGGCGGAGCAGGCCCCGGTCAGCCTAGCGCAGCTGCACCTCGATGTCGTGCAGCAGCGGATCGCTCTCGCGCGCGATCTCGTTCTCCAGGAGTGCACCACAGCCCGGGCAGTGGAACTGCCTGAACACCGGTCGTTCGTCGAGGAAGCGCCGGTAGTCGCCGACATGCGGGTTCGCGTCGCGAATGTCGCTGTCCACCCGCACCGCGTGCGCCTTGTAGTTCTCGCGCAGCGGGCCGAGGTCGGCCGCGCACTTCACGCAGCACATCCTCAGGCCTTCCTTCTCGCGCCGCACCGCGAGGTTGTCGGTGAGCTGCGCGCGCACCCTGCCGCTCAATGTGCGAACCGACCCGTCCTTGCGGCGGTGCGCGTCGCGGCGCTCGGCGCGCAGCGCGCGCGTGGCCTCCTCGTCGAGGGTCTCGTCGTCGCGCACCACCACGCCGTAGATCTGGCGCGCCGATTCGCGCGACACTGCCAGGTTCTCCACCACATCCTTGAGCACCCTCAGGGGATCGCGCTCGAGCGGATCGCCAAAGCCGCCGGCGGCGGTCCAGATCACCGAGTAGACATCATCGGGCCGCTGGATGAAGTCGCTCTGGCGAAGCTGCAGTTCCTCGGGTCGGCCCTTGACCTCGCTGATGTCGCCGATCAGCCGCGAGCCTGCCAGGCGCTCGCGGATGTCGGTGTCGCGCACGAACTTGTAGACATTCACCGTGGCCGGATAACCGCCCATCATGCCGGTGGAGGTGGGGATGGCGTTGCCCGAGGACAGCGTGTCCTGGGTGATCATGTCGGTGCGGTGGGGGATGAAGCAGGTCTCCGCCGACAGGCCGCCGCGCCAGCGGCCGGCGCCGCCCGAGTCGACCACCTCCTTGCGGTACAGGATCAGCAGGGGGAACGACTGCTCGTTGTGCTCCACATTGGGCAGGCGGCAGATCGGCGTGCGCGACTGGCCGCCGTTGGAGATGCCGTCGCCGATCGTGAAGGCGCCGATCGCGCCGCCGATCGGATCGACCAGCAGATACCCGTACCGCTCGCCCCACTGGTCGATGCCCCGGAAGATGGTGGCCGGCCACTGGCTGGTTCCGCCGATGCACATGATGTCGTCGCGCATGCGCTCGTCGGCGAACATCATCTTGGAGATCACGTTGTAGGCCGGGTAGAGCGAGATCTCCATCGCCTGCACCGGCGCGGTCGACACCGAGGCCGGAAAGGTGGCGCAGGTGAAGGTGCCCAGGGTGGGGTCGAACTCCACATGCCGCAGCGCGCCACCGATCGCGAAGTTCTGGTCCCAGCACAGCAGCTGGTTGAGCGCCACCATCAGCGCGCCTCGCCAGCCCGAGTAGGTGGAGTTCATCGCGCCGTCCTGGGGCGCGGTGCCCTCGTTCTCGAAGATCAGGGTGTTGCCCTTCTTGCGCAGGGTGAGCACCACCGGGTGGGCGCGGCGATCACCGGGCCGGCATGACTCCACATAGGACCGGTCACGCCACACACCGTCGGGCAGGCGGCGGATCTTTTCGAGGAAGGCGCGTTCGCTGGTGTCCAGGATGCGCCGCATCACCCCCTTGACCACATCGGCGCCGTAGCGCCCGCACAGCCCCAGGATGCGATCGCGTGCGGTGATGTTGCCGGCAAGCTGGGCGCGAAAGTCGAGCGCCACGGCGTCGGGCTTGCGCGAGGCCCGCAGGTAGACCTCCTCGATGTCGCGCCGGATCTCGTTGTTCTCGACGATCTTCACCGGCGGAATGCAGATGCCCTCCTCGTAGGCGCTCTCGGCTGCGCCGCAGAACGACGAGGGCGTGATGCCGCCGATGTCGTACTGGTGAAGGCAGTTGGTCACCCAGCAGAAGAGTTCTCCCTCCCAGAACACCGGGCAGATCAGCATGACATCCTGCTGATGGGCAGCGCCCACCCACGGGTCGTTGGCGAGGAACATGTCGCCGTCGCGGATGCCGGGGTTGTCGCTGCGGTACTCCAGGATCCACTTCACCTGGGTGTCGGTGACCCCCGACATGTACTGCATGTACGGACCGAAGTAGACGAACTCGGCGTCCTCGGTGAGGATCGACGGGTTCAGGTCGAGCGCGTACATCGCCACCGGCGAACCCGAGATGCGCTGGATCGTCGCGCCATGCTCCTCGTTGACCTGCCACAGCGAATGACGGATGACCTCGTAGGTGATCGGATCGATATCGCCGCGGGCGCGGGTGTGCAGCGCCAGTTTCGGCGCGATCGTGAGCCTTTTCGGCGGCACATAGCCGTAGGTCCGGCCATCGAAGCGCAGATCGGTGGCCTCGCTGACCTTGCGCATCCGCGGGGCGAGGGCCTTGTCGGGGGCGTTCATCAGCGGGTCTCCTGGAAGGTGATCTCGAAGTTGCCCCAGGCGTCCACGCGCAGCGCGCGGCCGGGGTGGACGACGACATTGGTCTGGGCGGTCTCGACCACGCAGGGCCCGGCAACCCGGTTGCCAGGCAGCAGACGGGCGCCGTCGTAGATCGGGGTGTCAACCCGGGACTTCAGACCGTCCCACCACACCGGCCGACTCGGCCGTCGGGCGGCCTTGGGCACGCGGCTGCTCAGGCGCTCGGCCTTTGGCAGGGCCGGTCTTGGCGTGACCGCGGTACCGCGCACCCGCAGCGTGACGATCTCGAGCCGGGCTTCGCGAAAGGCGGCGTTCCGGCCGTAGAGCTGTTCGTAGCGGGTGAAGAACTGCTCGCGCAGGGCCGGCAGCATCGACGGGCGCAGCGATCGCGTGGCCAGCACGCACTCGACCTCGTTGATCTGGCCGCGGTGGCGCATGTCGAGCGCACAGGTGAAGCGCCGCCGCGAGGCGGGCACGCCATCGCGGGCGAGTTGCGCGTCGGCCTTCTCGCGCAGCGCGTCGAGCACTGCGTTGATCCGCCCGGGGTCGAAGGGCGATCCCTGGATGTCGACCTGCTCATAGACATGCAGGATGTCGGCCGAGGCCGCGCCGAAGGCGCACCAGGTGGAGGCGATCTCGCGCAGCGGCACGATCACCTTCTGCACGCCCAGTTCGGCGCCGAAGACCGAGGCATGGACGGGCCCGGCGCCGCCGAAGGCGAACAGCGTGAAGTCGCGGGGGTCGTGGCCCTTCTCGACCGTCATCTTGCGGATGATGTCGGCCATCTTGAACTCGGCGATCTTGGCGATGCCGCTGGCCGCCTCCATGAGCGGCAGCCCCAGCTGGTCGGCTACCGACTGGACCGCAGCCACCGAGCGGCTGCGATCGAGCCGGATCCGACCGCCAAGAAAGTTGTCCGGGTCGATGTAGCCGAGCACCACATCGGCGTCAGTGACGGTGGGTGTGGTGTTGCCCTTGCCGTAGCACGCCGGCCCGGGGTCGGCACCGGCGCTCTGGGGACCGACCCGCAGCCCGCCAGAGAAGGCATCGACGCTGGCGAGGCTTCCCCCGCCTGCGCCAATCGCCTCGATGTCGATCTTGGGCAGGAAGTAGTCGTACTGGATGACATTGGAGATGAAGGTGTACTCGGGCTCGCCGTCGGCGATGATGCCGACATCGAAGGAGGTGCCGCCCATGTCGGTGGTGATCACATTCTTCGTGCCGATCAGGCGACCGAAATACTGCGAACCGGTGACGCCGGCCACCGGACCGGAGTCGAGGGTGAGCAGCGGCGACTCCATCGCGCGCTCGAGCGACACCGAGCCGCCGCCGCACTGCGCGATCTGCAACGGTTGGCGGTAGTGGTTGCGGCGCAGTTCCTCGCTCAGGTTCGACAGGTAGCGCGACATCACCGGGCCGATGTAGGCATTGAGCACGGTGGCGGCGGTGCGTTCGTACTCGCCCCACTTGGGCGCGATGTCCACCGAGCACGAGACGAACACATCCGGGGCCACCCGGCGCACGATCTCCCGAGCCCGCCGCTCATGGGCGTCGTGGCGGAAGGACCACAGGAAGCAGATCGCGATCGCAGTGCATCCGTCGGCCACCAGGCTGCGCGCGGCCGCCTCGACCTCGGCCTCGTCCATGGGGACCACCACTTCGCCGAAGCAGTCCACCCGCTCGGAGATGCCGCGGATGCGCCGCTTGGGCACGATCGGATCGGGCTTCTGGCTCTCCGGGTAGTGCACCACCTTGGCGATGTCGCGGCTGTTCACGCCGCGCGAGCCGCGCATGATGTGGATCGCGTCCTCGTGGCCGCGCGTGGTGATCAGGCCCACCTTTGCGCCCTTGCGCTGGATGAGCGAATTGGTGCCTACCGTGGTGCCGTGCGTGAGCACCTTGATCTGGGCGCAGAACTCCGGAAACGCGAGGCCCAGCCGCTCTGCAGCGACGCCCATGGCGCCGAGCATGCCGTCGGCGAAGTTGCCTGGTGTGGAAGGTGACTTGGTCGCAGTGATCCGGCCGTCGCGATCGAGCACCACGCAGTCCGTGAAGGTTCCGCCGATATCGACGCCGACGAGATAGGGTCCCATGCCTGCCGCGCTCCCTCATTCCACCGAGATGGCGTTGTCGGCGACCACCTTGGCCCAGACCTTCGACTCCTCGTCGATGAACCGGGCGAAGTCAGCGGGCGAGCCGCCGGCCGGGGTGAGTCCGACATCGGTCAGGCGTTTGCGAAAGTCGTCGGCGGCCAGGATCTTCAGCGTCTCGGCCGAGATGCGCGCGATCACCTCGGGTGGGGTGCCCTTGCGCGCAAGCACGCCGGTCCAGGAGTCGGCCAGGAAGCCCGGCAGCAGTTCCGAGACCGTGGGCACATCGGGCAGTGCGGCCAGGCGGCGGGCGCTGCTCACCGCCAGCGCGCGCAGCTTGCCAGCCTGGATCTGAGGAATGGTTGTGGTGCTGGCATCGAAGGACACCTCGACATTGCCGGCGATGACATCCTGCATGCCGCCGTCCCGGTAGGGCACATGAACCATGGTGGCGCCAACCGAGTTCAGGAATCGCACCATCGCCACATGGGTGCCCTGACCGATCCCGTAGCTGGCGAAGTTCAGCTTGCCGGGCTTGTCCTTGGCCGCCCTGATCAGATCGGCCACGCTGCGGATCGGCGAGCTGGCTGGCACGATCATCACCAGCGGCACCTCCGCCACCCGCGTGATCGGCACGAAGTCATCGGCCTTGTACGGCAGGTTGCGGTAGACGAAGGGGTTGATCGAGACGGTGTTCTGGGCGGTGTAGAGCAGGGTGTAGCCGTCGGCCGGGGCGCTGGCCGCGGCCTGGGCGCCGATGATCGTGGCTGCGCCCGGTCGGTTGTCGATCACCACCGGCTGGCCCAGTGCCCCCCGCAGCTTTTCGGCCCAGGCGCGGGCCACCACATCGGGCGAGGTGCCCGGCGGAAAGGGCACCACCACGCGGATCTGCCGCGTGGGGTAGGCGCCCTGCGCGCCGGCGGGGATGGGGGTAAGGCTGGCGCCGGCGCCCAACAGAGCGGCGCCCAGCGCCAGGATGCGGGTGGCATGGCGCCGACCGGCACTCCGCGGAAGCTCGGCCTCGGCCGGGTGGGTGTGGCTGGGGGATCGCTGCAGGACTGTCATCGCTTGTCTCCTGGCGCCGGGCGCGCGCCGCTGGTTTTTCCGGGGGTGCGGGTCAGGACTTCACGATGGCGGCGCGCCCCGCGACGCGCGCATCAGCACCGGAGTGCTGGCCAGAAAGGCATCCACCTTCTGCCGGATCGCGGCATCGAGGTCTCTCGGGATTCGCTGATCGAAGATCCATTTGCGCACCCCGAGATAGAAGATCGCCGCGTGCAGGCTCCACACCAGTTCAACCTCGGCGTCGAGCATGGCCGCGTCGCGTGGCGCCGGGATATCGAAGGCATGGCGGACCTCGGCCAGCACCGGCTCGAAGACCCGGCTGCGCATCCGGCGCAGGTACTTTCCGTACAGGCCACCGGCGGCGAGACCGTCGAACACCAGGATGCGGGTCCAGGATGCCTGCAGCTGCACGCGGGCGTATTCCCCGTAGAAGCGCAGCAGACGCTCGCGCAGCGGCACCGTGCGGTCGGTGAGTCCGGCCTGCCACTGCGGCTCCCAGCGAAAGACTTCGGCGTAGACCCGTTCGATCAGGGCCTGCTTGCTCGGGAAGTAGCGGTAGAGCAGGGGCTGGGTGATGCCGAGCTGCCGGGCGAGTTCGCGGGTGCTGCCAGCAAATCCGTGCTGGGTGAAGTGCTCGATGGCCTTGTCGAGGATCTGTCGTTCCCGATCGGCCGGCGCCAGCCGGCGGCGTGGTGCGTCGGGTGCCTGCGACACGGCGGTGGGCTTGACGGCCATGGAGAGCAGCAGCGGTGACTGTTGATGATCAAATGATCAATTAAGACAAGCATCATGGAGCAGGCTTCAGGCTGTCAAGCCCCTGACCGGTAGCACGCCCGGGTGCCGCCCGGACGCCGTGCCGCGACAGCCCGATCCGGAAGCCGCCGCAAGGTTGAGCCGCCGGGGGGGATGTGTTGTCCGGCGCCCGGATGCGCCGTACCATCGGGCAGCCCCTGGTTCCCACTGGAGAACACCCGTGAATGCCTCTCCGAAGCCTGCGGAACCTGCCGACGGTCCGCACGCCCCCGACGCCGCCACCCGCCGGGGCTTCATCCGGGCCACCGGCTCGGTCGGCGTGGCCGCCTCGGTGGGCCTGCCGGGTCGCGGCGCTGCCCAGGCCCGTCGCAAGACCCTGAAGATCATGCAGTGGAACCACTTCGTGCCGGCCTTCGACGAATGGTTCAACAAGAAGTTCGTGGTCGAGTGGGGCGAGAAGAACGACACCGAGGTGATCGTCACCAATGTCGGCATGACCAGCATCGAGAGCCGCGCCGAGGCCGAGATCGCCAAGAAGCTGGGTCATGACCTGTGCATGTTCCTGAGCCCCCCGGCGTCCTATGAAGACCATGTGATCGATCACAAGGACATCTACGCCGAGTGCGAGCGCCGGTTCGGCAAGCCCCTGGACATCGCCATCCGCAGCACCTTCAACCCCACCACGAAGAAGTACTTCGGCTTCTCCGACAGCTATGTGCCCGACCCGGTCAACTTCCGGAAGGATCTCTGGGACGAGGTCGGTGTCAGGCCCGACAGCTGGGATGCCATCCGCGAGGGCGGGCGACGCATCAAGGACAGGCATGGCATCCCGGTGGGCATCGGCATGTCCAACGAGCTGGACAGCAGCATGGCGCTGCGCTCCATCCTGCTGGCGTTCGGCGCCGGCGTGCAGGACGCTGACGGCCGGCCCAGCCTGAAGTCGCGCAACACCCTCGAGGCCCTGAAGTACGGCCGCGCGCTCTTCACCGAGGCCATGACCGACGAGGTCTTCTCGTGGGATGCCTCCTCCAACAACCGCCAGATGCTGGCGGGCAAGGGTTCGCTCACGCTGAACGCCATCTCGGTCACCCGCACCGGCGAGAACGAGAAGATACCCGTGGCCAGCCGCATCGCGCTGGGCCGCCCGGCCCGCGGTCCGGCGGCGGCGGTGGGCGTCATGCACCTGATGAACGCCTACGCCATCTGGAAGTTCGCCCGCAACATCGAGGGCGCCAAGAAATTCCTGGTCGATCTGGCCGGGGCCTCGCGCAGCGCCTTTCTCGCCAGCGAGTTCTACAACTTTCCCACCTACCCGCAGCTGGTGCCCGATCTGCAGCAGCTCATCGCCCGCGACGCGAAGGCCCAGCCGCCCGACAAGTACGCGATCTTCTCCGATGCCGACAAGTGGACCGTGGGCGTGGGCCACCCGGGCTATGCCAACGGCGCGATCGACGAGATCTGGAAAGCCTGGCTGGTTCCCAAGATGTTCGCCGATGTGGCCTCCAGCCGCATGACGCCCGAGGCCGCGCTCGACATGTATTCGGCGCAGGTCAACGAGATCTTCGCGCGCTGGCGGGCGCGCCGGAAGGTCGCCTGATGACCGGCGCGCGCAGGTCCCTGATGCAGGCCGGCGCGCTGCTCGGCGCGTCGTCGCTGGGCGCACCCTGGGTGGCTCGCGCCACGCATGTGCGCAAGCGCATCTTCATCGTCAGCAGCTATCACAAGGCCTACCTGTGGTCGCAGTCCACCCAGCGCGGGGTGAGCGCCGCGCTGCGCAAGCTGGGCTATCTCGAGAACGACGAGCAGGTGCGGCAGCTCGAGCGCAACGACAGCATCGAGACCGCGCGGGTGGTCATCCGCAAGGACTGGATGGACACCAAGCGGCGCGACAAGCCGCCCGAGATGGCCAACGCCACCACCCGGATCATGGCTGCCATCAAGGCCTTCAAGCCCGACCTGGTCATGGTGGGCGACGACAACGCCGCCAGGTACATCGGCGGGCAACTGCTCGACACCCCCACGCCGGTGGTGTTCTGGGGCATCAACGGGCTGCCCCTGAAGTACGGGCTGGTCGACAACATGGACGCGCCCGGCCGCAATGTCACCGGGGTGTGGCAATCGGGCTACCACAAGGAGAGCCTCGACCTGCTCAAGCGCCTGGTGCCGGCTGCGCGCACCTTCGCGATCCTGGCCTGCGATTCCGAGTCGTCCCGACCCAACGCCAAGATGATCGAGCAGCTCGCGCAGCGCGGCAGCCTGCCCCTGAAGCTCACCGACCGGGTGCTCACCAACTCGCTCGACGAGTTCAAGTCGCGCGCCGTCGAGCTCTCCAAGAAGGTTGATGCCTTCGTGGTGCTCAATCACGACACCTTGCGCGACGCCCGCGGCAATCATGTCGACATGCTCGATGTCGGCCGGTGGTACCTGAACACCATCCGCATTCCCGAGGCCTCCCACGAGGACCAGTTCGTCTACGAGGGCATGCTGCTCACCGCCAATGATTCCGGCTACAACCAGGGCTATCTGGCCTTCGAGATGGCGCATGCCATCCTCGAGCGCGGACTGAGCCCGGCGCGCATGGCGGTGCGCACCCCCGAGCGCGGCCCCTACCTGGTCAATCGCAACCGGGCCCGCCAGCTCGGCATCCGGCTCGATGACGCGATGTACCTGATCGACGAGGTGGTCGAGACCTCGGCCGCGCTCAAGGCCCGCGGATGAGCCGGCGCGTTGCCGCCGCCGGGCGCTGACCCGATGTCGATCCGCTACCGGCTGCTGTTCGCCTTCTTCGCGGTGGGCGTGGCGCTGCTCGCGCCGGTGTTCTACATCTCGTACAGCTACACCCAGGAGTCGGCGCGCGCGCGCACGCAGCAGAACATCACCCAGCAGATCGACATCCTCTCGGCGAGCTTCGAGCAGGAGTTCGGGCTGGGTCTGCAGCGCTCGCTCAAGCAGATCGCCGCCTCCGAGGCCCTGCTGCTCTACCTGTCGGCTTCCCAGGACGAGCGCATCGTCAATGCCCGAACCCTCGAGACCAGCTTCCTGCGGCTGCAGACCGACTATGACGCCTACTCGGGCATCTATTTCGTCGATGCGCAGCGCAAGGTGATCGCCAGCGTGGAGGACAAGCGCCGCAGCCAGCGCGCCGAACTCGGCGCGCCAGGCCTGGCCGCCGGTGCCAACGCCGGCGTGCCTCCCACCCCGCTGCACTTCGCCCGCCTCTATGACCGCATCCGAACCACGCCGGCCCTGCTCTCGGCCGGCAACATGGAGTGGTTCATGCCGCCGCGCGAGATCATGGTCGAGGGTCCGTTCATCGACGAGGCCGGGCGCCTGAGCGTGCTCGCCGGGCTGCCGTCGATCGACTTCGACAACGGCGCCTTCAGCGGGGTGGCGGTGGTGAGGCTGCGGCTCGACGGTTTCGTCGCGCGGCTGAAGGGCGTGACGCTCTTCGACCGCTCGCCGGTGTGGCTGTTCGGCCCGCAGGGGGAGGTGCTGCTCAAGCCGGCCGAGCCGCTGCTCACCCTCAGCGGCAGCGATTTCCCTGCCTCGCAGCCTGCAGGCGAGGTCGCGCTGCGCCGCCGCGAATCCGACCTGCTCGCCTGGCGAGACCTGGCCATCGTGCCCGGCAGCATGCTGCTGCGGGTGGCCTATGCGGTGCCCGATCGGTTGCTGCTGGCCGACTACTACAAGACCGCCCTGCCGGGGTTCGCGGTGCTGCTGCTGCTGGTGCTGGCCACTGCCGGCGCCCTGTCCACCGTGCTGGCGCGCAACCTCTCGGCGCCGATCATCCGGCTGGCCGAGGCGGCATCCCGTCTGGCCCGGGGAGAGGTCGGCAGCCGGGTGGAGGTCAAGGCGCCCGGTGAACTGGCGGTGCTGGTGGCGAGCTTCAACCAGATGTCCGAGAACCTGCAGCGGGCCAACGAGAACCGAGCCAGCGCCTTCGCGGTGCTGCGTCAGACCGCGGCGCAGATGCGCGCCCGCGACGATGGCGGCGCGCCAGGGGAGGGGGCGCCGGCGCACGATGACGGCGCCATGCCTCCCGGGCAGGACGATGCCGAGGATCTTCGCGCCATCTCGGCCCTGATCTCGCAGCTCATCGCCGAGCGCGAGCAGAACCTGCTCGGACTGCGCGAGGCCAAGGAGGCTGCCGAGAAGGCCGACCAGGCCAAGAGCCAGTTCCTGGCCAACATGAGCCACGAGATCCGCACGCCGCTCAATGCCGTGCTGGGCATGCTCAGGCTGTTGCAGGCCACCGCCCTCACCAGCCGGCAGGGCGACTATGTCAGCAAGACCGAAGGCGCGGCGCGCTCGCTGCTGATGCTGCTCAACGACATCCTCGACTTCTCGAAGGTCGAGGCCAACATGATGACGCTCGACCAGCGGCCGTTCCGCCTCGATCAGATGATGCGGCATCTGTCGGTCATCCTGTCGGCGAGCGTGGGCGGCAAGCCGCTCGAGGTGCTCTTCGACATCGACCCCGGGCTGCCGCGCGCGCTGGTCGGCGATGACATGCGCCTGCAGCAGGTGCTGATCAATCTCGGCGGCAACGCCATCAAGTTCACCGAGCGCGGCGAGGTGGTGGTGAGCGTGCGCGAGGTGTCCCGCACCGACAACGAGGTCGAGGTCGCCTTCAGCGTGCGCGACTCCGGCATCGGCATCTCGCCCGAGCAGCAGGCGCACATCTTCAGCGGCTTCTCGCAGGCCGAGGCCTCCACCACGCGCCGCTTTGGTGGCACCGGGCTGGGTCTGGCGATCAGCCAGCGGCTCGTCGAGCTCATGGGTGGTCGCATCGCCGTCGACAGCGCGCCCGGCCGCGGCAGCGACTTCCACTTCCGCGTCCGCCTTCAACGGGCTCCGCAGGATGCCGAGGAGCCGGTGGCGCCCGAGGCTGGCCCCGAACTGGCGGCGCTGCGGGTTCTGGTGGTGGACGACAACCCCACGGCGCGGGCCATCCTGTGCGAGATGGCGCGCTCCCTGGGCTGGCAGACCGATGTCGCCGCCGACGGCGAAGCCGCGATCCGTCTGTGCGCGGAGCAGGCCGATCGCGGTCATCCCTACGATGTCGCGCTGGTCGACTGGCGCATGCCGGGCATGGATGGCTGGGAGACCAGCCTGAAGCTGCGGCATGCGGGCCGTCCGGGCGCAACGCTGGTGATGATGGTCACCGCCCATGATCGCGAGATGCTGTCTCAGCGCAGTTCGAGCGAGCAGGCCTCGCTGGGCGGCTATCTGGTCAAGCCGGTCACGGCGGCGATGCTGCTCGATGCGGTTGCCGATGCGCGCCTGGGCCTCGACCGCCGGATGCCGGTGGCGGCGCCATCCCAGGGCGGTCGGCTGCAGGGTCTTCGCCTGCTGGTGGTGGAGGACAACCCGAACAACCAGCAGGTGGCGCAGGAGCTGCTGGTTGCCGAGGGCGCCGGGGTCACGCTGGCCGACAATGGCGAGCGGGGCGTCGAGGCGGTGTTCGCCGCCCGGCCGCCCTTCGATGCCGTGCTGATGGATCTGCAGATGCCGGTGATGGACGGCTTCGGCGCCACCGCCCGCATCCGCCGCCATCCCGATCATGCCGCGCTGCCGATCATCGCGATGACCGCCAACGCGATGAAGGCCGATCGCGAGGCCTGTCTGAACGCGGGCATGGATGACCATGTCGGCAAGCCTTTCGAGCTCAATGATCTGGTGGCGGTCATCCTTCGCCATGCCGGACG
The DNA here is from genome assembly GCA_018970865.1 of Betaproteobacteria bacterium. Lineage (GTDB taxonomy): Bacteria > Pseudomonadota > Gammaproteobacteria > Burkholderiales > Burkholderiaceae_E > Quisquiliibacterium. The sequence continues at coordinate 15,928 of JAGWVN010000018.1, forward strand.
CGACGAGGCGGCCGCGGGCGCAGTCATGCCGCAGGCCACGCTTCCCGCCGCCCTGACGAGCGCCTCGCGCGAGGCCGAGATCGCGCCGGCGCCTGCGGTCGAACGACTGGGCGGCAATGTGCCGGTCTACGAGCGCATGCTGCGGCTGTTCCTGCGCGATCTGCCCGGCCAGCTCGCGCAGCTGGAGTCCCGGGCCGCCCAGGCGCAATGGCAGGAGGCGGGCCTGGTTGTCCACACCCTCAAGGGACTGGCCGGCATGATCGGCGCGATGCGCCTTCAGGCGGCGGCGGTGCGCGCCGAACAGGTGCTCGAGGCCGCCCCCGAGTCCTCTGCGCCCGCTCTGGCGGCGCTGCGCGAGGCGGCGCAGCGGGTGCTGTCCGCGGCGTCCTGGGCGTCGTCGTCGCCGGCCGTCGCGCCGCCTCAGCCCCCGTCCGCATCCCGGGGCGCCGCCGAGGGTTCGGGCCCGGACGGTGTCGAGTCGACCCTGCGTGAGCAGTTCGATGCGCTGCTCGCCCTGCTGCAGGCCTCGGACATGAGGGCCGTGGATGTCTTCGAGCAGATCCGATCTCAGCCGGATCTGCGCGCGCAACACGGTTTTGCCGACCTCCAGTCGGCCATCGAATCGCTGGACTTCGACGAGGCGGCGCGGGTCGGGCGGCGCATGGCCGCGGCGCAGGAGAACGCATGAACCCCGCCGACCCCGGTGCCGCTGCCGGCCCGAGCGCGGGACCGACTGCGGGGCGCCCCCCCTGCGTGCTGGTGGTGGACGACCAGCCCCTGAACATCCAGGCGCTCTACCGGGCTCTTGCGCCCGATCACCAGGTGCTGGTGGCCACGCACGGCGCCAAGGCCATCGCGATCTGCCGCGAATCGCATCCCGACATCGTGCTGCTCGATGTGGTCATGCCCGAGATGGATGGCTACCAGGTCATCCGCGTCCTGAAGAGTGACCCGGACACGGCGGACATCCCGGTGATCTTCGTGACCGCGCGCGATGCCGCCGAGGACGAGACCCGCGGCCTGTCGCTGGGCGCCGCCGATTTCGTCGGCAAGCCGATCAATCCGGCGGTGCTGCGGGCACGGGTAAGCACCCATGTCGAACTCGCTCGGCTGCGGGCGCTGCTGGCGGGTCGGGCGGGCAGCTCTGATCGACGGGTCTGAGAGCGGGCCTCTGCCGCCGCATGGCATCGGCGGATCTGCCGCAGGCGGTTTTCGGGCTCTTGCGCGCGGCAATCCTGTCTATAGTGGCTGCTGCCTGGGCCTGCGAACACGCCCTTTCCGTCGAGGAGACCTGCCATGCCATTCCTGCTGCGCCGTGCCGCCCTGGCCGTCGGCATCGCCCTGTGCCTGCCCGTCACTGCCGCGCTTGCCGGTCCCACGCTCACCCTGTCGGCCGAAGCGCGGTCGCGGGTGCCCAACGACGAAATGATCGTCACCATGGCCGTGGAGCGCGAGGGCGCCCAGCCCGGCCAGCCCAACGATCAGGTCAATCGGGAACTGGCCGATGCGATCGACCGCGCCCGCAAGCTGCCGGGCGTGCAGGCGCGGCTGGGTCAGGTCTGGACCCAGACCGTTCAGAACAGTCAGGGGCGGATCACCGGCTACCGGGTGCGCGGCGAGGTGGTGCTCGAATCACGCCACTTCGGCGATCTCGGCCAGCTGGTCGGTGCGCTGGGCGCCCGGCTGCAGATGGCGGGTGTGGGTTTCCAGGTGTCCGCCCAGCGCCGGGAGGAGGAGCGGGCGCGTCTCATCGATCAGGCGGCAGCGGCCTTCCGCGCCAAGGCCCAGGCGGCCGCGCGCGCCTTCGGGATGAACGGCTACGAGCTGCGCTCGGTGGCGCTGCAGGACGGCGTCGGCCCGCAGCCGCGATACCAGCCGGCGCCGATGGCCCTCGCCGATGGCGTTCGCGCTGCGGCGGCGCCGATGCCGGTGGAGGGCGGCGACAGCGAGATCGTGGTGGGGCTCTCCGGGAGCGTGGAGTTGCGCTGAGGCCTCTCTCGTGGCCTGAGCCGACGATGGGCCCTCAGCCCTCGTCCTGCCGTATGCGGCTGACCACGAAGCCGGCGATCGCGATCAGCAGGATGGCGCCACTCTCGTAGAGCAGGATGGAGGGGTCGGTGTCCTTGCCCTGCAGGATGATCAGCCGGCTGAGCGCCGTGATCGCGATGAAGAGCGGGATGGTGATGGGAATGCGCCGGCTGCTGTAGAAGGCCCCGAGCATGCCGAGCACCTCGGCATAGATGAACATCAGCAGGAGATCCTTGAGTTCGACCTTGAGCAGGGCGACGAGCATCGCCACCTCCTGCACCATGGCGACGACCGTGAAGCAGGCGATCAGTGCGAGAAAGACTTTCTCGATGAACTCGATGCTGCGCTTGATGTCCATGGGCGGCTCCGATGGGTTCCCGGATGAGGGGTCGGCGTAGTGTGCGGCAACTCGCGGCCGTGGAGGGAATAGCCCGCAATGTCCGGCGCGGCCAGCGCTGCCCGCGGCACGGGCGTCAGTCTCCGGCGGCACCGTTCGCTGAGGCGCCGCCCTCGCCACCGAAGATGACCCAGCGGTTGCGGCCGCTGCGCTTGGCGGCATACATGGCCTGATCGGCCCGCAGCAGCAGGGCGGTCGCATCCCGGCCGTGGTCCGGGTAGAGCGTGATGCCCAGGCTGCAGCCGACTTCCACCACGGGCGCGTCGGGCGCATCGCCGAGCTTGCAGGGCTGGGCGACCTGCGCGAGCACCTTGCGGGCCAGCATCCCGACATGGGCGCGGTCTTCCAGGGTGGAGAGCAGCAGCACGAATTCATCGCCGCCCAATCGGGACACCGTATCGGACTTTCTCAGCGCCGCAAGCAGACGCTCGGCAACGACCTTCAGGAGAAGATCACCCGCTTCATGGCCATGGGTGTCGTTGATGGTCTTGAAGTGATCCAGGTCCAGGAAGGCCACGGCGAACAGCCCGCCCTCGCGGGCATGGTGGGCGCATAGCCGTTCCAGCCGGTCGTTGAGGAGCACCCGGTTGGGCAGGCCGGTGAGGGCGTCATGCTCGGCGAAATGGCTGCGCGCGGCGAGTTGCTTCTTCTCCGTCACATCCTCCACCACGGCGAGTTGCCGCTGGGTCCGGCCTTCGCCATCGAGCTCCCAGATCGCGGACACCACCACATCGATGACACGGCCGTCGGCTCTCACCATCTGGAGGTCGGGCAGGGTCGCGCTGCCGATCCAGGGCTTGCGAGGGTCCGCCCAGCGGGTGAAGGCCTGCGCGGACTCCGGCGTGAGAAAGTCGGTGATCGGGCGGCCCTCCACCTGCCCCGTGGCATATCCCAGGGTGGACAGCCACAGCTGGCTGACATCGATGACGCGCCCGCGGTCGTCCAGCGAATGCAGCATCGCCGGCGTCTGCGTGTACAGGGAGCGCAGCCGGGCTTCGCTGTCGCTCAGGCGAAGCAGCGTTTCGCGGCGGCTGTCCACGGTGGCGGCCAGGAAGATGCCCGGCAGCAGCGTGGCCAGCACCGCACCGTAGTACAGGCTGTCGGCCCACCACCCTGCCGACGGGGGCAGCAGCAGGATGCCCGAGCCGATGAGCACGCTGATGGCGAGCGCCACCAGCAAGGTGCCCAGGGTGCACAGCAGCAGGCCGCCGATGGCAGCGAGACCGCCCAGCGCCATGGCGATCACCACGAAGGGTTGTGGCAGGGTGCTTGCCGCCACCAGCGTGATCGCCAGCGCCAGCAGCAAAAGCCCCTGGTTCCTGGGATCGAGCAGCGCCCCCAGCACGCGCCGACCACCCAGAAGCCAGACCGAAAGGCTCAGCGGGAGCATCGCCACGCTGCCGATCAGGCTGCCGGCCAGCCAGGTGGCCCACACCCTGGCGAACTCGCCGGGCATGGCCACCACCGCCGCGCCGATCACGGCGCCGAGCAGCGCCGGCACCAGAACCCCCAGGCAATACAGCTTCATCAGACGGCCTGGGTGTGCGAGGTCTTGCACCTGCACCCCGGCTCCGGTCAGAAGCACCGCCCCCAGGAGCATCTCCAGGCAGTTGCCCGGCACGAAGGCAGCGGCGGATCGCCAGGCCGCGGCATCCAGGCCTGCGGCGGGCAGACCGACCCCGACATTGGCCAGCAGATTGGCCGCACCCAGCGCCGCGATCATCGCCAGCCAGCTCCGCCGCGGAAGCGCCAGGAGCGCAACCACCCCCATCGCGTTGGCGAACCAGAGCGTGGCGATCTGCCCCGGTCGGGCTGCGAGCAGCAGGGACAGCACCGACAGCAGGCCGTAGACCAGCCCCATGCCCGCGATCCAGGCAGCGGACCGCGGAGCGCTCGCGGCCGGCTCAGGCTTCATGGCGCGCGCCTGCGCCTGCCGCGCAGGGTCAGGCTCAGGAGGACGGCGGCGGCCAGGACCCCCAGCGCCAGGCCCGACCAGCGCAGGATCTGCCGGCGCTTGTCTTCGTACTGCAGTGCGGATGCATCGATCCATCGGCTGATGATGCGCTGACGGGTGCTGTCATCGAGCCGCTGCAGCCCGGCCTCGAGCTGGCGGCCCAACTGGGGCAGCGACTTGGGGTACGCAAAGCCCAGGGGATAGTCGAAGCCCACCGCTTCGGAGACCTGCACGCCCTTGACCTGCTGCTGCCGCATGAGATGGCTCACGCTGGCGATGTCGGCCACCGCGGCCTGGTACCTGCCGGCCATCACGCCTTGCAGCGCGCTGAGATCATCCGGCACCGCCTGCCAGTCGATTTGCGGGTAGGCCTGGCGAACAAATGCCTCCACCGCGTAGCCCTTGCCGACGGCCACCCGCTGGCCGTGCAGGTCGGTGAGCTTGGCAGGGCTGATGCTCTGGCGCACGACCAGAACGGCCGGCACCTGCACATAGGGCGAGGTGAAGGCCAGGTAGACCGACCGCTCGGGGGTGGGCCGCAAGGAGGAGATCAGGTCGACCTCGCCGCGCTTGGCGGCCTCCAGGATCTCCGCCAGCGATCGGGCCGGCAGCGTGCGCACGGGCGCGTCCAGACCGGGCTTGAGCGCCTCGAGGATGTCGATCGACAAGCCCACCACCTGGCCTTCCGGGTTCTGATAGACGAACGGGCCATAGTCCTTCTCGGGGGCAAAACGGATCTCCGGCCCGGCCAGCGCGGGCGCCAGGCCGCAGATCAGGACGAGTGCGAGAAGGCGTTTCACGGGATCAGGGCGCCTGAGTCTGGGATCGAGTCGTTCTGTGGGGTGCCAGATGGCGGTGCGCTTGGCCGTTGGCGGCGGTGTCTCATCCCGCCGGCGACAAGACGGCCGCTTTGCGCATACTACCGGGCAAAGGCGTGAATTCCGGCCGCCTGTCACGGCGCTGAGCGTCAGCGATCAGCCCTCTGATGACATCAGCGACCCCGCGTCGCGCGCTGCGATGCGCGGATGTGGAACTGCCCGCCGCCGATTCAGCCCGCGGCACTGCTCATCAGCGCAGGCAACACGAACGCGAAGGCCGCGCCAATGGCCAGCAGCAGCAGCGAGACCCCGTAGACCACCTGTGACCAGCGCCGTGTCCGAAGGCAGGCTGAACGCAGATCCGGGTCCAGCGGGCAGGGTGCGGTGCGATTGCGCCACTGCAGCACACCGCCACCCAGCATCAGCACGCTGGCTGTGCCGAACACCCAGCCCTTGTGCTCGCTGAGCCACACGATCTGAGGCACGGCTGCCACCAGGCCCGACAGGGCTGCGCCGGCGCCCAGCATCACCAGCAGCGCCGGGAGGGCGCAGCAAACCAGCGTGCCGGAGCCGGCCAGCAGTGACAGCCAGGCCCAGAGCGCCGACTGCCGCAGCCCGTTGCGTCCGTCCCCCGCGTCCGCCAGTGGCGCCATGACGCCCCCACCCGAAGGGTTCTTCACCTGGACTTCATCTCGGCGCGAATGGCCGCCACCGTCTGTGGCACCGGCTGCGTCGCCGTGACCGTGTAGCCTGCCTCGACGATCTCGGCACTGACCCTGGCGATGTCGATGCTCTTGCCGGGCTTGGGCTGAACGGCCACCACCTTTTGCGCCAGGTTGATGTAGAGCGCTCCGGTCTCGCTCATCTTGGTCAGGCGCTTCTCGATGCCCTGCGCACAGAACGCGCAGACCATGCCGTTGACTGCGAACTTGACGGTGCCGGCGTTGCCGGCATCGGCGGCGGCCACGGCCGCGCTTGGCGCAGCCGTCTGGGCCAGCGCTGCCAGGCTGGCGGCGCCGACTGCGAGCGCGATGAGCACTTTCTTCATGAGAGATCTCCGGGAACGGTGGGATCGGATTCAGTAGTTGAACATCAGGTTGAGCATGCCGCCATCGCGGTTGACGCCGAGCTCGATGAACCAGCGCCGGTGGATGAAACGCAGCATCGGCGTCAACAAGGTGCCTTCCTGCATCGAGGCGGCGCTGTAGCGCGTGCGCTTGGCCTCGATGAGCAGCCAAGGCTGAATGCCTTCGTATTCAGCCTCCCAGAAAGAAAAGCCGGTTCGCGCGCGGGCCACATCGTGGCGCAAGCCGTCCTCGCCGCGCAGCGCCCTCACGCTGCCGCCGAGATAGACGCGCGTGGTTTCATAGTCGGCCATGAACTCGACGGCGCCATAACCGCCATCAGAGGCTGTCTGGCCATGGCCGCCGGCACGGCGCAGTCGGCCGGCATCGCCCACCAGCCACAGGTTCGCCTGCGCATGCGGCAGGTTCCATCGGTGCAGGCGGTGCGTGAGGCTCAGGCCCATGGTTTCGCGCGACAGGCTTGCGCCGTGCGCCGCGGGCTCTTCCCAGCGGCGCATCACGGCGCCGAGGGCCCAGGTCTGTGCCACCGCGTAATTGGTGGCCAGGCTGCGCATGGAAGGCGTGCTGTCCAGCATCAGCATCCAGCTCTCGTAGTGGCCCATGGGCAGTGCCGAGGCCGTTCCGTGCAGCGCCATCGTGGCGGCCACCAGCAACGCCGGCAGGCCGGAGCCTGTCGGCACCCGGTGAGAAAGGGATAGGTTCATCGGGTATCTGTCGAAGGCAAGGACCCGTCATGCCGCCTTGGGGCCATGGTCCGCCGTGGGTGGCCGAGGTGCGTCGTCAGGCAATGGGCGGGCGTCTAGGCACCGGCAGCGCGGGTGTGGCGGGGTCTTCCGGTAGCAGTTTATGCAACAGCCTTTGTTCTGCTGCGTGCAGCCCTGCGGACGCCGGGTGATTGCAGTCTGCCAGTCCTCCAGCCTGAGAGCCGCGGTCCCAAGCTGCGCAGTCATCGCGCGCGCGGTGCGCATGCCACCGGCAATCCCGTCTCCAACCCCGTGAGCCACAGGCGGACATCGGACTCGAGCGGGTACGCTGCGGGTGCCTCGCCGAAGAGGCTGGCGATACGGATCTCGCGCTTGGACTTGAGATCGCCGCCGGTGGCGTCCCGGGCATCAACTCGCGACGGAGGAAGCTCGGGTGGGCAGACCGCGTGCGGGAGTTCGAGCCCCGCAGCCTTGGCGCGGAACGGGTGGAGGCCGAGGCGTGACGGGCGCCGGCGAGACCATCTCTGCCGCGAAGGGGTGCACCACTCGGTCGCCGATGAACTGCTGAGGCTGATGGCTTCTGATGCACCTGACGGGAACGGATGAGGCTCGCGGGCGCGATTCCCGACTGCCCACCCAGTCGCCGACCTGCACTCACCGACCGGAAAGCCGCATCAAGCCGAGGGATCGCGTGTCATGGGTCAACAGGCAACCTTTCGGTTTCCCTCGGGGAAGTGCCCAAAAAAAGGGCCCAGAGATGACTCTGGGCCCTTGGTACTGGTGGAGCCGGCGGGAATCGAACCCGCGTCCGCAAGTCCTCTACGGTCAGTTCTACATGCGTAGTCGGTCTACTTTGGTCTCGGTGCGCGGCGAGCCGATCGACAGGCTTCCGCACACCCAGTCACCTTGGGTTTCGCAACCGGGCAAAGTGACCCTGCCCGGCCGCTATCCGACTGAAGTTACACCGCAGCCCTTCCGGTTGCCCGGTCAGGCCCAGCCCGTCGGCTGACTGTTGCGGCGCTCGCGGGGTTTAAGCCGCGAGAGCGAAACGCTCGTCGTTGGCGTTTACTTGTGTGCCAATGGATTTACGAGGAAAAGGCGCCTCGGCATGCCCTGAGCCGCTTCGCTACCCACGTCGAAACCAGGTCGGCCCCGGTGTTCGTGTCGCGATGTCGCTGCGCGCTGCCGTGGCGGACGAGGCCCCGGCCTTCGGGAAGTATAGCCGGGCGCCCGGATTTCAAGACCGACCTCGGTGGCCGCCGGTCGGCCCGCGACCCTACGAGGCGTCCGGCGACATCGACTATCCTTGCTGCAGGGCCGGCGGCTGCCGGCGAACACACGGACCTCAACCATGAGCGCAGATCACACCCACCCGCCCACCGACTGGAAGCATGACGGCGTGCGGGTCATCCCGGGCAACCAGCTCGACGGCAACACCGCGCAGACCCCGGGCATGGACCGCAAGGCCGCCATCAACTTCGCCCGCGTGGGCGCGCAGAAGCTCTGGGCCGGCACCGTGCACATCCACCCCGATGCCAAGACCGGCGCGCACCATCATGGTCCGCTCGAGAGCGTGATCTACATCGTCAAGGGCAAGGCGCGCATGCGCTGGGGTGAGCACCTTCAGTTCGTGGCCGAGGCGGGCCCGGGCGACTTCATCTATGTGCCGCCCTATGTGCCGCACCAGGAGATCAACGCCAGCCCCACCGAAGTGCTGGAGTGCGTGCTCTGCCGCAGCGACGGTCAGGCCGTGGCGGTCAATCTGGACATCGAGCCGGTGGAAAAGCCCGAGACCGTGCTCTGGGTGGACCCCACCCACCCCAAGGGCGGGGTCTGAGGCGCTCCTGGCCGGCGTCGGCGCATCGCGCGGCGCTGGCCGGACGCGCGACGCCTCACTTCATCGGCGAGTAGGCGGTGGGCTGCAGGATCGAGTTGCTGAAGTGGGTGATCAGCGGTCCGTTCTTCTCGGTCTCGGCGCGCGCGGACAGCCAGTTCGGATCGCTGGCGAAGGCCGCCCACTTCTGCTCCCGTTCGGCGAGGCTTTCCCAGGCGAGCAGGTAGGTGAGCACATTGTTGTTCTCGCCGATCACGGTGGTCCAGAAGGCCACCGGCCGGATGCCGTGCTTCTCCCACAGCTTCATCGTGATGGTCTCGAATCGCTTGTTCAGGTCGGGCAAGCGGCCGGGCACGCAGTGGTAGATGCGCAGTTCGTGGATCACGAGAGTCTCCCTGTGGGACGTTGGCTGAGCGGGCCAGTATAGGCACCCACGCGGGCGCGACTGCCGCGCGGCCCGCGGGCGATTCCGGAATCGAATCGCCGCGGCGCCCCGCGGGGGCGGCTTCGTTGCGCCGGCGCTCAGCGAATGACGCCCACCTCGCGCAGCATCCCGCCCAGGCGCGCCGATTCACTGTCGACATAGCGACCGAATTCGTCACCGGTGAGCAGGAACGCGCCCCAGTCGTTGCGCCGCAGGGTGTCCTTCCAACTCGGGTGCTCGGTGGCCTTGACCACCGCGTCGATCAGCGCCTTGCGCTGCTCGGGGCTGATGCCCGGCGCGCCATAGACCCCGCGCCAGTTGTAGATCTCGACATTCACGCCCTGCTCGATCAGGGTGGGCAGCTTGCGAAGCTTGAAGCTCGATGAGATGCCCAGAGCCCGCATGCGGCCGGCCTCGACATCGGGGGCGAACTCCGAGAGTCCTGCCACGCCGACCGTGACATGGCCGCCGAGGATCGCTGCCTTGGCCTCGCCGCCGCCCGCGAAGGCCACATAGTTCACCTTCTGCGGTTCGACCCCGACCTCCTTGGCGATCAGCCCGCACAGGATGTGATCCACCGATCCGCGCGACCCACCGCCCCAGGACACCGAGCCGGGGTTGGCCTTGAGTTTGTCGGTGAGGTCCTTGAGCGTCTGCAGGGGCGAACTGGCCGGAACGACCAGGACGAGGGTGTCGGCGAAGAGCCGCGCGATCGGAGTGGCGTTCTTCAGGGTGATGGGTGGCTTGCCAGTCTCGATGGCGCCGACCATCACCGCGCCGGTGACCAGCAGCGCCGACGGGTTGCCACGCTCGGTGTTCACGAACTGGGCCAGCCCGACCGTGCCGCCAGCGCCGCCCCGGTTCTCGAACACCGCCGAGCGCGCCGTGCCGGCAGCGATCATGGAGGCCGCGAGCGAGCGGCCGGTCTGATCGAAGCCGCCGCCCGGATTCGCGCCGATCATCACCTTGAGGGTGTCGATCTGCGCCGCCACCGCGCCCGGCCACAGCACGCCCGCAACCGCGCCGAGGCCAAGCCCGAGCCCCAGTCGCAGTGACTCTCGCCGGGTCGGTTCCTGCGCCGCGAACGAGGCGCCGCTCCCACCGGAGGCGGTGGCCGATACCGCGCCCGTCGGGGCAGCCCCGGTGGTGGTGATCCGATGTAGGCGCAGGGGGGGAAGGGTCATGGTCGTCTCCGTCATGCGGGCTGCCCTGTCGGGCGCAGCGGTGGGTTTCCGGTGAGGAGCAGGCCCGACAGTTCGTGCGGCGCCTGCACCAGGTGATCGGCGCCCCAGGCCGCCGGCGGCGGCTCGTCGCCGCAGTAGCCATAGGCTGCCGCCACGGTGCGCATGCCGGCAGCCTGACCGGCCTGCACATCGCGATGGTCATCGCCGACATACACGCAAAGAGCCGGGTCGACGCGGGCCAGTCGGGCCACATGCAGCAGCGGCTCGGGATGAGGCTTGGGATACGGGGTGGTGTCGCCACCCACGGCACCGACGCAGCGGTGCAGCAGGCCCAGTTCGGCCAGGATCGGTCGCACATAGCGCTCGACCTTGTTGCTCACCACGCCCCAGGCAATGCCTCGCTGCTCCAGGCCGTCGAGCAGATCGGCCATGCCGTCGAAGAGCCGGGTGTGCACGCACATGTCGGCTTCATAGCGGGCGAGGAAGTCCAGCCGCAACGCTTCGTAGCCGGGATCCTGCGGTCCGATGCCCAGACCTCGACCGATCAGCCCGCGCGCGCCCATGGACGCGAACGGCCGCAGCAGCGACAGCGGCATCGGCTCGAGGCCGCGCTCTCGTCGCATCGCATTGACCGGCGCCGCCAGGTCGGCGGCCGTGTCCGCCAGGGTGCCATCCAGATCGAAGAACACGGCCGCTGGCATGAACGGCAGTGCCGGGGCGGGCGCGAGGGTGTCGCCGGCGGTCACGCGCTCAGCCCGTGGCGAGCGGTTTGCGGAAGGCCGCCAGGTAGTTCACCGAGACATCGTCGGCGACCAGACGGTAGCGCCGGGTGATCGGGTTGTAGGTCAGCCCGATCATCTCGACCAGTTCCAGCCCGGCCTGACGGGCAAAGCCGGCCAGCTCCGCCGGGCGCAGGAACTTGCCGTACTCGTGCGTGCCCTTGGGCAGCAGCCCGAGCACATACTCGGCGCCCACGATCGCGAACAGGAATGCCTTCGGGTTGCGGCTGATGGTCGAGGCAAACACCCAGCCTCCCGGCCTGGCCAGCGTGGCGCAGGCCCGTATTGTGGAGGCCGGGTCGGGCACATGCTCGAGCATCTCCATGCAGGTGACGACATCGAAAGCGCCAGGCTGCTCGGCGGCAAGGTCCTCGGCGGCCACGCGGCGATAGTTCACCGGCACGCCGCTTTCCAGGCCATGCAGTTCAGCGACGCGCAGCGGCTTGTCGGCGAGGTCTATCCCGGTGACGCGGGCGCCGCGGCCGGCCATCGATTCGGCCAGGATGCCGCCGCCGCAGCCGACATCGACCGCAGTGCTGCCGTTGAGACCGGCGAGGCGGTCGATCCAGTCGAGCCGCAGCGGGTTGATCTCGTGCAGGGGGCGGAACTCGGAGCCGGGATCCCACCAGCGAGCGGCCAGCGCCTGGAACTTGGCGAGTTCGGCGGGGTCGGCGTTCAGTGCGGATGCGGTGGTCGGGGAGGATTCGGTCATGACCCGGATTCTATCGACACCCGCTGCGCAAACCGGTCGTTGCCATGAAAAAGCCCCGCCGAGGCGGGGCTTTTCCGGGGGGCGGACCCGATTACTTCTTGGGACGGGTGCCGACCACTTCGATTTCCACGCGGCGGTTCTTGGCGCGGCCTTCGGTGGTCTTGTTGTCAGCGGTGGGCTGCTTCTCGCCCTTGCCTTCGGTGTAGACGCGGTTGGCCTCGACGCCCTTGCTCACCAGGTAGGCCTTGACAGCCTCGGCGCGCTTGACCGACAGCTTCTGGTTGTAGGCATCGGTGCCCACGGCGTCGGTGTGGCCCACGGCGATGATCACCTCGAGGGTGATGGCTTTCAGTTTGCCGGTGAGGTCGTCGAGCTTGGCCTTGCCTTCGGGCTTGAGAACCGACTTGTCGAAGTCGAAGAAGGCGTCAGCGGCGAAGGTGACCTTCTCGCTGGTCGGCGCAGCCGGAGCCGGGGCGGGCGCAGGGGCCGGAGCGGGCGGGGGCGGGGGCGGGGGCACGACGACCTGACGCGGCGCCGGCGGGGCAACCGGCGGCGGGGCCATCGGGCTCGGTGCGGGCGCCGGGGCAGCCTTGGGCAGGAGATCGTCATCGCAGCCGGCGATGGCGTTGGCCGGCGTGAAGTAACCGGTGCGCCAGCACAGACCGGTGGAATTCTTGACGACGGAGGCGTCGGGGCTCAGCACATAGCCGCTATTCTGCGGATTGGCCTTCTGCGCTTGGGCGGCGGTGGACGCCAGCAGTGCTGCCGCAACCAGGACAGCCATTTGGACCGGTTTGTTCATGTTTCTCCTCTCGGTAGGTTCCGTGACAGGGCGCCAGCGGCAGGATTAGCCGCCAGGATGGCGCACACCGGCCGGCAGGGTATCGACCACGCGATTGTGCCACAGCCGAGCTCGGCCTCGCATTTCGGCAAGGCGAAGCTGAGCACGCTCAGCGTGGAGTTGTCGCGCTCGGACAACAAGCTGGCCGTCGATCCAGACATGGGTGACCTGCTCCCGGCCGGCCGCATGGATCAGGTGGGCGACCGGGTCGAAGACCGGCTGCGAGAGCGGATCGGCGAGATCGACGGCGGTGAGATCGGCCTGCTTGCCCGGCTCGATGCTGCCGATGCGCGCGCCCAGGCCCAGGGCCCGCGCGCCACCAAGCGTCATGGCATGCAGGGTCTGGTGGGCCGACCACACGGTGGCGTCGCCGCTGCTGCCCTTGGCAAGCAGCGCCGCCGTTCGCGCCTCGGAGAGGAGGTCCAGCCGGTTGTTGCTGGCGGCGCCGTCGGTGCCCACGCCCAGGTTGACGCCGGCGGTCATCAGCCGGGTGGTGGGGGCGATGCCGCTGGCCAGCTTGAGGTTGCTGTGCGGGCAATGCGCGACGCTGGCGCCGTGCCGGGCGAGCAGGGCGATGTCGGCCTCGTCGAGGTGCACGGCATGGATCGCGATGAACTCCGGACCGAGCAGGCCGAGATCAGCCAGCCGCTGCAAGGGCCGGCGCCGGTGCTCGGCGAGGCTGTCGGTGATCTCGCCGGCGGTCTCGTGGACATGGCACTGGACGGGCAGGCCGAGTTCGGCCGCCAGGCTCGATACGCGGCGCAGGCTGTCGTCGGAAACCGTGTAGGGCGCATGCGGCGAGAGCGTGAAGCTCAGCCGAGGCTCGTCGCGCAGCCGGTCGCGCATCTCGAGGCCCTTGCGGATGTAGTCTGCCGGGCCGCTGCCGTAGGAGGACGGGAACTCGACCACGATGATGCCCACCGCGGCGCGCATGCCCATGTCGAGGGCAGCCTCGGCGACCGCCTCGGGGTGGAAGTACATGTCGTTGAAGCAGGTGATGCCGCCCATCAGCATCTCGGCGCAGGCGAGCACCGTGCCGTCGGCCACGAACTCCGGCCCCATCAGCTTCGCTTCGAGCGGCCAGATCCGTTCGCGCAGCCAGGCCTGCAGCGGCATGTCGTCACCGGCGCCGCGCAGCAGGCTCATCGGCGCGTGGGTGTGCAGGTTGACGAAGCCGGGCACCAGCAGGTGGCCGGGCAGCTCGGTGACCGTGGCCTGGGGCCAGGCCTCACGCGCCTGCACGGCCGGCGCCAGCGCGACGATGCGGCCGTGTTCGAGCGCCACCGCGTGGTCGCTCAGGATCACGCCGTCGGGCACCACCGGCGCGACCCACCTCGGGATGATCAGTTCCATGGCCGCGAGTAAAGCACAGCCGGCCGGCATGCGCCGGGCTTCGGAGGCCTAATAGGTTACAATTCAAGGCTTTACCGCAATTCCCCCACCGGCCTGTCGCGTGGTTCGCGCCGTCCTGGCGCGCGCTGCGGCCTGCCTTGCACCCGCCGAGCATGGATACCTTCGCCAAGGAAACCCTCCCGATCAGCCTCGAAGAGGAGATGCGCCGCTCCTACCTCGACTACGCCATGAGCGTGATCGTGGGGCGGGCGCTCCCGGATGTGCGCGATGGCCTCAAGCCGGTGCATCGGCGCGTGCTGTTCGCCATGCACGAGTCGAACAATGTCTGGAACCGGCCCTATGTGAAATGCGCCCGTGTGGTCGGCGAGGTGATGGGCAAGTTCCACCCGCACGGTGACAGCGCCATCTACGACACCCTGGTGCGCATGGCGCAGGACTTCTCGCTGCGCTACCCGCTGGTCGACGGCCAGGGCAACTTCGGCTCGGTGGACGGCGACAACGCCGCGGCCATGCGCTACACCGAGTGCCGCCTGGACCGGATCGCCGCCGAGATGCTGGCCGACATCGACAAGGAGACCGTCGATTTCACGCCCAACTACGACGGCAAGGAGAACGAGCCCACCGTCCTGCCGGCGCGCCTGCCCAACCTGCTGATCAACGGCTCGGCCGGCATCGCGGTGGGCATGGCCACCAACATCCCGCCGCACAACCTGAGCGAGGTGATCGACGCCTGCCTGTTGCTGCTGCGCCGCCCGCACGCCGACATCGACGAGCTGATCGAGCTGGTGCCCGCGCCCGACTTCCCCACCGCCGGCATCATCCACGGCGTGTCGGGCGTGCGCGAGGGCTACCGCACCGGCCGCGGCCGCGTGGTGATGCGGGCCCGCACGCACTTCGAGGACACCGACCGGGCCGGCCGCCAGGCGATCATCGTCGACGAGCTGCCCTACCAGGTGAACAAGCGGCTGCTGCTCGAGCGCATCGCCGAACTGGTCAACGAGAAGAAGCTCGAGGGCATCAGCGACATCCGCGACGAGTCGGACAAGTCGGGCATGCGGGTGGTGATCGAGCTCAAGCGGGGCGAGATTCCCGAGATCGTCCTGAACAATCTCTACAAGAACACCCAGCTGCAGGACACCTTCGGCATCAACATGGTGGCGTTGGTGGATGGCCAGCCGCGTCTGCTCAACCTGAAGCAGATGCTCGAGTACTTCCTGCTGCACCGGCGCGAGGTGATCACGCGGCGCACGGTGTTCGAGCTGCGCAAGGCCCGCGAGCGCGGCCATGTGCTGGAGGGCCTGGCGGTGGCCATCGCCAATGTCGACGAGATGATCGAGCTGATCAAGGCCTCGCCCACCCCGCCGATCGCCCGCGAGCGGCTGATGCAGCGCACCTGGCGCGCCGGGGTGGCCCGCGAGATGCTCGCCCGGGCCGGCTCCGACCCCACCGCCTATCGCCCCGACGGACTCGAGCCCGGCGTGGGTCTGCTGCCGCAGCCTGACGGCGAGAACCCCGCCGATGCGCAGTACCGTCTCTCGGAGACCCAGGCCCAGGAGATCCTGCAGATGCGCCTGCAGCGCCTGACCGGGCTGGAGCAGGACAAGATCGTGCAGGAGTACCGCGAGGTGATCGACACCATCACCGACCTGCTCGACATCCTGGCTCGGCCCGAGCGGGTGAGCGAGATCATCGAGCAGGAGCTGGGCTCGATCCGCGCCGAGTTCGGCGATGCGCGTCGCTCGGTGATCGAGCACAACGCCACCGACCTCGAGACCGAGGACCTGATCGCGCCCCAGGACATGGTGGTCACGCTCTCGCATGGCGGCTACATCAAGAGCCAGCCGGTGTCGGAGTACCGGGCGCAGAAGCGCGGCGGCCGCGGTCGCCAGGCCGCCACCACCAAGGACGAGGACTGGATCGACCAGCTCTTCATCGCCAACACCCATGACTACATCCTGTGCTTCTCCGATCGCGGCCGGGTCTACTGGCTGAAGGTCTGGGAGGTGCCGCAGGGCGCGCGCCAGTCGCGCGGCCGGCCGATCGTGAACCTGTTTCCGCTGGCCGACGGCGAGAAGATCACGGTGGTGCTGCCGGTGCGCAGCTTCGACGACGACCGCTATGTGTTCATGGCCACCAGCCTGGGCACGGTGAAGAAGACGCCGCTGTCGGATTTCTCGCGGCCCATGAAGCGCGGCATCATCGCGGTCGACCTCGACGAGGGCGACTTTCTCATCGGCGCGGCGCTCACCGACGGCCGCCACGATGTGATGCTCTTCTCCGACGCCGGCAAGGCGGTGCGCTTCGATGAGAACGATGTCCGGCCGATGGGCCGCGCGGCCCGTGGGGTGCGCGGCATGCACCTCGATGAGGGCCAGCGGGTGATCTCGATGCTCGTGGCGGGCAGCCAGACCCAGTCGGTGCTCACCGCCACCGAGAACGGCTTCGGCAAGCGCACGCTCATCGGCGAGTTCACCCGCCACTCGCGAGGCACCAAGGGCATGATCGCCATCCAGACCACCGAGCGCAACGGCGCCGTGGTGGCGGCGGTGCTGGTCGAGCCGCGTGACGAGCTCGTGCTGATCACTTCCGGCGGCGTGCTGGTGCGCACCCGCGTGGCCGAGATCCGCGAGATGGGCCGCGCCACGCAGGGCGTCACCCTGATCGCCATCGACGAGGGCACCCGGCTTTCCGGGGTGCAGCGCGTGGTCGAGGGCGACGGCGACGAAGACCCGGCCGACGCCGGCGAGGGCGCGCCGCCCGCGGCCGGCGCCGCGCCCGGAGCCGATTCCCCGGCCGAATGACCCCGGCGGCCGGCCAGCGCCGGTCGCCGATTGCTACCATCCAGGCCATGTCCGACGCGTCCTCCGATCTGCCCCCCGACCGCCAGCTTGCCGAGCTGCGCGTGCGCATCGACGAGGTCGATGCGCAGCTGCTCGACCTGCTCAACCGCCGCGCCCGCCTGGCCATGGCCGTGGGCGAGGTCAAGAAGCTCACCGATGCGCCGGTCTACCGGCCCGAGCGCGAGGCTCAGGTGGTGGCGCGGCTGCGTGAACGCAATCCCGGCCCGCTCGGCGGGGACGCCATCGAGGCCATCCAGCGCGAGGTGATGTCGGCCTGCCGCGAGCTCGAGCGCCGCATGCGGGTCGCCTTCCTGGGGCCGGCCGGCACCTACAGCGAGCAGGCGCTGGTGCGCCAGTTCGGTCACGGCGTCGAGCCGGTGGCCTGTCCGAGCATCGACGAGGTGTTCCGCGTGACCGAGTCGCAGGGCACCGACTTCGGCATCGTGCCGGTCGAGAACTCCTCCGAGGGCGCGGTCAACCGCTCGCTCGACCTGCTGCTGCACACCCCGCTGCGCATCTGCGGCGAGGTCACCCTGCCCATCCACCACAGCCTGCTCACCGCGTCAGGCACGCTGCAGGACATCACCCGGGTGTGCGCGCATCCGCAGGCGCTGGCGCAGTGCCAGGGCTGGCTCGATCGCCACGCCCCCGGGCTGGCCCGCGTGCCGGTGTCGTCCAACGCCGAGGGCGCGCGGCTGGCCGGCGCCGAGCCGGGCACGGCGGCCATTGCCGCCGAGTCGGCCGGCGCCCGCTACGGCCTCATGCCGGTGGCCCGCGGCATCCAGGACGACCCGCACAACCGCACCCGCTTCCTGGTGATCGGCCGGCACGAGTGCTCGCCCAGCGGCGCCGACCAGACCACCCTGATCCTGTCGGTGCCCGACCGGGCCGGGGCGGTGCACGCGCTCATCGAACCGCTGGCCCGTCATGGCGTGTCGATGAAGCGCTTCGAGTCGCGCCCCGCCCGCCAGGGCAACTGGGAATATTTCTTCTACCTCGACCTCATCGGCCACGAGCAGGATGCGCAGGTGGCGCCGGCGCTGGCCGAACTGCGCCGCAACGCCGCCTTCTTCAAGCTCGCCGGTTCCTATCCCAGGGCCTCCTCATGACGCTGCACGCCCCCGATCACGTCCGCCGCATCGCTCCCTACCAGGCCGGCAAGCCGATCTCCGAGCTCGCCCGCGAGTACGGTCTGTCCGAGGCCGGCATCGTCAAGCTCGCCTCCAACGAGAATCCGCTGGGGATGCCCGAGTCGGCGCGTCAGGCCATGATGGCGGCGGTGGCCGAGCTCGGCCGCTACCCCGACGCCAACGGCTTCGAGCTCAAGGCGGCGCTCTCGGCGCGCTATGGCGTGCCGGCTGACTGGATCACCCTGGGCAACGGCTCCAACGACATCCTGGAGCTGGCCGCCCACGCGCTGGTGCAGGCCGGCGAATCGATCGTCTACGCGCAGCACTCCTTCGCGGTCTACGCGCTGGCCACCCAGGAGGTGGGCGCCCGCGCCATCGTGGTGCCGGCACGCAATCTCGGCCACGACCTGCCCGCGATGGCCGCGGCGGTGGCGCCCGACACCCGTCTGGTGTTCATCGCCAATCCGAACAATCCCACCGGCACCTTCGTGCCGGCCGCCGACATCGAGGCGTTCCTGGCGCGGGTGCCGGCCTCGGTGGTGGTGGTGCTCGACGAGGCCTACAACGAGTATCTGCGGCCGGAAGACCGGTTCGACTCCGCCGCCTGGGTGCGTCGCCATCCCAACCTGCTGATCTCGCGCACCTTCTCCAAGGCCTATGGCCTGGCCGGCCTGCGCGTGGGCTTCGGCATCGCCCAGCCCGAGCTCACCGATCTGCTCAACCGGGTGCGCCAGCCCTTCAATGTGAACTCGCTGGCGCAGGCCGCGGCGGTGGCCGCGCTGGCCGACGAGGCCTTCCTGCAACGCAGCTACGAGATCAACCGCCAGGGGCTCGACCGGCTGCAGTCGGCCTTCACCGACATGGGGCTCACCCATGTGCCGTCCTACGGCAACTTCGTGCTGGTCAAGGTCGGGGATGCCGCTGGCGTCTATGAGCGCCTGCTGCGCGCCGGCGTGATCGTGCGCCCGGTGGCCGGCTACGGCCTGCCCGAGTGGCTGCGGGTGTCGGTGGGCCTGCCTGCCGAGAACGAGGCCTTCCTCACCGCGCTGCGCGGCGCGCTGGCCTGAGCGCCGCCATGGCTGCGGCGCGCGAGCCCGCCTTCCGGCGGGTGGCCCTGCTCGGCGTGGGCCTGATCGGCGGTTCGGTGGCGGCGGCGGCGAAGGCCTCGGGTTGCGCTGCGCAGGTGGCGGGCTACGCCGTCGGCGAGGATGCCGCTCAGGCGCTGGCGCTGGGGCTGATCGACAGCGCCTGCCAGTCTCCGGCCGAGGCGGTTCAGGGCGCCGATCTGGTGGTGCTCGCCGCGCCCGTGCCGGCGCTGCCGGATCTCTTCCGGGCGCTGGCCCCGCATCTCCATCCGCAGGCCCTGATCACCGATTGCGCCAGCACCAAGGCATCCACCGTGGCCGCGGCGCGCGAGGCGCTCGGCCCGGCCTTCGCGCGCTTCGTGCCGGCGCACCCGATCGCCGGCTCCGAACGGCATGGACCTGCCGCGGCGCGGGCCGATCTGTTCCAGCGCGCGGTGGCGGTGGTCTGCCCGCACGCCGGCAATGGCGCCGCGGCGGTGGCCGCGGTGAGCGGCTTCTGGCAAGCCCTGGGCGCGCGCGTCGTCGAACTCGACCCGGTTCGTCACGATCGGGTGTTTGCCGAGGTGTCGCACTGGCCGCACGCGCTGGTGTTCGCGCTGTGCGCCGCGATCGCGCGGGGCGAGTGCCCGGACGATGCGCTGCGCATGGCGGGCGCCGGTCTGCGTGACACCAGCCGCATCGGCGCCTCGTCGCCGGCGCTGTGGGCCGACATCCTGCTCGACAACCGCGGGCCGGTGCTGCGCAGCGCCACGGCCTTCCAGGCGGAGCTCGAGGGGCTGCTGGCCGATCTGCGCAACGGGGATCGCGACGCGCTGATCGCGCGCTTCGAGGTGGCGAGCGCCTGGCGGCGCGCGCTCGGCTAGGCGAGCGGCCTCAGAAGCGGCCGCCTCCGATGATGCGAAGGTGGTAGGCGCGCAGCTCGCTCAGCTCGGCCACCACCCCGAAGGAGAAGCCCTGGCGGCTGCCGCGGGTGTCGATCAGCAGCGTGTCGAAGTAGCGATGCAGCGCGCGCGGATCGTCCCAGAGCGCCGCGATGTGGTTCAGGATGCGCGGAAACGCGCGGCGCAGTTCCGGCAGCCGCATCTCGTGCGGCAGGGCCTGCAGCAGGCCCACCGCGTGATCGCTCAGCATCGCCGGCAGCCGCGCCCGGTTGCTCTGATCGCCGGCGCGTCTTCCGGGGTTGCCCATTGCCTGCGTGTCGTGGGCGGGCTGGGGCACGCTCACCGGCACCGATTCTCGCGGCTGCTCGTCGCGCGGGGCGGCCATACCGGCCTGGCGCAGCGACTGCGCGGCCTGCGCCGATATCCGCTCGAGCAGCGCTCTGACGATCGGATCCTGGTCGGGTTCTGGCTGCATCTCGGCCCGGGCCTCCCTGCCCGGTAGAATCGGCGTCTGCGCGCGGGCAGTCGATTGCGCGCGTCTTCATGGTCTGACCCTACCGATGGTGCGCCGGCCGGCACCGCCTTCACAGGAACTTTTTCATGGCATCGGATTTCGAGGTCGCTGGCGGCGGCCGGCTTACCGGCCGTCTGCGGGTTCCCGGCGACAAGTCGATCTCTCACCGATCGATCATGCTGGGCGCGCTGGCCGAGGGCACCACCCAGGTCAGCGGCTTCCTCGAGGGCGCGGATGCCCTGTCCACCCGCAATGTGTTCCGGGCCCTGGGCGTGCGCATCGACGGCCCCGACCAGGGCCGGGTCAGCGTGCACGGCGTGGGGCTGCAGGGGCTGCGCCCGCCCGCCGGCCCGCTCGACTGCGGCAATGCCGGCACCGCCATGCGCCTGCTGATGGGCCTGCTCTGCGGCCAGCGCTTCGAGTCCCTCCTGGTCGGTGACGAGAGCCTGTCGCGCCGGCCCATGCGCCGGGTGTCCGAACCGCTCGCCCGGATGGGCGCGCGCATCGAGACCACGGCCGGGGGCACACCGCCGGTGCGCATCCTGCCCTCGGGCGGGCTGCGCGGCATCGAGTTCGACATGACCGTGGCCAGCGCCCAGGTGAAATCGGCGGTGCTGCTGGCCGGACTGTATGCCGAGGGCATCACCGCGGTGACCGAGCCGGCACCCACCCGCGACCACACCGAGCGCATGCTGGCCGGCTTCGGCGTGGCGGTGCACCGCGAAGGGCCGCGGGTCTGGCTGCATGGCGGGCAAACCCTGCGCGCGGCCACGCTCGATGTGCCTGCCGACATCTCTTCGGCGGCCTTCTTCCTGGTGGGCGCGTCCATCGCCGAGGGCTCCGACCTCACGCTGGCCCATGTCGGCATGAATCCCACCCGCACCGGCGTGGTCGACATCCTGCGGCTGATGGGCGCGGACATCGAAGTGCTCGATCCGCGCACCGTGGGCGGCGAACCGGTGGCCGACCTGCGGGTGCGCAGCGCCGCGTTGCGCGGCATCACCGTGCCGCCGGAGCTCGTGCCGCTGGCGATCGATGAGTTCCCGGTGCTGTTCGTGGCCGCTGCCTGCGCGCAGGGACGCACCGTGGTCACCGGCGCCCATGAACTGCGGGTGAAGGAGTCCGACCGCATCGCGGCCATGGCCGATGCCCTGGCCGCGGTCGGCATGCCGGTGCAGCCGACCGAGGACGGCATGGTGATCGAGGGCCGCGGCGGCGAGACCTCGCCTTTCGCCGGTGGCGTGGTCGAGTCCCTGGGCGACCACCGGATTGCCATGGCCATGGCGATCGCCGCCCTGCGCTCGGCGCGCCCGGTGCGCATCCGCGACACCGCCAATGTCGCCACCTCGTTCCCCGGCTTCACCCGGCTGGCCGCCGAGGCGGGCCTGGGCATCGCCGAGCGGAGCGCGGCATGAGCGCCGGCGCGGCCGCCATGGCGCCCGCGCCGGTGATCGCCATCGACGGCCCCACGGCCTCGGGCAAGGGCACGGTCGCCCTGGAGGTGGCCCGCGCCCTGGGCTGGCACATGCTCGACTCGGGCGCGCTCTACCGCCTGCTTGCCTGGCAGGCGCTCGGTCAGGGCGTCGCGCTCGATGACGCAAGCGCCCTGGGCCGGCTGGCCGAGGTGCTTCCGCTGTCGTACACCGACCATGGCCTCATGCTGGCGGGGCGGCCGGTGGGCGACGAGATACGCCAGGAGGCGGTGGGCGTGGCCGCCTCGCGCATCGCCGCGCTGGGGCCGGTGCGCCAGGGTCTGCTCGCCATGCAGCGCGCCGCACGCCGCCCGCCCGGCCTGGTGGCCGATGGCCGCGACATGGGCACGGTGGTGTTCCCCGATGCGCCATTGAAGATCTTCCTCACGGCCAGCGCCGCATCGCGCGCGGAGCGCCGTTATAAGCAGTTGATCGAAAAGGGAATTTCTGCTAGCCTCCCGGGTCTTTTGCAGGATCTGCTGGAGCGGGACGCGCGCGACACCCATCGTGCGCTTTCACCCCTGCAGGCTGCCGAAGGGGCGGTTGCCATCGACTCCACGCAGCTCGACATCTCCCAGACGGTCGAGCGCGTGCTGCAGGCCTGGCGCCGCCAGGGCGGCTGACGCCGCCGGTCGGGCTTGCCTGGCCGGCGTCAGGCCGTCCACCAAGGGTGTCCGCGCCCTGACCATTCCGTCACAGCCATCCGCTTCCGGCCCGTCCGGCGGCTGGCGTGTCGGCCGGGCGGGCGCGGGCTTGTGTCAACACCGCCGCTGGCCGGTATCCCGCGCAGGCGCCTTCGCAAGGCCCTGCCGACCCGAGTCGCGGCGCGATCGATCCGGAAACCAAATTGACCACTGCAACCACTGCCGCCCCTGCCACCGAAAGCTTCGCCCAGCTCTTTGAAGAGTCGCTCTCCCTGAAGGAGATGCGGGCCGGTGAAGTCATCATGGCCGAGGTCGTGCGCATCGACCACAACTTCGTGGTCGTGAACGCCGGACTGAAGTCCGAGAGCTACATCGACATCTCCGAATTCCACAACGATCGCGGCGAGCTCGATGTCGCCGAGGGCGATTTCGTCAGCGTCGCCATCGATTCGCTGGAGAACGGTTACGGCGAGACCCGCCTGTCGCGCGACCGCGCCAAGCGCCTGGCCGCCTGGATCAACCTCGAGAAGGCGCTCGACAGCGCCGAGCTGGTCACCGGCACCATCACCGGCAAGGTCAAGGGCGGCCTCACCGTCATGACCAACGGCATCCGCGCCTTCCTGCCGGGCTCGCTGATCGACACCCGTCCGGTCAAGGACACCACCCCCTTCGAGGGCAAGACCCTCGAGTTCCGCGTCATCAAGCTCGATCGCAAGCGCAACAATGTGGTGCTGTCGCGCCGCGCGGTCATCGAGCTCACCCAGGGCGAGGAGCGCGCCAAGCTGCTCGAGACGCTGCACGAGGGCGCCATCGTCAAGGGCGTGGTCAAGAACATCACCGACTACGGCGCGTTCATCGACCTCGGCGGCATCGACGGCCTGCTGCACATCACCGACATGGCCTGGCGCCGCGTGCGTCACCCCTCCGAGGTGCTGGCGGTCGGCCAGGAAGTCACCGCCAAGGTGCTCAAGTTCGACCAGGAGAAGAACCGCGTTTCGCTGGGCGTCAAGCAGCTCGGCGACGATCCCTGGATCGGCATCGGCCGGCGCTACCCGCAGGGCACGCGCATGTTCGGCAAGGTCACCAACATCACCGACTACGGCTCGTTCGTCGAGATCGAGCCCGGCATCGAGGGTCTGGTGCACGTGTCCGAGATGGACTGGACCAACAAGAACGTCAACCCCGGCAAGGTGGTCTCGCTCAACGACGAGGTCGAGGTCATGGTGCTCGAGATCGACGAGGACCGTCGCCGCATCTCGCTGGGCATGAAGCAGTGCAAGCCCAATCCCTGGGAAGAGTTCTCCGACAACCATCGCAAGAACGACAAGGTCCGCGGCACCATCAAGTCGATCACCGACTTCGGCGTGTTCATCGGCCTGCCCGGCGGCATCGACGGCCTGGTTCACCTGTCCGACCTCTCCTGGAACAAGTCGGGCGAGGAGGCGGTGCGCGAGTTCAAGAAGGGCGACGAGGTCGAGGCGGTGGTGCTGGCCATCGACACCGAGCGTGAGCGCATCTCCCTGGGCATCAAGCAGCTCGAGGGCGACCCGTTCAACAACTACGCCGGCACCCACGAGAAGGGCAGCGTCGTTCGCGGCCTGGTCAAGAGCGTCGAGCCCCGTGGCGCGGTCATCGATCTCGGCAACGACATCGAGGGCTACCTGCGAGCCTCCGAGCTGTCGCGCGACCGGGTCGAGGACGCCCGCAACCTGCTGAAGGAAGGCGATTCGGTCGAGGCCATGGTCATCAATGTCGACCGCAAGACCCGCTCCATCAGCCTGTCGATCAAGGCCAAGGACAATGTCGAGACCGCCGAGGCGATGCAGCGCATCGCCGCGGAGAGCTCGGCAGTGTCCGGCACCACCAACCTTGGCGCCCTGCTGCGCGCCAAGCTCGACAGCCAGAAGGACCAGTGATCGCCGCGGCAGCCTGAGCGATCGCACCTGCGCCAGCGGCCATGCGTGATGACTTGATCGACGATCGCGGGGACGATGTCCCCACGATGACCAAGTCCGAGCTCATCGGTCGGCTGGCGGAGCGCTACCCGCAACTGGTTGCCAAGGATGCCGAGTTCGCGGTCCGCACCATCCTCGATGCCATGGCCCGCACCCTCGCCGAGGGGCGGCGCATCGAGATCCGCGGATTCGGCAGCTTCTCCCTTTCCCATCGCCCGCCGCGCATCGGCCGCAACCCCAAGTCGGGCGAGCGCGTCCTGGTGCCCGAGAAGCGGGTGCCTCACTTCAAGCCGGGCAAGGAGCTGCGCGAGCGGGTCGATGCCGCCCCGCGCGCCGACTGAGCCATGGTCCTGCCGTCGGCCGGCCGGATGAGGCGCGGGCCTGATGCGCAGCGGCCCCCTTCCATGAGACGCTTGCGGCTGTCATGACGCTGATCGCCTGGACCGCCCGCGTGCTGCTCTTTCTGGTGGCCCTGGGCTTTGCGCTGTCCAACACCGGTGTGGTCGAGCTGCGCTTCTTCGGCATCGATGCCGAGTGGCGCGCCCCGCTGGTGATCTTCCTGCTCGGCTTTTTCGCCGCCGGCACCGCGCTGGGCATCGTCGGCGTGGTGCCCACCCTGTTCCGCCAGCGCCGCGAGATCGGCCGGCTGCGCCGTGACCTGGCGGCCGCCTCCCGCACGCCGGCTGCCGCTTCCGCCGCGGCGCCCGGCATCGGGCCCGATGCCGCCGACGGCGCGGCCTGAGCCCGATGGAATTCCAGACCTGGTGGCTGCTGGCCGTCCCGCTGTTCTTCGGCCTGGGCTGGTTCGCCGCCCGGCTCGACGCCCGGCAGTCGGCGAAGCCCGCGGGCGGCCTGCCTGATGCCTACTTCCGCGGCCTGAACTTCCTGCTCAACGAACAGCCCGACAAGGCGATCGATGCCTTCCTCGACGGCGTTCGCATCGACCCCGAGACCATCGAGCTGCACTTCGCGCTGGGCAGCCTGTTCCGGCGCCGCGGCGAGACCGATCGCGCGATTCGCGTGCACCAGAACCTGGCCGAACGGCCGGGTCTGGATGCCGCGCAGCGCGAGCATGCGCTCTTCGAGCTTGGCCAGGACTTCCTGCGCGCCGGGCTGCTCGATCGCGCGGAAGACGCCTTCAACCGCCTGGCCGGGTCCCGCTATGCCTCGGCGGCGCTGCGTCATCGCCTCGCCATCGCCCAGATGGTGCGCGACTGGCGGCAGGCGATCGACCTCGCCGGGCGCCTGCGCGAGGGCGCCGATGACCCCGCAGGCGCGCTCACCCGCGAGATCGCGCAGTTCCACTGCGAACTGGCCACGCAGTCGCTGGCCGGGCAGGCGCCCGATCGTCTGATGGCGGCCGGGCGCGAGATCGCGGCGGCGCTGCAGGCCGACCCCGATCATCCCCGCCCGCTGCTGCTGCGTGGCGAACTCGCCCTGGCCGAGGGCGATGCCGCCGGCGCTGTCGAGCACTGGGCGCTGCTGCTGCGCCGTCACCCCGCCCATGCCGCGCTGGTGGCTCGCGGCTGGCTGCAGGCGCACCTTGACCTCGGTCGGCCAGCTGACGCGCTGCCCGCGCTGAGCCAGGCGCACCAGGAGGCGCCCGGGGCAGACACCCTCACCGCGCTGGCCGATGCCATCCAGCAGCAGCAGGGCACCGAGGCCGCGCTGGCCTGGGTCGAGGCCGAGCTGCGCGCCCGGCCCTCGCTGCCCGGGCTCGAGAAGCTTCTGGCGCTGCGCAAGGCGCTCGGTGCCGGCGCGGCCGACAGCGACACCGAACTCATCCAGCGCCTGCTCGCTCCGCAGGCCGGTCAGGCGCTGCGCCATGTCTGCGGTCACTGCGGCTTCAAGGCCAGGCAGTTCTACTGGCAGTGCCCCGGTTGCAGCCGCTGGGACAGCTATCCGCCACGGCGCGGCCAGGCCGCGGAGGGCGCGCGATGATCAGCTTCGCGTCGGCCCGTGTGCTGGTGGTGGGCGATGTCATGCTCGACCGCTACTGGTTCGGTGAAGTGGCCCGCATCTCGCCCGAGGCGCCGGTCCCGGTGGTGCGGGTCACCCGCCGCGACGAGCGGCTCGGCGGCGCGGCCAATGTGGCCCACAACCTGGCGTCGCTTGGCGCGCCGGTGAGCCTGGTGGGCGTCGTGGGCAACGACGAGCCCGGCGCCACCGTGGAGGCCATGGCGCGCGCCGCCGGCATCGATTGCCGGCTGACCCGCGATCCGGCCATGCCCACCATCATCAAGCTGCGGGTGATCGGCCGGCAGCAGCAGCTGCTGCGCATCGATTTCGAAGAGCCCCCGGGGCCGGTCGCGCTCGAGCGCAAGCTCGACGGGGTGGCCGCCGCGATCGCGCAGGCGCGCGTGCTGGTGCTCTCCGACTACGGCAAGGGTGGCCTCGCCCAGATCGACCGCCTGATCGCGATGGCCCGCGAGCGCGCGCTGCCGATCATCGCCGACCCCAAGGGCGACGACTATGCCCGCTACCGCGGCGTGACCCTGCTCACGCCCAACCGGGCCGAGCTGCGCGAAGTGGTCGGCGGCTGGTCCGATGAGGCCGACCTGCACCGGCGGGCGCAGGCCCTGCGCGAGTCGCTCGACATCGCCTATCTGCTGCTCACCCGTTCAGAGGAAGGCATGACCCTGTTCTCGGCCGCTGGCGCCGTGCATGTGCCGGCGCAGGCTCGCGAGGTGTTCGATGTCTCGGGAGCCGGCGACACCGTGGTCGCGGTGCTGGCGGCCATGACCGCGCTCGGCCGGCCGATGGATGAAGCCATGCGGCTGGCCAACCGCGCTGGCGGCATCGTGGTCGGCAAGCTCGGTACCGCCTCCGTGACGCCCGCCGAGCTCTTTGGAGAAACTGCATGATCATCGTGACCGGCGCAGCCGGCTTCATCGGCAGCAACCTGGTGCATGCGCTCAATGCCCGTGGCCGGCGCGACATCATCGCCGTGGACAACCTCGCCCGCGCCGAGAAGTTCCGCAATCTCGTCGGCGCCGACATCGCCGACTACCTCGACAAGCGCGAGTTCCTCGAGAGACTCGACGACTTCGCCGGCGCCGAGGCCATCCTGCATCAGGGCGCATGCTCCGACACCATGGAGTCCGACGGCCGCTACATGATGGACAACAACTACCGGTACTCCATGCGCCTGCTGGAGTTCACCGCCCGTCATCGCATCGCCTACCTCTACGCCTCATCCGCCGCGGTCTACGGGGGCGGCAGCGAGTTCGTCGAGCAGCGCCGCTGCGAGTCGCCGCTCAATGTCTACGGCTACTCCAAGTTCCTGTTCGACCAGATCGTCCGGCAGCGCCTCGCGTCGGGCGCGCCCGACGCCACCCTGGTCGGGCTTCGCTACTTCAATGTCTATGGTCCGCGCGAGACCCACAAGGCGCGCATGGCGTCGGTGGCCTTCCACTGCGTGAACCAGTACCGGGCCGACGGCCATGTGCGGCTCTTCGAGGGCTGGGATGGCTGGGGTCCGGGGGAGCAGACCCGCGACTTCGTCCATGTCGACGATGTGGTGGCCCTGAACCTGCACTTCCTCGACCGCCCGGGCTCGCACGGCATCTTCAATGCCGGCACCGGTCGCGCCCAGCCCTTCAACGATGTGGCGGTCACGGTGCTGAACACGCTGCGCCGGCTCGACGGAAAGCCGGCGCTGACGCTGCCCCAGCTGGTCGAGGCCGGCCTGCTGCGCTATGTGCCCTTTCCCGATGCGCTCAAGGGCAAGTACCAGAGCTTCACGCAGGCCGACCACACCCTGCTGCGCCGGGCCGGGTGCGAGCACCGCTTCCTCACCGTCGAGCAGGGCGTGGCCAGCTATGTCGAGTGGCTGGTTGCGCAGTCATGATCCCGGCCTGGCGCCGGCTGGCGCGGCTTGGCCGCGCGCGCGGCGCCGCGCTGGCGCTGGCGGCGGTGGCGGTGGCG
>JAGWVN010000019.1 GCA_018970865.1 Betaproteobacteria bacterium
GCGGCGCCCGCCCGCCCGCCACCGACAAGGCCCCGGCCGCTGAGCCCGCGCTGCCCGGCGTGGAGCTCACCGCCGACATCGTCTTCCAGCTGCTTGCCTCCGAGATCGCCGCGCAGCGCGGCCAGATCGGCAGCGCCACCGCCACCTACCTGTCCCTCGCCCGCAAGACCCGCGATCCGCGGCTCGCCCAGCGCGCCACCGAGTTCGCGCTCACCGAGCGCTCCATCGACCGCGCCCTGCAGTCGGCGCGGCTCTGGCGCGAGCTAGCGCCGGCCTCGCCGGTGGCCACCCAGACCCTCGAAACCCTGCTGATCTCCACCGGCCGGCTGGCCGAGGCCCGGCCCCTGGTCAGCGCCCGGCTGACCCGCGCCCGCGGCAGCGGCGATCTGCCCGAGACCTACGCGCAACTGCAGCGCGCCCTGGTGCGCAGCCCCGACAAGACCGCCGCCCTGGCCCTGCTCGAGGAGCTCGCGGCAGCCGACGCCCAACTGCCCGAGGCCCGGCTGGCCATTGCCGGTCTGGCGCAGGCTGCCGGTCTCGCCGAGCGCGCCGCCCAGGAGGCGGGCAAGGCCTACGCGCTGCGCCCCGACGACGAGCGCCTGGCCCTCACCGCGGCCCGGCTGCTCCAGGAGAGCAGCGGCAACAGCACCGCCTCGCTGCGCCTGCTGGCCAGCTTCCTCGAGCGGCAGCCCGCCTCGCTCGAGGCGCGCTTCCAGTACGCCCGGCTGCTGGCCGCGGCCGGCCGCGCCGATGAGGCCCGCCGCGAGATGGAAACCGCGCTGCGCCAGAGCCCCGACAACCCGGCCATCCTGTTCTCGCTCGCGCAGTTCGCGCAGCAGGCCCGCCAGCCCGAGGTCGCCGCGGGCCACCTGCGCCGCCTGGTGGCCCAACCCGGCGTGCCCGAAGCCGACAAGGCCGGGGCCTATGCCTTCCTGGCGCAGGTGGCCGAAGAGGGCAAGCGGTTCGACGAGGCCATCGACTGGCTGGCCCGCATCACCGACGGCGAGGCCGCCTGGCAGGCGCTGCTGCGGCGGGCGCTGCTCACGGCGCGTGTCGGCCGCATCGATGCCGCCCTGGCGCTGCTCGCCGAGGCCAGCCCCGCCACGCCGCGCGAGCGCGCGCAGCGCGTGGCCACGCAGGCCCAGGTGCTGCGCGAGGCCGGCCGCAGCGCCGAGGCCTTCGCGGCCCTCGACCAGGCCCTCGGCGCGCAGCCCGACAATCCCGACCTGCTCTATGACCACGCCATGGCGGCCGAGCGGCTCGACCGCATCGATGTCATGGAGGCCAGCCTGCGCAAGCTGATCAGCGCGCGTCCCGACCATGCCCATGCCCACAACGCGCTGGGCTACAGCCTGGCCGATCGCGGGCTGCGGCTGGAGGAGGCCCAGGCCCTCATCGAGCGCGCCCTGCAGCTGCTGCCCGACGATCCGCACATCCTCGACAGCATGGGCTGGGTGCTGTTCCGGCGCGGCCAGACCGAGCGTGCCGCCGAATACCTGCGCCGCGCCTACGCCCTGAGCCCCGAGGCCGAGATCGCCGCGCACCTCGGCGAGGTGCTCTGGAAGCTCGGCCGGGCCGACGAGGCCCGCGCCCTGTGGGGCGAGGCCCGACGGCGCGAACCCGACAACGCCACTCTGAAAGACACGCTGGCCCGGCTGAATGTCGCGCTCTAGCCTCGCCAGGGCGCTGAGCTGCGCCGGCCTGACCGCCCTGCTCGGGGCCTGCGCCTCGACCGCGCCACCGGCGGCCGAGCCGCCTGCGCCCGAAGCCCGCTACGCCGGGCGCTTCTCGGCCAGCTGGCGCGGTCCGCCCGATGCCGATGCGGCGCAGCGCGCCACCGGCGGCTTCAGCCTGCGCGTCGCCGCAACGGGCAGCGAGCTCACCATCGTCACGCCGCTGGGGCAGACCGTGGCCGTGGCCACATTGGGCCCCCAGGGCGCCAGTCTGGTCACCGCCGACGGCCAGCGCCTGTCCGCGCCCGACGCCGGCCAGCTCACCGAACGGGCCTTCGGCTGGCCCGCCCCGATCGCCGAGCTCTCGCGCTGGCTGGCAGGACCCCAGGGCGCGCCCGCCTCGCCGGCCGCGGCGCGGGCCGGTCCGGGCACCGACCCGGTGAGCTTCATCGATGCCGGCTGGCGGGTGAGCATCGAGGCGTGGCGCGACGGCTGGCCGCAGCGGCTCACGCTGCGCTGGCCCGAGGGCGGCGCCGCGCCCTCCCCAGCCGCGCGGGTCAGTCAGGTCGAGCTGAGGCTGCTGGTCGACTCGGCCGAGCGGCCCGGGATCGGAGGCCGGCCATGATCCGCGCCCTGCGCCACCTGCCGGCGCCCGCCAAGCTCAATCTGTTCCTGCATGTGACCGGCCGTCGGGACGACGGCTACCACCTGCTCGAGACCGTCTTCCAGCTGATCGACCTGGCCGACGCCGTGCATCTCGAGGCCCTGCCCGGCGGCCGCATCGAACGAGACCGCGAGATCCCCGGCGTGCCCGCCGAGGAAGACCTCACCGTGCGGGCGGCCCGTCGGCTGGCCCAGGCCAGCGGCTGCGCTGCCGGCGTGCGCATCGGGCTGGACAAACGCATCCCGATGGGCGGCGGCCTGGGCGGCGGCAGCTCCGACGCGGCCACGGTGCTGCTCGGGCTGAACCGGCTCTGGGGCCTGCACTGGCCGGTCGATGCGCTGGCCGACCTCGCGCTCGGGCTGGGCGCCGATGTCCCGGTGTTCGTGCGCGGCCACAATGCCTATGCCACCGGCATCGGCGAAAGACTGCAGCCGATCCGCCTGCCGACACGCCACTTCGTGGTGGTGGCGCCGGCGCAGGCGGTGCCCACCGCGGGCGTGTTCTCGGCCCCTGAATTGACTCGGAATACCCTACCCCTTAAACTCGACAGTCTTTCGTGCGAGTGGTCTGGCCTGGAAGGCCGCAATGACCTGCAGCCGGTGGTCGAGGCGCGCTATCCCCGGGTGGCGCAGGCGCTCGGGCAGTTGCGGCAGGCGGCGGTGCAGGCGGGCGCCAATCCGGCGGCGGTGCGCATGAGCGGTTCGGGTGCCTGTGTCTTCGTGCCCGTGCCCAGCGCAAGCGCAGGCCGGCAGGTGGTGCAGGCCCTGGGTGACACGGCGTCAGGCCTGCAGGCCTGGCTCACCGGATCGCTGGGCCGGCATCCGTTGTGCGAATGGGCCTTCCGTCAGCAGTGAGCAGTCGATCGCGCGGTGGTTCCCGCGCGGGTGGTTGAAGCCGGCGTCAGCCGGCAGCAGCCGCCCCAAAGAACCGTTGGGGAGTCGCCAAGTTGGTTAAGGCACCGGATTTTGATTCCGGCATGCGAGGGTTCGAGTCCTTCCTCCCCAGCCAAACCCCTCCGCCTCGCCGTTCCGCCACCGACCACCGGATCCGCCATGCAGCAGGCCACGCGCCGCAACGCTGAAGCCTTGTCGCCCGAAGGGCTGATGATCTTCACCGGCAACGCCAATCCCAAGCTGGCTGCCGATGTCGCCTCGCACCTGCATCTGCCGCTGGGCAAGGCCACCGTCGGCCGCTTTTCCGACGGCGAGGTCATGGTCGAGATCCTCGAGAATGTCCGCGGCAAGGATGTGTTCGTGCTGCAGTCCACCTGCGCGCCCACCAATGACCACCTGATGGAGGTCATGATCATGGTCGACGCGCTCAAGCGCGCCTCGGCCGGGCGCATCACCGCGGCCATGCCCTATTTCGGCTATGCGCGCCAGGACCGGCGGGTGCGCTCGATGCGAGTGGCGATCAGCGCCAAGGTGGTGGCCAACATGCTGCAGATCGCCGGCGTGGAGCGCGTGCTCACCATGGACCTGCACGCCGACCAGATCCAGGGCTTCTTCGACATCCCGGTCGACAACATCTACGCCGCGCCGCTGCTGCTGGCCGATGTCCACAAGCAGCAGTTCGAGAATGTCATGGTGGTGTCGCCCGATGTGGGCGGCGTGGTGCGCGCGCGGGCGCTGGCCAAGCGGCTCGACTGCGATCTCGCCATCATCGACAAGCGCCGGCCCAAGGCCAATGTGGCCGAGGTCATGAACATCATCGGCGATGTCAGCGGCCGCACCTGCGTCATCATGGACGACATGGTCGACACCGCCAACACGCTGGTGAAGGCCGCCGCCGCGCTCAAGCAGCAGGGCGCGCAGCGGGTGCTGGCCTACTGCACCCACCCGGTGCTGTCGGGCGGCGCGGTCGATCGCATCGCCAACTCGCCCCTTGACGAGCTCGTCGTCACCGACACCATCTC
Source organism: Betaproteobacteria bacterium (assembly GCA_018970865.1). Classification (GTDB taxonomy): domain Bacteria; phylum Pseudomonadota; class Gammaproteobacteria; order Burkholderiales; family Burkholderiaceae_E; genus Quisquiliibacterium. Next base: position 4,253 of record JAGWVN010000019.1, read on the forward strand.
GCTGCCCAAGGATGCCCGGTCGTCCAGCAAGATCCGCGTGCTCAGCTGCGCGCAACTGCTGGCCGAGACCATCCTGCGCATCAACCGCGCCGACTCGGTGTCCTCGCTCTTCGTCGACTGATCGTCGGCGCCCCGCCGGCGGCGCCGGCACGGTTTTTCAGGCGCCTGCCCGGGCTTTCCGGGCGGGCATTCGCAACGCCCCGTCGTTCTGGTCGCGGACCCGGGGCTTCTTCAGGAGAACGCGATGAAAGTCGTCGCCAACACGCGTCAGGAGCAGGGTTCCGGTGCGAGCCGCCGCCTGCGCCGTGCCGCCAAGGTCCCGGGCATTCTGTATGGCGGCAACGCCACGCCCACCATGATCGAACTCGATCACAACCCGCTCTACCACGCCCTGCGGGTCGAGGCCTTCCATGCCTCCATCCTCGACATGGAACTCGACGGCAAGCCCGAGCGGGTGCTGCTGCGCGCGGTGCAATGGCACCCGTACAAGCCGCTGGTCCAGCACATCGACTTCCAGCGCGTGGCCGCCGACCAGAAGATCGTGCTGAAGGTGCCCCTGCACTTCACCAACCAGGAGAACTCTCCGGCGGTGAAGCTCTCGGCGGCGATCATCAGCCATGTGATCACCGAGATCACCGTGTCCTGCCTGCCGGCCGATCTGCCGGAATTCGTCACCGTCGACCTCTCCAATCTGCAGGTCGGCCAGACCGTGCATGTGCGCGACATCGCCCTGCCCTCGGGCGTGTCGGTGGTGCTCGGCGGCCGTGAGAATCCGGCGGTCATCACCGTGACCGTGCCGGCCGCCGCCGAAGAGGCTGCGCCCGCCGCCGCCGCGCCCGCCAAGAAGGGCGCCGAGAAGAAGGCGCCGGCCAAGAAGTAAGGCCGCATCCGTCGGCTGCCGCCCACCGGTGGCGGCTGACGCCTCCCGCGCCCGCGCGCCGGGCGTGGGAGCCCTGCTCCCATGTCCGCCATCCGCCTCATCGTCGGCCTGGGCAACATCGGCCCCGAGTACGAAGACACCCGCCACAACGCCGGGTTCTGGTGGCTGGACGAACTCGCCCGCCGCCAGGGCGGACGATTCTCCCGCGACGCGAAGTTTCACGGCGAGACCGCCCGGATCACCCTGGGCGGGGCCGCGGTCTGGCTGCTCAAGCCGGGCACCTACATGAACCGCTCCGGTCGCGCCGTCAGCGCGCTGGCCGGCTTCTACCGTATCCCGGCTGACGAGATCCTGGTGGTGCACGACGAGCTCGACCTGCCGCCCGGCCAGAGCAAGCTCAAGCTCGGCGGCGGCCATGCCGGGCACAACGGCCTGCGCGACATCGCGGCGGCGCTGGGCACGCCCGGCTTCTGGCGGCTGCGTCTGGGCATCGGTCATCCCCGCACCCTGAACCTGGCGCAGGCGGTGGCCGACTTCGTGCTGCACCCGCCGCGCCGCGACGAACGCGCGGCGATCGAGGCCGAGCTCGATCGCTCGCTGGCCATCGCCGCCGACTGCGCCGCCGGCCGCACCGAGGCGGCGATGCACGCCCTGCACACCCGGCCCCGGCCGGCCGCGGGCTGAGGCCCGACCCGGTGGCGCCTGCGCCGATCCGTCTGCTGGCGGGGCCGGCGGCCGCTCGCCACCTGGCGGATCGGGGGCTGCGTCCGGCCGACATCGTCGCGGTGGTCGGCGCCGCGGGAGGTCCGAAGGGCCTCGCCCTGCTCCCCCTCGATCGCTGGCTGTTCGGCCACTGGCTGGCCGATTGCCCGCGGGAGCGCTGGCTGGCGGGCGCCTCGATCGGGGCCTGGCGCATGGCGGCCGGGGCCCAGCGCGCGCCGCTGCCCGCGATCGAACGACTGGCGCACGCCTACCTGGAAGGCCAGCGCTATCCGCGCAAGCCCTCGACTGCGCAAGTCTCGCAGGTGTGCCGCGACATGACCCGCGAGCTGATCGGCCACGACCCGGCCGCATTCCTCGCCGGGCTGGCGCCGGGCCGGCGGCTGCAGGTGGTCACCGCGCGGAGTCTGGCCCCTGACGCCGCCGCGACGCGGCTCGCCTTCGGCCGGGCAGCGCTCGACAACGCGGTGGCGCGGGCGCGGCTCGGCCGGCATCTGCAGCGGGTGGTGTTCACCGCTGGCGCTGAATCGACCGCTGACGGATGCCCGGCCTTGCCCCCTGACGCCTTCGACAGCCGCTGCGTGCCGCTGCAAGCCGACAACCTCGAGGACGCGCTGCTCGCTTCGGGCAGCATCCCGCTGGTGGCCGATCCGGTGCCCGGTGTCGGCGGCGCGCCGGCAGGCCGCTACTGGGATGGCGGCCTGATCGACTACCACCTGCACTGGCGCTGGCAGACCCTGCCCGGCATCGTGCTGATGCCGCACTTCCTGCCCGCGGTCACCGCCGGCTGGCTCGACAAGTTCCTGCCCTGGCGGCGGCACGGCCTGGGTCCGGCCGACCGCGACTGGCTGGACAACCTGCTGCTGGTGATCCCCTCGCCGGCGCTGCTCGCGCGCCTGCCCAACCGCAAGCTGCCCGACCGGCAGGACTTCTTCCGCTACGACACCGACCACGACGCCCGGCTGCGCGACTGGCGGCGCGCGATGGCGGAATGCGAGGCGATGGCCGAGGCCTTCGCGGCCTGGGTCGAACGCCCGGACCGAATCGCGCTGGAGCCGCTGCCCGGCTGAGGCGGCGGCGTCGGGGCGGCGTCGGGGGGCGGCGTCGGGGCGGCAGGCGCCGGGAGGCGGCGCGGCCGCCCCTCGACGAGGCTCAGGCCAGCCGACCGTGGCAGGCCTTGTACTTGCGTCCGGAGCCGCAGGGGCAGGGATCGTTGCGGCCGATCTTGGCGCCGAAACGACGCACCGGCTGGGGCACATCGCGATCGTCGGCCACCGGCGCCTGCTGCAGCGCCAGGGCGATCGACTCGGGGTCGGCGCCCTGGGCCGCGCCGGCCGCCTCGTTGAAGTCGGCATGGGTGGTGTTCACCCGTTCGAGGCTGCGGGCCTGCTCCTGCTCGATGCTCTGCTCGGCCTGCTGGGCGTCCTCGGGGCTCTGGATGCGCACCGTCATGAGCACCCGGGTGACATCGTTGCGGATGCGCTCCTGCATCAGGCTGAAGAGCTCGAAGGCCTCGCGCTTGTACTCCTGCTTGGGGTTCTTCTGCGCGTAGCCGCGCAGGTGGATGCCCTGCCGCAGATAGTCGAGCGCCGAGAGGTGCTCGCGCCAGTGCTGGTCGATGGTCTGGAGCAGCATCGAGCGCTCGAAGCCCGCGAAGGTCTCGGACCCGACCGCGTCGATCTTGCCCTGGTAGAGCGCGTCGGCCGCCTTGAGCACCGCGGCGAGCAGCTCGTCCTCGGCGTTGTCGGCGGCCAGGGTGAGCAGGGGCACCTCGAGCTGCCACTCGCCCTGGAGCAGCGCCTGCAGGCCGGCGAGATCCCACTGCTCCTCGATCGAGCCCTCGGGCACATGCTGGCGGAAGAGATCGGTGAACACCCGGTGGCGCAGCTCGGTGATGCGCTCGGCGAACTCGGTGCTGTCGAGCAGCGCGTTGCGATCGGCGTAGACCACCTTGCGCTGATCGTTGGCCACATCGTCGTACTCGAGCAGCTGCTTGCGGATGTCGAAGTTGCGGGCCTCGACCTTGCGCTGCGCGCTCTCGATGGAGCGGGTGACCATGCCGGCCTCGATCGGCTCGCCCTCGGGGAGCTTGAGCCGATCCATGATGGCCTTGAGACGATCGCCGGCGAAGATCTTGAGCAGCGGGTCGTCCATCGACAGGTAGAAGCGCGACGAGCCGGGGTCGCCCTGACGACCCGAGCGCCCGCGCAGCTGGTTGTCGATGCGGCGCGACTCGTGGCGCTCGGTGCCGATGATGTGCAGGCCGCCGGCAGCGATGACCTGATCGTGCAGCGACTGCCACTCGTCGCGCAGCTGCGCGGCCCGGGCGGCGCGCCCGGCCTCGTCGAGCGAGGAGTCGTTGGTGAGGAAGTCGATCTGCTTGTCGACATTGCCGCCGAGCACGATGTCGGTGCCGCGGCCCGCCATGTTGGTGGCGATGGTGATCATCTTCGGCCGGCCGGCCTGGGCGACGATCTCGGCCTCGCGGGCGTGCTGCTTGGCGTTGAGCACCTGGTGCGGCAGCTTCTCGCGGGTGAGCATGGCCGAGAGCAGCTCGGAGCTCTCGATGCTGGTGGTGCCCACCAGCACCGGCTGACCGCGCTGCTGGCAGTCGCGGATGTCGGCCAGGATGGCGCCGTACTTCTCCTGGGCGGTGCGAAAGACCTGATCCTGGCGATCCTGGCGGATCATGGGTCGGTGCGTGGGCACCACCACGGTCTCGAGTCCGTAGATCTCCTGGAACTCGTAGGCCTCGGTGTCGGCCGTGCCGGTCATGCCGGCGAGCTTGCCGTACATGCGGAAGTAGTTCTGGAAGGTGATCGACGCCATGGTCTGGTTCTCGGCGTTGATCCGGACCCCTTCCTTGGCCTCGACCGCCTGGTGCAGGCCGTCGCTCCAGCGCCGGCCGGCCATGAGGCGGCCGGTGAACTCGTCGACGATGATCACCTCGCCGTCCTGCACCACATACTGCTGGTCCTTCAGGAACAGCGTGTGGGCGCGCAGCGCGGCCATCAGGTGGTGCATCAGGCTGATGTTGGCGGCGTCATAGAGGCTGGCGCCCTCGGCCAGGATGCCCTGCTGCGACAGGATGCGCTCGGCCTTCTCGTGGCCGGCCTCCGAGAGATGCACCTGGTGGCTCTTGCGGTCCACCCAGTAGTCGCCCGGCGGATCGGGCTCGTTGGCCTTCGGCTCGGCCGCCATCTCGTCGAGCAGCGGCGGCACGGCGTTCATCCGCAGGTACATCTCGGTGTGGTCTTCGGCCTGACCCGAGATGATCAGCGGGGTGCGCGCCTCGTCGATCAGGATGGAGTCGACCTCGTCGACGATGGCATACGACAGGCCGCGCTGACGCCGATCCCCGGCGGCGTACTCCATGTTGTCGCGCAGGTAGTCGAAGCCGAACTCGTTGTTGGTGCCGTAGGTGATGTCGGCCGCGTAGGCGAGCTTCTTGTCCTCGGTGGACTGCTGCGAGAGGATCACCCCCACGCTCATGCCCAGGAAGCGGTAGACCTTGCCCATCCAGTCGGCGTCGCGGGCGGCGAGGTAGTCATTCACGGTGACCACATGCACGCCCTTGCCGGCGAGCGCGTTGAGGTACACCGGCAGGGTGGCGGTGAGGGTCTTGCCCTCGCCGGTGCGCATCTCGGCGATGCGGCCGCTGTGCAGCACCATGCCGCCGATCAGCTGGACATCGAAGTGGCGCATGCCCAGGGCGCGGCGCGCGGCTTCGCGGCACACCGCGAAGGCCTCGGGCAGGAGCGAGTCCAGGGTGGCGCCCGCCGCCACGCGCGCGCGCAGCTCGGCGGTGCGCCCACGCAGGGCCTCATCAGACAGGGCCGAGATTGCCGGCTCGAGGGCATTGATCTCGGCCACGGCCTTGCGATACTGCTTCAGCACACGCTCGTTGCGGCTGCCGAAGATCTTGGTGAGCAAACCCTGGATCATTGCAGAAAGCCTCGCGCCGGCCTCGCGGCCCGCCGGGTTAAGTTAACCTGTCATGGTAGCACGGGGGTCCCGGCCGTCCGGCCGCGCGAGCGCCCCGCCCATCCTGCCGATCCCATGCCTTCCAGCCCCAGCCGACAGGTCTATGCCTGCCTGACCGACAGCCCGGTGGCGCGCGAACTCGCCCAGCGGGCCGCGCGCACCATCGCGCTGCAGGGCGATCTTGCCCGGCTCTCGCCGATACCCGGACTGACCGTGCTCGGGCTCGATGGCGATGGCGTGCTGCGGGTGGCCACCCCCTCGGCGGCGGCGGCGGCCAAGCTGCGCCAGTTCGAGCCCCGCCTGGTGGCCGGGCTGGCGGCGCGCGGCTGGGCGGTCACCCGGCTGCGGGCGCGCACGCAGCCGGTGGGCGATCTGCCGCCCGTGCCCATGGCCTCGCCTCGTGGGCCGATCCCGCCCGCGGCCCTGTCCAGCCTGGCCGAGCTCGCCGGCCAGACGCCGGAAGGGCCGCTGAAAGCCGCCCTCGCCGCGCTGCTGCGGCACGCGCGCTGAGCGGACGCGAAGCGGCGACCGAAGGACGGCGCCGCGAGGGAAAAACGCCCGGAACGGGACCCGGACGCCCGGAACGGGGCCCCGGGAGCACGCCGAGCGACCAGCCCCGGGGGCGACAGGGCCCTCAGGCCAGGCGCTCCAGCAGCAGCACCGCGAAGAACACCAGGGCCGCCGCGGCGGCGAACTTCAGCGTGCGCACCGCGCGGCCCAGCCAGACCCGGTCGCCGCCGATCAGATAGCCGGCCACGCAGACCGCCACCGCGGCCGCGGTGAGGATGACCAGGACGCGCAGCGCGAGCATCGGCGAGGCCGGTGGCGCGTCGCCCTCAGGCGAGGCGCCAGTCGCGGGCGAAGACCGCGGGCGCTTCGCGCGGCTGCGAGAAGCGGGTGTACTCCCAGGCATCGGCCTGGGAGAGCAGGCTGCGCAGCAGCCGGTTGTTCAGGGCGTGTCCCGACTTGTGGGCGCGATAGGCGGCGAGCATGGGATGCCCCACGCAGTAGAGATCGCCGATGGCATCGAGCACCTTGTGGCGGGCGAACTCGTCGTCGTAGCGCAGGCCGTCGTCATTCAGGATGCGGTACTCGTCCATGACGATGGCATTCTCGAAGCTGCCGCCCTGCGCCAGACCGGCCGCGCGCAGCATCTCGACATCCTGCACGAAGCCGAAGGTGCGGGCGCGGGCGATGTCGCGCACAAAGGAGGTCTCGGCGAAGTCGATGTGCACATGCTGGCCGGTGGCATCGATGGCCGGATGGCCGAAGTCGATGGAGAAGTCGAGCAGGAAGCCCTCGTGGGGCTCGAGGCGCGCCCACTTGTCGCCATCGCGCACTTCGACCAGGCGCTTGACCCGGATGAAGCGCTTGGGGGCAGCCTGCTCGGCGATGCCGGCCGACTGCACCAGGAACACGAACGACGCCGCCGACCCGTCGAGGATGGGGATCTCGGGCGCGGTGACATCGATGAAGAGGTTGTCGACCCCCAGGCCGGCCAGCGCCGACATCAGGTGCTCGACCGTGGCCACGCGCACCGACGCATCCTCGGGCGCCGACAGGGTGGAGGCCATGCGGGTGTCGGTGACCTGGACCGCCCGCACCGGGATGTCGACCGGCGGATCGAGGTCTGTGCGGCGGAACACGATGCCGGTGCCCGCCGCAGCCGGCCGCAGGCTGAGCTCAACCCGCTGCCCCGAGTGCAGCCCCACGCCGGTGGTGCTCACCCGCTGACGGATGGTGCGCTGGCGGAGCATGGCGCGACGGCGGCAGGCGGGCGGCGGGAAGCGAAGACCGTGCGGAACGGGATCAGAGATTGGCCAGCACGTGATCGGCGCTGGAGACCTCGAATTTGCCGGGGGCCTCGACGAAGAGATGCCTCACCACGCCGTTGTCGACCACCATGGCATAGCGCTGCGAGCGCACGCCCATGCCGCGCGCGGTGAGGTCGAGCTCGAGGCCCACCTTGCGGGTGAAGTCGCCGCTGCCGTCGGCGAGCATGCGCACCTTGCCGCCGGACTGCTGGTCACGGCCCCAGGCGCCCATCACGAAGGCATCGTTGACCGACACGCACCAGATCTCGTCGATGCCCTTGGCGCGCAGCGCGTCGAACTGCTTCAGGTAGCTGGGCACATGCTGCGCCGAGCAGGTGGGGGTGAAGGCGCCCGGCAGCGCGAACAGCGCCACCCGCTTGCCCTTGACCAGGTCGGACACCTTGAATGAGTTCGACCCGACCGAGCAGCCGTTGCCCTCGACTTCGATGAATTCGTTCAGTGTGGCTTCGGGAAGGGTGTCGCCGACTTTGATGGTCATGTCTGTCTCCGGGGATCTCAGGGGAATGGCCCGACGCGGGCCGTGAAACCCCGGATTCTAGTGGCAAGCGCAAAACCCTGCCGGCGGCGACCCCGGGGCTGCGCGACCGCTGGCCGGGCCCCTGGGATCCCGGCCAGGAGCCGCTCAGTCGGCCTGCTTGCGCAGGAAGGCCGGGATGTCGAAGCGCTCGACCCCGCTCTCCTCCAGGGCCTGCACCTGGGCCGCGGCCGAGGCGCGCGGGCTGCGCCAGACCGCGGGCTGGTCGAGGTCGGCGAAGTTGGTGGTGGCGCGGGCCGGCTGGCCGTCGTCGGTGCCGGTGCGCTGCAGGGTGGGCTGGACCAGCACCGGCCGCTGCGCGGTGGGCGCGCGGCGCTCGCCGATGCCGGTGGCCACCACGGTCACGCGCAGGGTGTCGGCCATCGAGTCGTCGAACACCGTGCCATGGATGATGGTGGCATCGTCGGCGCAGAAGGCCTTGATGGTGTTGATCACATCGTTGGTCTCGCGCAGCTTCAGGCCGCGGGTGGCGGTGATGTTGACGATCACGCCACGCGCACCCGAGAGGTCGACGCCGTCGAGCAGCGGCGAGGCCACCGCCTGCTCGGCGGCCAGGCGGGCGCGGTCGATGCCAGCGGCCTCGCCGATGCCCATCATCGCCTTGCCCTGTTCGCCCATCACGGTGCGCACGTCGGCGAAGTCGACGTTGACCAGGCCCGGCACATTGATGATCTCGGCGATGCCCGCCACGGCGTTGTGCAGCACATCGTCGGCGCGCTTGAAGGCGTCCTCGAGGCTGGCGTCCTCGTCCATCACCTCGAACAGCGCCTCGTTCAGCACCACGATCAGCGAATCGACACGATCGACGAGCTGCTCGATGCCGGCCTCGGCGATCTGCATCTTGCGCGCGCCCTCGAACTGGAAGGGCTTGGTGACCACGCCCACGGTCAGCACCCCGAGCTCCTTGGCGATCTGCGCGACCACCGGCGAGGCGCCCGTGCCGGTGCCCTTGCCCATGCCGGCGGTGAGGAAGACCATGTTCGCGCCGGCGAGCGCCTCGCGGATCTGCGCCTCGGCAGCCTCGGCCGAGGCGCGGCCGGCGGCCGGATTGGCCCCGGCGCCCAGGCCCTGGTCACCGAGCTGGATGATGCGGCCGGCCTGCGAGCGCGACAGCGCCTGGCGATCGGTGTTCAGCGCGATGAACTCCACCCCGGTCACGCCACGCGAGATCATGTGGTTGACGGCGTTGCCGCCGGCGCCTCCGATGCCCACCACCTTGATGACGGCACCGTCCGGTGCGGATTCGATGAGTTTGAAAGTCGACATGGCTGGGCCTCCTCGGGTGGTTTCGGTGGGTTCGGGTTCGGGTACTGGATCGGGCGTGCTGGAATGATCGGCGGATGTCGGCTCGCGGCTAGAAATTGCCCACGAACCAGTCCTTCATTCGGCGCATGGTTTCCTTGAAGTTGCCGGACTGCTCGGCGGCCTTGCGGCCGCGCATCCGCTGCATGCGGGCCTCCTCGAGCAGGCCGACCGCGGTGGCGAAGCGCGGATTGCTCACCACATCGGAGAGGCCGCCGGCGTAACCGGGCAGTCCGAGCCGCACCGGCTTGAGGAAGATGTCCTCGGCGAGCTCGACCATGCCGGGCATCAGCGCGGTGCCGCCGGTGACCACGATGCCCGAGGAGAGCAGCTCCTCGTAGCCCGACTCGCGGATTGCCTGGTGGACCAGCGCGCACAGCTCCTCGACCCGCGGCTCGATCACCGCCGCCAGCGCCTGGCGCGAGAGCTGGCGCGGTCCGCGATCCCCGAGGCCGGGCACCTCGATGCGCTCGTTGGGGTCGGCCAGCACCTGCTTGGCCAGGCCGTGGGTGAGCTTGATCTCCTCGGCCTCGGGGGTGGGCGTGCGCAGCGCCATCGCGATGTCGTTGGTGATCTGGTCGCCGGCGATCGGGATCACCGCGGTGTGGCGGATCGAGCCGCCGGTGAAGATCGCGATGTCGGTGGTGCCGCCGCCGATGTCGACCAGGGCCACGCCGAGTTCCTTCTCGTCCTGGCTGAGCACCGCCATGCTCGAGGCGAGCGGCTGCAGGATGAGGTCGGCCACCTCGAGGCCGCAGCGGCGCACGCACTTCACGATGTTCTGCGCCGCCGACACCGCGCCGGTGACGATGTGCACCTTCACCTCGAGACGCACGCCGCTCATGCCGATCGGCTCGCGGATGTCTTCCTGGCCGTCGATGATGAATTCCTGCGGCAGCACATGCAGGATCTGCTGGTCGGTGGGGATGTTGACCGCCTTGGCGGTCTCGATCACCCGGGCCATGTCGGCCTCGCTGACCTCCTTGTCCTTGATCGCCACCATGCCGCTGGAATTGAAGCTGCGGATGTGGTTGCCGGCAATGCCGGTGTAGACCGTGCGGATCTTGCAGTCGGCCATCAGCTCGGCTTCCTCGAGCGCGCGCTGGATGGAGGCCACGGTGGTCTCGATGTTCACCACCACGCCCTTCTTCAGGCCGCGCGACTCGTGCTGACCGAAGCCGACGATCTCGTAGCGCCCGTCGGGCAGCATCTGCGCCACGATCGCCACGATCTTGGAGGTGCCGATGTCGAGCCCGACGATCAAGTCATTCGCTTCCCTGGCCATCTTGCTAGTCCGTTCGCTGGTCGGTGCGGTCGGCGCCCCGCGCCCGGGGCGCCCCTGTGGGCTGCAGCGCGGCGAGCCGGGTCGGTGCATCCGACCCCGACAGCGCCGGGCGCGTGTCCTGCTGGTTGCTGTCGCCGGCGGGTGCGGCCGGCGGGGCATGGTCGGCCGGCGGCGGCTCGGACCCGGCGGTGCGCGCCGCGAATCCGTTCGGGTAGCGCAGGTCGATCACCTGGGCGCGCTCGCCGAGCCGGCCGCGCACCCGCGGATAGGCCTCGACCCAGCGGGCCACGCGCTCCTCGAGCGGCACGCCCTGCTCGCGGCCGAGCACCAGGCGGGTGCCGTCGTCGAGCTGCACCCACCAGGCCAGCCGCGGCGAGAGCAGCACCGAACGCGGCGTGACGCCCAGCGGCGCGAGCCAGCGCCGCAGTTCCTCGTAGCGGCCGAGCAGCTTCTGCTCGCTGCCGGGCGGGCCGGAGAAGTGCGGCAGCGGGCCGTCCTCTTCGGCTTCGGCGGCATTGGCGGTGTAGAGCTCGCCGAAGGTGTTCATCAGCTGGTTCTCGCCCCAGGTGGCGAGCGGGCGGTGCTCCTCGATCGCCACCTCGAGACGGTCGGGCCAGACCCGCCGGACCATCGCGCGCCGCACCCAGGGCACCTGCTCGAAGCCGGCGCGCACGGCATCGAGATCGACGGTGAAGAAGTTGCCGCGCAGACGCTGGCGCACCGACTGGTCGAGCAGCACCGCCGAGACATGGCGCAGCTCGGTGCCCGGCACGGCATCGATGCGCACCACACGCAGCGCGAATCCCGGGCGTTGCGCCAGCCACCAGCCGGCGGCAGCGAGCAGGGCGAGCAGCGACAGCAGGATGAGCGCGTTGGCCAGCGCGTTGAGCAGGCTCGGTGTGTGCCAGAGCCGCTTCACCGCGCGCCCCCGATCTTCAGGCTGGCGCCGGCCAGCAGCGCGAGGGTCAGCGCCTCGTAGCTCATGCCCTCGGCCCGCGCGGCCATCGGCACCAGCGAATGGTCGGTCATGCCCGGCGAGGTGTTCACCTCGAGCAGGAAGGGCGTCTGGTCGGACGCCCGCAGCATCAGGTCGACCCGGCCCCAGCCCTCGCAGCCGATCGCGAGGAAGGCATCGAGCGCAAGTCGGCGCACCCCCTCGGCCAGCGCCTCGGGCAGCGGCGCCGGGCAGAGGTAGCGGGTCTGGTCGCCGAAGTACTTGTTGGTGAAGTCGTAGTTGCCGTCGGGCGCGCGGATCTCGATCACCGGCAGGGCGCGGGCCTGCGCGCCGCTGCCCAGGATGGCCACGGTGAGTTCGGGGCCGATGATGCACTCCTCGACCAGCACCTCGGCGTCGTAGCGGGCGGCCGTCTCGAAGGCCTCCTGCATCTGCGAGTAGCCCAGAACCCGGGTGACGCCCAGGGTGGATCCCTCGTGCGGCGGCTTGACGATCAGCGGCAGGCCGAGGCGGTCGGGCACCTCGCGCAGGCTGTCGCCGCGGCGCAGCACCATCGAGCGCGGCGTGGACAGACCGCGCGCCACCCAGATCTCCTTGGTGCGGACCTTGTCCATCGCGATCGCCGAGGCCATCACGCCCGAGCCGGTGTAGGGGATGCCGAGCAGCTCGAGCGCGCCCTGGACCGTGCCGTCCTCGCCGTAGCGGCCGTGCAGCGCGATGAAGGCGCGGCTCGTGCCCTTGCGGCGCAGTTCGTCCATCCCGCGCTCGGCGGGATCGAAGGGATGGGCATCGACCCCCTGGGCGCGCAGGGCGGCGAGCACGCCGGCGCCGGAGCGCAGCGAGACCTCGCGCTCGGCCGAGCGCCCGCCCATCAGCACCGCCACCCGGCCCATCGCGCGCGGATCAGCGGCCATCGGCGCCTCCCGCAGCGGCCAGATCGCGCACCTGCGCCGGCACGGCGCCGATCGAGCCCGCGCCCATGGCGAGCACCACATCGCCGTCGCGGGCGCTCTCGAGGATGGCCCGCGGCATCTGCGCGATGTCCTCGACGAACACCGGCTCCACGCGGCCGGCCACGCGCATCGCCCGCGCCAGCGCGCGGCCGTCGGCGGCCACGATTGGTGGCTCGCCGGCGGCATAGACCTCGGCGAGCAGCACCGCGTCGGCGCTGCCCATCACGCGCACGAAGTCCTCGAACAGATCGCGGGTGCGGGTGAAGCGGTGCGGCTGGAAGGCGAGGACGAGGCGGCGGCCCGGGAAGGCGCCACGCGCGGCCGCCAGCGTGACCGCCATCTCGGCCGGGTGATGGCCGTAGTCGTCGATCAGGGTGAAGCTGCCGCCGCCGCTGGCGGGAATCTCGCCATAGCGCTGGAAGCGCCGGCCCACGCCCTTGAACTCGGCCAGCGCGCCGAGGATGGCCTCGTCGGGCACGCCGAGCTCGTCGGCCACCGCGATCGCCGCCAGGGCATTGCGCACATTGTGCTCGCCGGGCGCGTTGAGCAGCACCGGCACCGGCTCGCGGCGCACGCCGTTGACCCGCTGCAGGGTGAAGCGCATCTGCGCGCCGTCGGCGCGCACATCGGTGGCGCGAAACTGCGCCTCGGGCGACAGTCCGTAGCTGAGCACCGGCTTGGAGACGAAGGGCAGGATCTCGCGCAGGTTGGCGTCGTCGATGCACACCACCGCCGCGCCGTAGAAGGGCAGGCGCTGGGTGAACTCGACGAAGGCATGCTTCAGGCGCGCCAGATCGTGGCCGTAGGTCTCCATGTGATCGGCGTCGATGTTCGTGATCACCGCGATCGTGGGCGTGAGATTCAGGAACGACGCATCCGACTCGTCGGCCTCGACCACGATGTAGTCGCCGCTGCCCAGCCGGGCGTTGGCGCCAGCGCTGTTCAGGCGGCCGCCGATCACGAAGGTGGGATCGAGCCCGCCGGCGGCCAGCACCGAGGCCACCAGGCTGGTGGTGGTGGTCTTGCCGTGGGTGCCGGCGATGGCCACACCCTGCTTGAGCTTCATCAGCTCGGCGAGCATCAGCGCGCGCGGCACCACCGGCAACCGGCGCGCGCGGGCGGCGATCACCTCGGGGTTGTCGCCGCGCACCGCGGTGGACACCACCACGCAGTCGGCGCCGTCGATGTGGCCGGCGTCGTGGCCGAGGAAGATCCGCGCGCCCAGGCCGGCAAGCCGCCGGGTGGTGGCGCTGTCGGCGGCATCCGAACCGCTGATCCGGTAACCGAGATTGAGCAGCACCTCGGCGATGCCGCTCATGCCCGAGCCGCCGATGCCCACGAAGTGGATGTGGCGGACCTTGTGCTTCATGCCTGGGCTCCGCGGCGGCCGGCGGCGGCCTCGCAGGCATCGGCCACCGCGCCGGTGGCATCGGGCCGGGCCGCGGCGCGGGCCTGCTCGGCCATGCGCAGCAGGGTCTGGCGATCGGCGCCGCCGATCAGCGCGGCCAGCGCGGCCGCATCGGCCTGCGCCTGCGGCAGCAGCCAGGCTGCGCCACGCTCGGACAGGAAGCGGGCATTGCCGGTCTGGTGGTCATCGACCGCATGCGGATAGGGCACCAGCACAGCGGGCACGCCGGCGGCGGCGAGCTCGGCCACGGTCATGGCGCCGGCGCGGCAGACCGCGAGGTCGGCCGCGGCGAGTTCGCCGGCCATGTCATCGATGAACTCGCGCGCGTCAGCCTGGACACCGGCGTCGCGGTAGGCCTGGGCGACCGCGGCGGCCTGACCGCGGCCACACTGGTGCACGACTTGCGGCCTGGCGGCCGGCGGGATCAGCGCGAGCGCGGCCGGCAGCGCCTGGTTGAGCGCCTGCGCGCCCAGGCTGCCGCCCACCACCAGCAGGCGCAGCGGTCCCTGGCGACCCGCCCAGCGTTCAGCCGGCGCCGGCAGCGCCGCGATGTCGGCGCGCACCGGGTTGCCGGTCCAGGCGGCGCCGGGCAGCGTGCCCGGGAAGGCCTCGAGCACGGTGTCGGCGATGCGCGCCAGCACCCGGTTGGCCAGCCCCGCCACCGAGTTCTGCTCGTGCAGCACCAGGGCGCGGCCGCTCAGACGGGTCATGAGCCCCCCCGGGAAGCTCACATAGCCGCCCAGCCCGAGCACCACCGCCGGCCGTTCCGCGCGCAGGGCCTGCCCGCTCTGCCAGCAGGCCCGCAGCAGATTCCAGGGCAGCATCAGGCGGGTGCGCAGACCCTTGCCGCGCAGGCCGCCGAAGCGCACCGCGCGCATCGGGATGCCGTGGCGGGGCACCAGATCGGCTTCCATGCCGGCGGGGTTGCCCAGCCAGACCACATTCCAGCGGCGTCGGCGCATCTCGCCGGCCACCGCCAGCCCGGGCATCACATGACCGCCGGTGCCGCCCGCCATGATCACGATGGTGCGGCTCATCGCGCGCTCCGCATGAGATGACGGGTCTCGAAGTCGATGCGCAGCAGCAGCGCGAGCGCGATGCAGTTCACCAGCACGCCCGAGCCGCCGTAGCTCATCAGCGGCAGGGTCAGCCCCTTGGTGGGCAGCAGGCCCAGGTTGACCCCCATGTTCACGAAGGCCTGGAAGCCGAGCCAGATGGCGATGCCCTTGGCAACCAGGCCGTTGAACACCCGATCAAGAGTGATCGCCTGGCGCCCGATCTCGAAGGCGCGGCGGGTCAGCCAGTAGAACAGCGCCACCACCACCAGTACGCCGATCAGGCCGAGCTCCTCGCCGATCACGGCGAGCAGGAAGTCGGTGTGGGCCTCGGGCAGGTAGTGAAGCTTCTCGACCGAGCCGCCCAGGCCCACGCCGGTGAGCTCGCCGCGACCGAAGGCGATCAGCGAATGGGTGAGCTGGTAGCCCTTGCCGAGCGGATCGGCGAAGGGGTCGAGGTAGGCGAAGATGCGCTCGCGGCGCCAGGGCGAAAGCCAGATCAGCAGCCCGAAGGTGCTGCCCAGAATGCCGATCAGGCCCACGAACAGCCGGGCGCTGACGCCGCCCAGGAACAGCATGCCCATGGCGATCGCGCAGATCACCACGAAGGCGCCGAGGTCGGGCTCGAGCAGCAGCAGCAGGCCGATGAGGCCCACCGCGGTGCCCATCGGCAGGAACCCTTTCTTCACCTGCTTGATGTGCTCCTGCTTGCGCACGATGTAGCTCGCGGCGTAGAGCACCACGAAGAGCTTCATCAGCTCCGAGGGCTGCAGGCTGAGGGGCCCGAGCGAGAGCCAGCGCCGCGCGCCGTAGACCACCTTGCCGATGCCGGGGATGAGCACCAGCACCAGGAGCACCATCGCCACCAGGAAGAGCGTGGGGGCGAGCTTCTCCCACACCCGCATCGGAATTCCGAAGGCGACCAGGCCAAGCAGCGTGCCAAGGGCGATCGCGAAGGCGTGCCGCACCAGGAAGTGATGCGGCTTGTAGGCCGCGAACTTGGGCGAGTCGGGCAGCGCGATCGAGGCGGAATAGACCATCACCAGACCCAGCGCGAGCAGCGCGCCGGCCACCCACAGCAGGGAGGTGTCGATGACCTGCGCCTGGGCGATCCCGACCGGCCGCTCGCCGACGCGATCGCCGCGGCGCCACGACAGCATCTGGCTCAGCACGGCACCCCCGCATCGAGGGCCAGCGCCCGGACCGCGGTCACGAAGACCTCGGCGCGATGCGCATAGTTGCGGAACATGTCGAAGCTGGCGCAGGCCGGCGAAAGCAGCACCGCGTCGCCGAGCACCGCGATCTCGCGGGCGCGGATGACCGCCTCCTCCAGGCTGGCGCAATCGACCAGCAGCGCCGGCGTGTCGGCGAGCGCGGCCCGCAGCCGCGGCGCGTCCTGCCCGATCAGGAACACCGCGCGCGCGTGCGCGGCGACCGCCGCCGCCAGCGGGCTGAAGTCCTGGCCCTTGCCCTCGCCGCCGGCGATCAGCAGGCAGCGCTTGCCCAGCCCGGTGAGCGCGGCCACCGTGGCGCCGACATTGGTGCCCTTGCTGTCATCGTAGTACTCGACATCGTCGATGACCGCGACCAGTTCGCAGCGGTGCGGCTCGCCCTCAAAGCCGCGCAGACCGTGCAGCAGCGCCGCGGTGGGCAGGCCCAGCGCGCTGGCGATCGCGAGCGCGGCCAGGGCATTGCCGTGGTTGTGGGTGCCGCGGATGCGCAGCGCATCGGCCGGCATCAGCCGGCGCAGCAGCGGCGGCGGCGCCTCGCGACGGCGCCGGGGCGAACCGGGAGGCTCCTCGCCGGGCACGGCCGCGGCGAGCCAGTGCAGACCGCCCTCGTGGACGATCCCGACATCGCCGGCCTGGGTCGGCGTCGAGGCGCCGAAGGAGACCTGCCGCGCCCCGGCGGGCGGCGCGGTGAGTGGGTCATCGCGATTCCACACGCAGGCGCGCGCGCCACGCCACAGTCGCTGCTTGGCGGCGGCATAGCTCGCCATGTCGGCATGCCAGTCGAGGTGGTCCTGGGTGATGTTCAGGATCGCGGCGACATCCGGGGCGAGGCTGTCGGTCAGCGCCAGCTGGAAGCTCGAGAGCTCCAGCACCCAGACCTCGGGCAGGCGCGCCGGGTCGGGCACCTCGCCGCAGGCGACCAGCTGCTCGCGCAGGGCATCGAGCACCGCCGGCGCGATGTTGCCGGCCACCACCGCGCGCAGGCCGGCGTGGGTGCAGAGATGGCCCACCAGCCGGGTGGTGGTGGTCTTGCCGTTGGTGCCGGTGATCGCGGCCACGCGCGGCCGGTAGCCCTGCTCGCCGAGCAGGGCGAGCGCCTGGGCGAAAAGCTCGATCTCGCCCACCACCGGCACGCCGCGTTCACGGGCCAGCGCATGGAAGGCCGCGCCCTCGCCGAGCTCGATCGACAGGCCGGGGCTCCAGGCCACCAGGTCGACGCCCTCGAGCAGTTCGGGCGTCAACGGGCCGCCGCTGAAGGCGGCGCCGGGAAGGTCTTCGCGCAGCCCGGCGAGCCGCGGCGGCGACTCGCGGGTGTCGGCCACCGACAGCAGGGCCCCGCGAAAGGTCGCCCAGCGCGCCATCGCGAGGCCGGAATCGCCCAGGCCGAGCACCAGCACGCGCCGGCCGGCGAGATCGAAGAGCGGCAGCTGGGCGTTCACAGCGCTCACCGGATCTTCAGCGAGGACAGGCCGAACAGGACCAGCATCATGGTCACGATCCAGAACCGGACCACCACCTGGCTTTCCTTCACGCCGCCCACCTCGAAGTGGTGGTGCAGCGGCGCCATCCGGAAGAGGCGCCGGCCCTCGCCGTAGCGGCGACGGGTGTACTTGAACCAGCCCACCTGGAGCATGACCGAGACGGTCTCGGCAACGAAGACGCCGCCCATGATGAACAGCACGATCTCCTGGCGGACCACCACCGCCACCGTGCCCAGCGCGCCGCCCAGGGCGAGTGCGCCGACATCGCCCATGAAGACCTGCGCGGGGTAGGCGTTGTACCAGAGGAAGGCCAGCCCGGCGCCGGCGATCGCGCCGCAGAACACCGTGAGCTCGCCGGCGCCCGGGATGTGGGGGATCAGCAGGTACTTCGCGAATACCGAGTTGCCGGTCACATAGGCGAACAGGCCCAGCGCCGAGCCGACCAGCACCGCCGGCATGATCGCCAGCCCGTCGGCGCCGTCGGTGAGGTTGACCGCGTTGCTGGTGCCCACGATCACCAGGAAGGTGAGCACGATGAAGCCGAACACGCCCAGCGGATAGGCGACATTCTTGAAGAAGGGCACGATCAGGTCGGCCTTGGGCGGCAGGTCCATCGCCAGGCCGGCGGACAGCCACTGGCCAAAGAGATCGAGCGCCTGGGCATTGGACTGCGCCGGCACCGCGAAAGCCAGCCACACCGCCGCGGCCAGGCCGATCAGCGACTGCCAGAAGAACTTCTCGCGCGAGGCCATGCCGCGCGGATCGCGGTGCACCACCTTGCGGTAGTCGTCGACCCAGCCGATCGCCCCGAAGCCCAGGGTGACGATCAGCACCACCCACACGAAGCGGTTGGAGAGGTCGGCCCACAGCAGCGTGGCCGCGCCCACCGCCACGAGGATGAGCGCGCCGCCCATGGTCGGCGTGCCGGACTTGGCGAGGTGGGTCTGCGGCCCGTCGGTGCGCACCGCCTGACCGATCTTCATGGCGGTGAGCCGACGGATGAGCGCCGGCCCGGCGAGCAGGCCGATCAGCAGCGCGGTGAGCGTGGCCAGCACCGCGCGCAGCGTGATGTAGTTGAAGACCGAGAACCCGCGGATGTCGCGGGCCAGCCACTGGGCGAGCTCGAGCAGCACCTAGTGCGCTCCCGCGGGCTGAGGCGCGCCCGACAGCGCGGCCACCACCCGTTCCATGCGCATCGAGCGCGAGCCCTTGACCAGCACGGTGGCCGGCGCCACCGCCAGCGGCGCGAGCCGGGCCAGCAGCGCCTCGAGACCGGCGAAGGCTTCGAAGCCGCGCACGCCGGCCTCGCGCACCGCGCGGCCGGTGGCCTCGCCCAGCGCCAGCAGATGGTCGATGCCGCGGCTGGCGGCATAGCCGACCACTTCGCGGTGGAACTGCTCGCCCTGCGCGCCCACCTCGCCCATGTCGCCGAGCACCAGGACGCGGGGGCGCGAGGCGGCGGCGAGCACATCGATGGCGGCCCGCACCGAGTCGGGGTTGGCGTTGTAGGTGTCGTCGATCAGCCGGGCGCCGCCCGGACAGTCGATGCGGGCCAACCGGCCGCTCACCGGCCGGAACGCGGCCAGGCCGGCGGCGATGCCGGCCGGATCGATGCCAATCGCGCTGGCGCAGGCCGCGGCGGCCAGCGCATTGCGCACATTGTGGGCGCCGGCGATCGCCAGGCTCACGCTCACGCTGGCCCCGCCGATGTGCAGCGCGAAGCCTTCGGGCTGCGCCGCGGGGTCGGCGCGGACATCGCAGCCCGGGCTCAGCCCGAAGCTGAGGCAGCGGCGCGCGCCGGCGATCTCGCGCCACAGCGCGGTGTGCTCGTCATCGCCCGGAAACACCGCCACGCCGTCGGGCGGCAGGGCGGCGATCGCCGCGCCGTTCTCGATCGCGGTGGCGCGCACCGTGCCCAGAAACTCCTGGTGCTCACGCTGGGCGTTGTTGACCAGCGCCACGCCGGGCGCGGCCAGGCCGGCGATCCATGCGATCTCGCCGGGATGGTTCATGCCGAGTTCGACCACCGCGGCCTGGTGCTGCGGTCCGAGTTCGAGCAGGGTGGCCGGCACGCCGATCTCGTTGTTGAGATTGCCGCGGGTGGCCAGCCGGCGCTCGGCGCCGTAGCGGGCCGCGAGGATGGCGGCGATCATCTCCTTGACCGTGGTCTTGCCGTTGCTGCCGGTGACCGCGATCAGCGGCAGGCGAAAGCGGGCCCGCCAGGCCGCGCCGAGTTCGCCATAGGCGCGGCGGGTGTCGGCCACCAGCAGCGCCGGGCCGTCGACGCCGGCGGGCAGTCGCTCGGCCAGCACCGCGGCGGCGCCCGCCTGGAAGGCCTGGGCGAGAAAGTCGTGGGCGTCGAAACGCTCGCCGCGCAGCGCGACGAACAGCGACCCCGGCGTGATCCGCCGGGAATCGGTGCAGACCGCGGTGATCCGCGTGGCGCCATCGCCGGCCAGACGCGCGCCGGCGATCCAGCCCTGGGCCTCGCGCAGCTCAAACATCGGGCACGCTGGCAGCCACTTCGGCCGAACGCAGGCCGGTCTCGATGCGGGCGCGGGCCTCGAGGCCGCGCATCACCTGCTCGGCATCGGAAAAGGGCAGGCGCTGTCCGCGGATCTCCTGGTAGGTCTCATGCCCCTTGCCGGCGATCAGGATGACATCGTCACGGCCGGCCGACTCGACCGCGATCGCGATCGCGCGCGCCCGGTCGAGCTCGGTGGCGAAGGGCTCGCGGGTGAGTCCGGCCCGCAGGTCGGAGACGATCCGGAAGGGCTCCTCGTCGCGCGGATTGTCGGAGGTGATCACCAGGCGGTCGGCGCCACGCTGGGCGATGTGGCCCATCAGGGGCCGCTTGCCGGGATCGCGGTTGCCGCCGGCGCCGACGACGCACCACAGCGCGCCGCCGCGCGACATCGCCACCGGACGCAGCGCCTCGAGGGTGCGGGCCAGGGCATCGGGGGTGTGGGCGTAGTCGATCACCGCGAGCGGCCCGCCCGGCATGCCCAGGCGCTGCATCCGGCCGGGCACGGGGCGGATGCGGGCGAGGCGGGCCACGACCTCGTCGAGCGACAGGCCCAGCGCCAGCCAGCAGCCGGCGGCCGAGAGCGCGTTGGAGACATTGAATCGGCCAAGCAGCTCCAGGCGAACCTCGGCGCGGCCGAAGTCGCCGCCGAGGATCAGCAGGATGCCGGTGGCATCCTCGACGATGCGCTCGGCCAGCAGCAGCCGGTCGCCGCGGGCGCCGTGCTGGCCCGGCGCCTGACCGTGCAGGATGCGCAGCACCGGCGCCTCACGCTCCACCGCGTCCAGGGCCTGCAGCAGGCTCAGGCTGGCGGGATCGTCGCCATTGAGCACCGCCGCGCGCAGCGAGGGCCAGGCGAAGAGCCGCGCCTTGGCCTCGGCGTAGGCCGCCATCGTGCCGTGGTAGTCGAGGTGGTCGCGGGTGAGGTTGGTGAACGCGGCCACCTCCACCCGGGTGCCTGCCAGACGCAGCTGGTCCAGACCGATCGAGGAGGCCTCCAGGGCCACGCTGCGGGCACCGCGATCGGCGAAGCCGGCCAGGGCGCGCTGCAGCGACAGGGCGTCGGGGGTGGTGAGATCGGCCCCGCCCAGGGGGGCCGGGCTGTCGTCGGTGACCAGCGCCCCGCCCAGGGTGCCGAGCACCGCCGAAGGGCGTCCCGGCTCGGCCAGACCGCGGGCCACCCACTGCGAGACGCTGGTCTTGCCGTTGGTGCCGGTGACCGCGACCACGCGCAGCCGGTCGGCCGAGCGGCCGTGGAACTCGGCGGCGATCGGACCGGCGAGGGCGCGCAGGCCGAACACGCCGAGGGTGGAAACGGTTTCGCCCACGGCGCGGGCATCGCCGCCATCGGCTTCGTAGAGCACCACCGCCGCGCCGCGGCTCAGCGCATCGCCGATGTGGCGCCGGCCGTCCTCGCTGCGGCCGGGATAGGCGAAGAAGGCATCGCCGGGACGGATCTGGCGGCTGTCGGCGCACAGGCGCGCGCCGTGGCCGAGGCGGGCGCGCAGCCAGCGTCCGATGGCGGCGGCCTCGCGCTCTCGCGCGGACATCCCGGCCGAGGCCAGGGCCGAGGGCACTGCGTTCACTGCGTCTCCTTGACGGGGTCGGCTGGGATCACCTGACGGACCTGCGGCGAATCGGGTGCGATGCGCAGGGCGCGCATCACATCGCCGGTGATCTGGGCGAAGACCGGCGCGGCAACCTCGCCGCCGTAGTGACGGCCGGCCGAGGGCTCGTCGATCATCACCGCGACCACGATCCGCGGGTCTGACACCGGCGCGAAGCCCACGAACGAGGCGATGTACTTGTTGACATAGCGCCCGCCCTCGAGCTTGTGGGCGGTGCCGGTCTTGCCGGCCACCCGGTAGCCGGGAATCTGCGCCTTGGGCGCGGTGCCGCCGGGTCCGGCGGCCATCTCGAGCATGCGGCGGACCGCCTGCGCGGTGCCCGGCTCCATCACCTTGACACCGGCCACCGGCTCGCTCAGCCGCAGCATCGAGAGCGGCACCATGTCGCCGTCACGCGCAAAGACGGTGTAGGCGCGGGCCAGCTGGATCAGCGACACCGAGATGCCGTGGCCGTAGGAGATGGTGGCCTGGTTGATCGGGCGCCAGGATCGCGGCGGCATCACCCGGCCGGCCACCGCGCCCGGGAAGCCGAGCTCGGGGGGCTGGCCGAAACCCACCGCGGTGAGCAGGTTCCACATGGTCTCGGGCGGAAAGCTCAGCGCGATCTTGGCGGTGCCCACATTGGACGACTTCTGCAGCACCTCCTCGACCGTGAGCGCGCCGTGCGGATGCGAATCGCCGATGGTGGCCGAGCCGATGGTCATGCGGCCCGGCGCGGTCTGGATCACGGTGTGCGGCGCGTAGCGACCCGACTCGATCGCCAGGGCGCTGGTGAACGGCTTCATGGTCGAGCCGGGCTCGAAGGTGTCGGTGATCACCCGGTTGCGCAGCTGGGCGCCCGAGAGCTGGCCGCGCTCGTTGGGGTTGTAGGTGGGCAGGTTGGCGAGCGCCAGCACCTCGCCGCTGCGCGCGTCGAGCACCACCGCCGCGCCGGCCTTCGCCCGATGCTCGCGCAAGGCCTCGCGCAGGGCGCTGACGGCGTGGAACTGGATCTTGGCGTCGATCGAGAGCTGCAGGTCGCGGCCATCGAGCGGCTCGCGCAGGGTGCCCACATCCTCGAACACCCGGTGCAGGTTGTCGCGCAGGACGCGCCGGCTGCCGGGCCGGCCGGCGAGTTCCTTCTGCCGGGCGAGCTCCATGCCTTCCTGGCCGATGTCCTCGACATTGGTGAACCCGACCACATGGGCCAGCGCCTCGCCCTCGGGATAGAAGCGCTTGTACTCCGGCCGCTGATGCAGGCCGGCGATGCCCAGGGCGCGGACCTTCTCGGCCACATCGGCCTCGACCTGGCGCTTGAGGTACACGAAGGTCTTGCCCTCGGCGCCGAGCCGCTGGTGGATCTCGGCCACCGGCATCTGCAGCAGGCGGGCCAGCTCGGCGAACTGCTCGGGGCTGGCCTTGACCTCCTCGGGCGTGGCGCAGACCGCCCGCGCCGGCAGGCTGGAGGCGAGGACCAGGCCGTTGCGGTCAAGGATCTTGCCGCGCGAGGCCGGCAGCTCCATGGTGCGGCCGTAGCGCGACTCGCCCTGGCGCTGCAGGAATTCATTGGTGAAGAGCTGCAGCCAGATCGCGCGGCCGATCAGGGCCAGGAAGGCCAGCGCGATCAGCATCATCACCAGCCGCGACCGCAGCGCGGGCAGCTTGATGCGCAGCAGCGGATTGGCCGAGTAGGGCAGGCTGCGGCTCACCGCGACGCCTCCCGGGCGCGGGCCTGCGCGACCATGTCGATGCTCAGATGCAGGGTGCGATCGGCGGCCAGCGGCTGCATCGCCAGGGTCTTGCGGGCCCGCGAGTCGATCAGGGAGACCTTCGACAGGCCGGTCTGCTCGAGCTGCAGCTGGTCCCACTGCACCTCGAGCTGCTGGGCGCGCGCCTGCGCGCGCTCGAGGTCGATGAACACCCGGCGCGCCCGCTGCTGCGAGGTCACCAGCGAGAGCGAGCAGCCGATCAGCAGCACCGCCAGCCAGAGGCAGACCTTGGTCACGGCCGCGCCTCCTCGGCCAGCCGCTCGGCCACGCGCAGCACCGCCGATCGGGCGCGCGGATTGGCCGCGCACTCCGCCGCCGAGGGCAGGACCCGCGCGACCGGCCGCAGCCGGATGCGCACGCCCGGCGCGATGCCGCCGCGGACCGGGTCGCGCGGCGCGTCCCGGCCGCTCTCATGGGCGATGAACCGCTTGACGATCCGGTCTTCCAGCGAGTGGAAGCTGATCACCGCGAGCCGCCCGCCGGGACGCAGGCAGCCGATCGCCGCGCTCAGGCCGTCCGTGAGCTCCTCGAGCTCATGGTTGATGAAAATCCGTACAGCCTGAAAGGTGCGTGTGGCCGGGTCCTTGCCCGCCTCCGGCTTCGGGCGACGGCTGCGGACGACGCCCGCCACGAGACCGGCAAGCTCGCCGGTGCGGGCAAACGCGGCATCGCCAGCCTGCCGGCGGCGAGCAGCAATCGCCTTTGCAATGGGAACAGCAAACCGTTCTTCCCCATAGTCTTTCACCACCTCCGCGATCTGCGATTCAGGGGCCGTCAGCAGCCATTGCCGGGCCGAAATGCCCGTGGTCGGGTCCATGCGCATGTCCAGCGGCCCGTCTTCACGGAAGCTGAAGCCGCGCGCCGGGTCATCGAGCTGGGGCGAGGACACGCCCAGGTCGAGCAGCACGCCATCGACCCGGTCATGGCCGCGCGCGGCCGCAAGGTCGGCCATCTCGGCGAAGCGGCCGTGGTCGATCGAGAAGCGGGCATCGCCCGAGGCTTCGGCGAAGCGCCGGCCCGCGGCGACCGCCTGGGGATCGCGGTCGATGGCCACGAGACGGCCCTTCCCGCCCAGACGCGCCAGGATGGCGGCGCTGTGTCCGCCGCGCCCGTAGGTGCCGTCGATGTAGATGCCGTCGGCGCGGATCGAGAGCGCCTCGACCGCGGCGTCGAGCAGGACCGGAACATGCCCCGGCTTGGCGGCATCCGGCATCACCCCTGTTCGCCCTGGAATGAGAAGTTCGACAGCGCCTCGGGCAGGCCGCCCTCGATCGCCTTGTTCTCCTGGTCCTCGAGGACCTTCGGATCCCAGATCTCGAAGTAGTGCTGCAGGCCGACCAGCATCACCTTCTGCTCGGTCTTCAGGCCGGCGGCCTCGCGCAGTTCGGGCGCCACCAGGATGCGGCCGGCGGAGTCCATCTCGATGTCGCTGGCGCTGCCCAGGAAGATCCGCTGCCAGGCGCGCGCCGAGAACGGCCAGGCCGCGATCTCCTGGCGCTTGCGCTCCCAGGTGGCGCGCGGCAGCAGCATCAGACAGCCGTCGGGATGACGGGTGAGGGTCAGCCGGCCTTCGTGGAGCACCTGCAGGATGTCACGCTGACGCGCGGGCACGGTGAGCCGGCCCTTCGAATCGAGCGTCAACGCGAAGCGTCCCTGGAGCATGGCCACTGGCGTGGGTTTCCACCGTCATGGCACGGCGACCCACAACTCACCACAAAAAAACACGATGCCCCACTGTAGAGACGAAACCGGAACGGGTCAAGCCGAGACACCTGTTTTTCCAGTCAGGACAATGACTTAAGCCGACCGTTCGGACGGGCGCGCGGCCCGGTCCGGGCGCCGGCGGGCCGGCCTCGGGAGCGGATTCGGGCGAAAAAACCGGCGCGACGGGGGGCGCGGTGGGTGGGCGGCCCAGGGCGCCGACCATTCATCGGTCGGCCCAGGCCGGCGGTCTGCGCCAGGCCGGCAGGCTGCCGACAACCCCGGCCCCGGCGGTGGGGATTGGTGGCGATTGCCGGAAAGAGGGCGGAGCGGGGCTGTAGGCCGGATTCTGTGCGCCGGTTGCCCGGCGTGACGATCATTCCTCTGGGCGGCCGGTTGCCCGACCGCTCTGGCCACCTACCCGCACGCTCGGGCGGACCACCCTGCCCGGCGCAAGCCGGATCGCGTGCCTATTCGGTGTTGCTCCGGGTGGGGTTTGGCATGCCGGCGATGTCGCCATCGCCGCGGTGAGCTCTTACCTCGCCATTTCACCCTTGCCGGCCCCGAGGGGCTTGGGCGGTGTCTTTCTGTTCCACTTTCCGTCGCCTTGGGCCTTGCGGCTTGCTGCGCCTGGCCGTTAGCCAGCACCCTGTCCTGTGGAGTCCGGACCTTCCTCCGGGTTGCCCCGGCGATCGCCCGCCCCGCTCCGCCCGCTGATTGTACGCGGGCGCCGGGGCGCCGGCTGCGCGCCCAGGCCGGCGCGCGCAGCCGGCGTGGCCGCGCCCCGTTCAGCGCCGCATGACCACGGCGGCGGGGTTGTCCTCGACATAGGCGCGCACGATCGCCATGACATCGGCGTCGGCGGTGAAGCCCATCTCCCGCGCCCGCCGGGTCTCGAAGCGGGCTGCCCAGGTCTTCACCAGGGCGATCACCGCCGGATCGGGCTGGCGCTTGACCAGCGCCGCCGCGGCCTCGCCGCCGATCTCGCGCAGCGCGGCCAGCGCGTCATGCATCGAGGCCACCAGACCGGGCAGGTTGAGCACCCGGTTCCAGCCCCAGGCCGACTCGGGCAGCTCGAGGGCGCGCAGGAACATGCCGACCACCGCGCGCGGCGAGGCCATCCACATCTCGGTGGCGAGATCCACCGGCAGCAGGCAGGGCTGCCCGGCGAGCGGCTCGCGGATGATGCCCGAGGCGAAACCCGAGGCCGCGCCATTGGGCTTGCCCGGACGGACCACCACGGTGGGCACGCGCACCGCACGGCCGTCGATGAAGCCCTTGCGGGTGTAGTCCTGCACCAGCAGCTCGCCGATCAGCTTCTGCACGCCGTAGGAACCCTGCGGCGTGGGCGTGGTGGCGTCGGTGACCACCGAAGGCAGGTCGCCGCCGAACACCGCGATGGAACTCGAGAACAGCACCCGCGGGCGGTGCCCGAGCGCGCGGCAGGCCTGCAGCAGGTTGCGGGTGCCGTCGAGGTTGACCCGCATGCCGAGATCGAAATCGGCCTCGGCCGTGCCACTGACCACCGCGGCGAGGTGCACGACCACGGCGGTCTCGGCGTCGACCAGCGCCGCCACCGCCGACGGGTCGGCGATGCTGCCGGCGATGTTGCGCACCCGCGGGTCGGTGATCGCGCCCTCGGTCTGGTCGAAGCAGACGATGCGGTCGATGGTCTGCGGGCCGCGGCCGGCATCGAGGGTGCCGCGATCGAGCAGGGCGCGCAGCAGCTGCTGCCCGAGGAAGCCGGCGCCGCCGGTGATCAGGATGTTCATGGCTGTGGGTCCCGTTGCGTGTGTCATGGCCTGGAGCGGCGTGCCGGTATGACCGCTGCGCCGCGCAGGCGGACGATACCCCGATCGGGGTGTGCTTGGACGGGCGCGTTTCGGCAGGCAAGATGCCGGCATGACCGCCCTGCCCCCTGCCCGCCCCGGCCATTCGCGCCCCCGGACCACACCCTTCGCCGGTTTCGGCCTGCCACCCAGGGGCGCAAGGCCATGACCCGCGCGAGCTGGCGCGCCAGGATCGCCGCCCGCCTGGTGCGTCTGCGGGTGCGACCGGCCCTCGCCGACATGCGCGACATCGCGCGGGTGCGACGCGCCTTCGGCCATCCCCTGCCCGCCCCGGGCGGGGTCCGGATCACCCCGGCCAGCGTCGGCGGCGTGGCGGGCGAGTGGGTGGAACCGGCCCGCGGCGACGCACCCCACACCCTGCTCTACCTGCATGGCGGCGGCTTCGTGGGCTGCAGCCCGCGCACCCACCGGCCGCTCACCGCGGCGCTGGCGCGCCAGGGGTTCCGGGTGTTCGCCGCCGACTACCGGCTGGCGCCGGAGCATCCCTTCCCGGCCGCCCCGCAGGACGCCCTCGCCGCCTGGCGCGGACTGCGGGCCGCGCACCGCGGCGGGCGACTGGTGGTTGCGGGCGACAGCGCGGGCGGCAACCTCGCCCTGGGCCTGATGCTGGCCCTGAAGCAGGCCGGTGAGGCGCTGCCCGACGCTGCCGCGCTCTTCTCGCCGGCCACCGATCTCACCGGCGCGAGCGCCTCGCTGGCGCTCAACGCCGAGCGCGACGCGATGTTTCCGGCGGGCGAGCTCGAGCACCTGGTGGCCGCGTATCTGCAGGGGGCTGATCCGGCGCAGCCGATGGCGTCGCCGCTGCTCGGAGAGCTCGCCGGCCTGCCGCCGATCCTGCTGCATGTCGGCGCCGACGAGGCGCTGCGCGACGATGCCTTGCGGCTGGCGGCCCGGGCCCAGGCGGCGGGGGTCACGGTGAGCCTCGAGGTGTTTCCCGATGTGCCGCATGTCTGGCAGCTGCTGCACTGGCTGCCCGAGGCGCGCCGCTCGGTGGCGCAGGCCGCCGGGTTCCTGCGCGAGGCCCTCGCGCGGACCGGTGACGAGATGCTCGATGTGCTGATCATCGGCGCCGGACTCTCGGGAGTGGGCGCGGCGGTGCACCTGCGTCGCGAGCTGCCGGCGCTGAGTGTCGCCCTGCTCGAGTCGCGGCCCGCGATCGGCGGCACCTGGGATCTGTTCCGGTATCCCGGCGTGCGCTCCGACTCCGACATGTACACCCTGGGCTACCGCTTCAAGCCCTGGCGCGCCGCCGAGGCGATCGCCGACGGCACGGCCATCCGCAACTACATTGCCGAGACCGCTGACGAGAACGGCATCCGGCCCTTCATCCGCCATGGCCACCAGGCGGTCGCTGCCGACTGGCGCGCCGCCGAGGGGCGCTGGCATGTGCAGGTGCGCTGCGCCGGCGAGGCGCAGCCCCGCACCGTGCGGGCGCGCTTCGTCTTCTTCTGCGGCGGCTACTACCGCTATGACCAGGGCTACCGGCCGCGCTGGCCGGGCGAGGAGCGCTTCGCCGGGCGCATGGTGCATCCGCAGTTCTGGCCCGAAGACCTCGACTGCACCGGCCGCCAGGTGGTGGTGATCGGCAGCGGCGCCACCGCGGTCACGCTGGTGCCCGAGCTCGCGCGCACCGCGGCGCGGGTCACGCTGCTGCAGCGCTCGCCGAGCTACCTGTTCGCTCGGCCGTCGGTGGACGCGGTCGCCGAGGCGCTCAAGCGCTGGCTGCCGGCAACCTGGGCCTACCGCCTGGTGCGGCTGAAGAACATCGCCATGCAGCAGTACTTCTATCGCCTCGCCCGTCGTCATCCGCAGGCGGTGAAGCGACGGCTGATCGGGATGGTCCGGGCCCTGCTGCCCGCCGGCTACGATGTCGAGCGCCACTTCACGCCGCGCTACCAGCCCTGGGACCAGCGGGTCTGTCTGGTGCCCGATGACGACCTCTTCGAGGCCGTCCGGCAGGATCGCGCCGAGGTGGTGACCGACACCATCGAAAGCTTCACCGAGCACGGCATCCGCCTGGCCGGTGGCCGCGAGCTGCCGGCCGAGGTGGTGGTCACCGCCACCGGCCTGGAGCTCTCGGTGCTCGGCGGCATGCGCCTGAGCCTGGACGGCGCGCCCGTGGAACCCGCCTCGCTGATGGTCTACAAGGGGATGATGTACGGCGGCATCCCCAACCTCACCACCACCTTCGGCTACACCAACGCCAGCTGGACGCTGAAGGCCGACCTGACCGCGGAATACGCCTGCCGGCTGCTGCGCCATCTGCAGCATCACGGCCAGGGCGTGTTCATGCCGCGACCCGACCCCTCGGTGAAGCCCGCTCCCTTCCTCGACTTCAGCTCGGGCTATGTGCAGCGGGCGCTCGCGCGGCTGCCGCACCAGGGTGATCGCAAGCCCTGGCGGCTGAACCAGAACTACACGCTCGACCTGCTGGCGCTGCGCTTCGGCCGGCTCGACGACGGGGTGATGGAGTTCCGCTGAGGCGCGGGTCGGAACACCGTGGCATCGTCGTAGAAGCCGGGGGCCTGGTTGGCCGGCCACCAGCCGGGCACGCCAAGCACGGGCAGCGGACGCAGGCGCCCTGACGCGAGCGCGCCGGCCGACAGGGCCGCGGCCAGCCGGACATCGAGGGCCGCGAGCCGGCCCGGGGCAAGCGGCGCATCCAGGGAAGGGACGGCTCGGGGGTTCTCGGGCGGGACAGCCGGCGCATCCGGACCCGACGGGTCACCCGGTGCGTCGATCGCCTCGGCGCTGATCGCCCCCGCCTCGAGCAGCCAGGCATGGCCGCACACCGCCTTGTAGGGCGCGCGCAGCTTGTCGAGCAGGGCATGGCCGAGGATCAGCGGCGGCGCAGCCAGCCACTGCGCGCGCCCCGAGACGAAGAGCGCCGGCCAGTCGTGACGCGACCAGGCCTCGCGCCAGGGGCCCGGGGGCATCGTCACCAGCACGCCGTTCTCGTCGACGAGCGTGGCCGCGTCACGCAGACCGCCGCGCCGCCCGCCCACGCCGTGGCGCGCGATTTCGGCGGCCTGCAGCGCGTTCAGGCTCGCCTTGGTGCGCGGCCAGACCAGCCAGACCAGGGCATTGAAGAGATCGTGCCAGCCGCCCTCCCCCGCGCGGGTGTGCACCAGGCCGTCCCGATGGATGCGGGCCTCGTAGGCCATGCCCGCAGGCGGCGCCTCGGCGGTGAAGCGAACCGGCAGTCCCGCGGCATTGTGCAGGTCGGCCTGCGCCGCGCGGCGATTGAGCGCGATCAGGCAGTCGGCCCAGCGGCCCTCCCGCGCCAGCGGGCCGAGCTCGGCAAGCGCCGCTGCGTAGGGCGCGTACCAGGGCGCGGTCAGCTCGGTCATGGCGCGCGATGCGGGGTCCGGCAGGCGGGGGGCCGCCCGCCCGGCTCAGTCGCCCAGCCGCCAGCCGATGGATTCGCCCCCGGCCAGCGGCACGATGGCATCGGCGCCGAAGGGCAGGCTTTCCGGGATGGTCCAGGTCTCGCGCCGCAGGGTGATGGTCCGCTCATTCGCCGGCAGCCCGTAGAACGCCGGCCCGTTGAGGCTGGCGAAGGCCTCGAAGCGATCGAGCGCGCCGGCGGCCTCGAACGCGCTGGCATAGAGCTCGAGCGCGTGCGGGGCGGTGTAGCAGCCGGCGCAGCCGCAGGCATGCTCCTTGAGGTGGCGGGCGTGCGGCGCGCTGTCGGTGCCCAGGAAGAAGCGCGGATGACCGCCGGTGGCCGCCGCCATCAGCGCCTGACGGTGCTGTTCGCGCTTGAGCACCGGCAGGCAGTACCAGTGCGGCCGCACCCCGCCGATGAACAGCGCGTTGCGGTTGTAGAGCAGGTGATGGGCGGTGATGGTGGCCGCGGTGAGTTCGTCGGCCTGCGCCACATACTGCGCGGCCTCGCGGGTGGTGATGTGCTCGAACACCACCTTCAGGCCAGGGAAGTCGCGCCGCATCGGCATCAGCACGCGGTCGATGAAGACCCGCTCGCGGTCGAAGAGGTCGATGTCGGCATCGGTCACCTCGCCATGCACCAGCAGCGGCAGGCCGCAGCGCTGCATCGCCTCGAGCGCGCCGCGCACCCGGGCGATGTCGGTCACCCCGGCATCGGAATTCGTGGTGGCGCCCGCCGGGTAGAGCTTGACCCCCTTCACCAGGCCCTCGGCGTGCGCCTGCACGATGTCGGCGGCGGGCGTGTTGTCGGTGAGATAGAGGGTCATCAGCGGCTGGAACTCGGCCGCGGCCAGCGCGTCGATCTCGCCGGCGGCACGGGCCTGCGCCAGCGCCTGCAGGATGCGGCCGTGATACGCCCGCGCCGCGGCCGGCGTGGTCACCGGCGGCTTGAGGTTGGGCATCACGATGGCGCGTGCGAACTGCCGCGCGCTGGCGGCAACCACCGCGCGCAGGGCGTCGCCGTCGCGCAGATGCAGGTGCCAGTCATCGGGACGGCGCAGGGTGAGGGTGCTGGTCATGGCAGGAGCACGATGGCCCGGAAGTCGTTGACATTGGTGCGCGTGGGACCGGTGATCACCAGGTCGCCCAGCGCCGAGAAGAAGCCGTGCCCGTCGTTGTCGTCGAGCCGGCGGCGGGCATCGAGGCCGAGCGCGGCCGCGCGGGCCAGGGTGTCGGGCGCGAGCAGCGCACCGGCATTGTCCTCGACCCCGTCGATGCCATCGGTGTCGGCGGCCAGCGCCCAGGCCCCGGGCACGCCCTGCAGCTCGCGGGCGAGCGCCAGCAGGAACTCGGTGCAGCGGCCGCCGCGCCCCCTGCCGCGGACCGTGACCGTGCACTCCCCGCCGGAGAGCAGCGCCACCGGCCGCGTGAAGGGCGAATCATGGGCGGCGATCTCGCGGGCGATCGCGCCCATCACCTGGGCCACATCGCGGGCCTCGCCGGTGATGGTGTCGCCCAGCACCACCGGCCTGATGCCGGCCGCCTCGAACACCCGCGCCGCCGCGAGCAGCGAGCCCCGCGCGGTGGCCACCAGCCGATGGCTCACCCGCGCGAACACCGGATCACCGGGCTTGGGGGTTTCGGGAATCTCGCCGGCCAGGCCGCGCTGCAGGTGCGCGGCCACCGCCGGGGGCGCGGTCACCTCCCAGCGCCGCAGCACATCGAGCGCATCGGCATAGCGGCTGGGGTCGGGCGCGCACGGCCCCGAGGCGATCGCCGAGAGCTCGTCGCCGGCCACATCCGACACCACCAGCGCCAGCACCTGCGCCGCGGTGAGCTGCGCGAGCCGCCCACCCTGGATGCGCGACAGGTGCTTGCGCACGATGTTCATCTCCTGGATGGGCGCGCCGCTGGCCAGCAGCGCGCCGGTGACCTGGCGCAGCTCGGCCATGGGCACGCCCTCGGCCGGCAGGCTGAGCAGGCTGGAGCCGCCGCCCGAGACCAGCGCCACCAGCAGGTCCTGCGGCCCGAGCGAGGCGGCAAGCGCCGCGATCTGCCCGGCCGCCTGCTCGCCGGCGGCATCGGGCATGGGATGACCGGCCTCGAGGACGCTCACGCGCCGGCAGGGCAGCCCGTGGGCGTAGCGGGTGACCACCAGGCCCGACAGCGGCGCGTCCTCGGGCCAGTGCCGCTCGAGGGCCAGCGCCATGGAGGCGGCGGCCTTGCCCGCGCCCACGGCCACGGTGCGGCCGCCGGCGGCGGTGCGGGCGGCGATCTCCGCCGGCGAGGGCAGGTGCGCGGCCAGCATCCGCAGCGGATCGGCCGCGGCCACCGCGGCCTGGAAGGCCTCCTGCAGCAGGGCGCGCATGGGCACGGCCACGGTCAGTCGGCGTACACGCCCGCCTTGCGGATGATCGGGCCCCAGCGCGCGACCTCGGCGGCGAGATGCTTGCCCAGCGCCTCGGGCGTGGCCCGGTCGACGCTCACCAGCTCGGCGCCGAGATCGGCATGGCGCTTGATGACGGCCGGGTCCTTGATCGCGCCCTGCAGCGCAGCCACCAGCTTGTCGATCACCGGCTTGGGCGTGCCCTTGGGCGCGTAGAGCGCATGCCAGACGCTCACCGAGAAGCCCGGCAGGCCCGACTCGCTCATCGTGGGCAGTTCCTTGAGGGTGTCGAGCCGCCGCGGCGAGGTGACCGCCAGGGCCTTCACCTTGCCGGCCTTGATCTGCTGGGTGGTGTTGGTGGTCTGGTCGCAGAGCATGTCGACCTGGCCGCCGATCAGGTCGGTCATCGCCGGCGCGGTGCCCTTGTAGGGCACGGTGGTGAGGTCGGTCTCGATGGTGCTCATGAACATCAGCCCGCACAGGTGCGAGGCCGAGCCCAGGCCGGCATTGGCGAACGACACCTTGGCGGCATTCGCCTTCAGGTAGGGGACGAGCTCCTTGACGCTGGCCGCCGGAAAGCCCGTCTTGACCAGCAGCGTCATGGGCACGTCGTTGATCAGGCCGATGTACTCGAAGTCCTTGAGCGGATCGAAGGCAAGCTTGCGATACAGCGCCGGCGCGGTGGCCATGCCGATGTGGTGCACGAGCAGCGAGTAGCCGTCGGGCGTCGCCTTGGCCACCTTGGTCACGCCGATGGTGCCGCCAGCGCCGGCGACATTCTCGACGATGACATTGGCGCCGGGCAGCGAGCGGGTCATGGCTTCGGCGAGGGTGCGCGCCACGACATCGGTGGGACCGCCGGCCGCGAAGGGCACCGTGATGGCGATGGGCTTGGTGGGATAGGTCTGCGCGCCAGCCCAGGCGGCGGCCAGCGACAGCGCGGTGGCCAGCAGGCCTCGCACGAGGGAATGGGTCATGGTCGGGAACTCCGTGGATGGCAACGGGGGGTCAGGACGATGGCAAGGCGCCCGGTCAGCCCAGGGCCTGCGCCACGGCCTCGCCCACCTGGGTGGTGCTGGCCGTGCCGCCCATGTCGGGCGTGCGCGGGCCCTTCTCGGTCACCTGCTCGATCGCCGCCAGGATGGCGTCATGCGCCGCCGGGTAGCCCAGGTGCTGCAGCATCATCGCGCCGCACCAGATCTGGCCGATAGGGTTGGCGATGCCGCGGCCATAGATGTCGGGCGCCGAGCCGTGCACCGGCTCGAACAGCGACGGGAAACGCCGCTCGGGATTGATGTTGGCCGACGGCGCGATGCCGATGGTGCCGGTGCAGGCCGGGCCGAGGTCGGACAGGATGTCGCCGAACAGGTTGGAGGCCACCACCACATCGAACCAGTGCGGGTTGCGCACGAAGTGCGCGGTGAGGATGTCGATGTGGAACTTGTCGAGCTTCACATCCGGGTAGCCGGCGGCCATCTCGGCCACCCGCTCGTCCCAGTACGGCATCGAGATGAAGATGCCGTTCGACTTGGTGGCCGAGGTGAGGTGCTTCTTCGGGCGCGAGCGCGCCAGCTCGAAGGCGTAGCGCAGCACCCGGTCGACACCCACCCGCGTGAACACCGACTCCTGCAGCACGAACTCGCGCTCGGTGCCGGGAAACATCTTGCCGCCCACCGAGGAGTACTCGCCCTCGGTGTTCTCGCGCACCACATAGAAGTCGATGTCGCCGGGCTTGCGGTTGGCCAGCGGGCTGGGCACGCCGGGCATCAGCCGCACCGGCCGCAGGTTGATGTACTGGTCGAACTCGCGGCGGAACAGCAGCAGCGAGCCCCACAGCGAGACATGGTCGGGCACGCTGGCCGGCCAGCCCACCGCGCCGAAGTAGATGGCGTCATGGCCGCCGATGCGCGCCTTCCAGTCGGCGGGCATCATCTCGCCGTGGCGCGCGTAGTAGTCGCAGCTGGCGAAGTCGAACTCGTCGAAGCTCAGGCCGATGCCGAAGCGCCGGGCGGCCGCGCGCAGCACGCGCAGGCCCTCGGGCATGACTTCCTTGCCGATGCCGTCGCCGGCGATCACCGCGATCCGGTGGGTGCTCATGAGGTCTCCGAAAGGGAAAAGGGCGCCAGGGTAAGGAAGTGTAACGCCCGGTGCCGCGGGTCAACGCCGGGCGCAGTCTCGCCGTTCACCGGAACGGTGTCGCCGCCCGCCTGCGCCCATCCTGGGCCCGTCCTGGAGATTCCCTCATGATCCGTCGCCTGTCGCTTCTCGCACTGCTGGGCGCGCTGCTCGGCTCGGCCCAGGGCTGCACCACCTACCAGGTCATGCCGCAAGGCGGCGTCGCCATCCCGGCCCAGGCCGCCGCGCCTGCGGTGCCGCCGGGCATCTCGGTGGGCGAACTGCTCCAGATGCTCAAGGCCGGCCGTCCCCAGACCGAGATCGCGGCCGATGCCCAGGCCCGCGGCCTGCGCGCCGCCCTGGCCCCGGCCGATGTCGATGTGCTCGGCGCTGCAGGCGCCAGCCCCGAGCTGCTGCAGTCCCTGCGCGCCGCGCCGGCGCAAAGCGGCGCGCTGGTGGCCAACGGCGGGGTGCCGCAGGGCGTGGTGGTCCGCGATCCGCCGGTGGTGGTCTACGCGCAGCCCTGGGTCTGGGGCCCGCCCTATCCGCCGCGGGCCTACTGGTACGGCCCCTCCTGGGGCTTTGCCTGGGGCGGCCCGGGCTGGTACCGGCCCTATCCCCACTACTACCACCGCTACCGGCGCTGATCGGCCAACACCGGGCTCTCAGTCCGTCAGCTCGTCGCGCTGCGCCTGCTGCAGCGCCCACATCGCCGCGTAGGCGCCACCCTGCGAAAGCAGCTGGTCATGCGTGCCGCGCTCCACGATGCGGCCCTGCTGCATCACCAGGATCTGCTCGGCATCCACCACGGTGGAGAGCCGGTGCGCGATCACCAGGGTGGTCCGGCCCGCGGCCACACGCCGCAGGGCCTCCTGGATGGCCTGCTCGTTGCGGCTGTCGAGGGCCGAGGTGGCCTCGTCCAGGATCAGCACCGGCGGGTTCTTCAGCAGCATGCGGGCAATCGCCACGCGCTGCTTCTCGCCGCCCGAGAGCTTCAGGCCGCGCTCACCCACCGAGGTGCGCCAGCCCTCGGGCAGGGCCGCGATGAAGGCATCGAGCTGGGCGGCGCGCGCGGCCGCCTCCACCGCGGCATCGTCGGCATCGGGCCGGCCGTAGGCCACGTTGTAGCGCAGGCTGTCGTTGAAGAGCACGGTGTCCTGCGGGACGATGCCCACTGCCGCGCGCAGGCTGGCCTGGGTGACCGACCGGATGTCCTGGCCGTCGATGAGGATGCGGCCGGCCGAGACATCGTAGAAGCGGAACAGCAGGCGTCCGAGCGTGGACTTGCCCGCGCCGCTGGCGCCCACCACCGCGGTGGTGGTGCCCGGCTCGATCGTGAAGCTCACGCCCTCCAGGATGGGGCGGCGCTCGTCATAGCGGAATGACACCGCGTCGAACACCACCCGCGGCCCCTTGCCAGCCACCAGCGCCGGCGCGCCGGGGGCGTCCTCGATCTCGCGGTTGGCCTGCAGCAGCGAGAACATGCGATCGAGGTCGGTGAGGCCCTGCTTGATCTCGCGGTACAGCACGCCCAGGAAGTTGAGCGGCACATACAGCTGGATCATGAAGCCGTTGACCAGCACCAGATCGCCCAGGGTCATGGTGCCCTGCGCAACCCCCACCGTGGCGCGCCAGACCATCAGCGTGACCGCCACCGCAATGATCATCGACTGGCCGGTGTTCAGCAGCGAGAGCGTGGTCTGGCTCTTGAGCTTGGCGCGTTCGTAGCGCTGCAGGGTCTCGTCGTAGCGGCGGGTCTCGAAGGCCTCGTTGCCGAAGTACTTGACGGTCTCGTAGTTGAGCAGCGAATCGATCGCGCGGGTGTTGGCCCGCGAGTCGAGCTCGTTCATGGTGCGTCGGAACTGCGTGCGCCACTCCGTGACCGTGACCGTGAAGATCACATAGATCACCAGCGCGCCGACGGTGATGGCGGTGAACCAGATGTCGTAGTGCAGGAAGAGATAGCCCAGCACCAGCGCGATCTCGACCAGCGTGGGCAGGATGCTGTAGAGCGTGTAGCTGACCAGCGAGGAGATCGCCCGGGTGCCGCGCTCGATGTCGCGGGTGAGCCCCCCGGTCTGCCGCTCGAGATGGAAGCGCAGCGACAGCGCGTGCAGGTGCGCGAAGACCTGCAGCGCCACCCGCCGCACCGCGTGCTCGGTGACCTTGGCGAAGACCAGCTCGCGCAGCTCGGTGAACACCGTGGTGGACAGGCGCAGCGCGCCGTAGGCGAGCACCAGCGCGATCGGCACCGCGAGCGCGGCCTGTGCGCCACTGGTGGGGGTGAGCTGATCGACGATGCCCTTGAGCAGCACCGGCACGCCGACATTGGCGGCCTTGGCGCCGACCAGGCACAGCAGGGCGAACAGCACCCGGCCCCGGTACTCCCAGAGGTAGGGAAGCAGCGATCGGATGGTGCGCCAGTCGCCCCGCGGGCGGGCATCGGCAGGCGCCGGCAGGGGCAGGCTGGGAGCGTGTCGCATCGGCCGATCGTAGCAGGGGCGGGCGACGCGGCCCGGCGCCCGGTCGGCACGGGAGCGCCGCCGGGGGCCGCATGGCTCCGGGTCTGCCCGGCGCCCGCTCAGGCAGGCGGCCGCGCCTCGGTCAGACGATTGACCCGGCTCAGGTCACCGCGCACCTGCGGCAGCGCGAGCAGGCGGGGATCCATCACCCGGAACCAGAGCGGCGGCAGCATGGCGATCACGAACATGCCGAAATAGCCGCTGGGCAGACTGGGCAGATCGGGAAAGCTGCGCAGGGCCTGGTAGCGGCGCGAGGGATTGGCATGGTGGTCGGAGTGACGCTGCAGGTGGAAGAGCACCCGGTTGCTGACCCGGTGATTGGCGTTCCAGGCGTGATGCGGGCGCGGCGGTTCCCAGCTGCCGTCGGGTCGGCGCTCGCGCAGCAGCCCGTAGTGCTCGATGTAGTTGGCGCAGGTGAGCTGCCACCAGGCAACCGCGTTGTGCACCAGCAGGAAGGGCAGCATCAGCCAGCCCAGGGCCAGCACCAGGCCGCCCTGCAGCACCAGCGTGAGCGCCCAGGACTGCAGCACGGCATTGGCCGGGCCGAACACCGGCAGGCCGAGCCCCCGCAGCCGCTCGGCCTCCAGCCGCCAGGCCCTCACCACGCTGCCCGGCATCTCGCGCAGCGCGAAGCGATAGATGTTCTCGCCCATGCGGGCGCTGGCGCAGTCATGCGGCGTGGCCACCCAGCGGTGATGCCCCTGGCCGTGCTCGACCGTGAAGTGGCCATAGGCCGGCAGCGCCAGCACCACCCGGGCCAGCCACTGCTCGAGGCGGTCGCGCTTGTGGCCGAGTTCGTGGCCGGTGTTCAGCGCCAGACCCGAGCCCAGGCCGGCCACCACCGCGAGCGCGAGCAGGCCCGCGAAGGAGAGGGTCTGCGTGCCGGCCCAGGCGGCGCACGCCAGCAGACTGAGGAAGTGGAGGGGGACGGCCAGCCAGGTGAGGCGGCGGTAGAAGCGGTCTTCCTGGAGCGCAGCGAGCGCCGACTCCGGCGGATTGGCGTCGTCTTCGCCGACCAGCCAGTCGGCCAGGGGCATCAGGCCGTAGGCGATCAGCAGCGGCAGGCCGAGGGCGAGCTCGCTGCCGCTCAGACCATGGGCGGCCACGCCGGTGAGCGGCAGCAGCGGATACAGGGCCGACAGCAGCCACCAGGCACGGCCGGGCTCGCGCCAGTGTATCGGCGGGGTTGGCGGCGTGTGCGCGAAAGGACTCATGAGGCGCTTGGGGTGGTGCGGGCGGGGTCGGCCCAGACGGCGCTGGCGGCCCGCGCGAGCTGCTCGCCCCAGTGCCGGTGGCCCCGCGGTCCGGGATGGAATCCATCGCTTGCCATCATGCCATCGCCGGGCGCGAGCGGCACCGGCAGGTGGTTCATGCGCGGGTCGGTGGCCGACCAGCGCGCCAGCGCGGCTTCGAGCTGCCGGGCCCGGGCGCCCAGGTAGGCATTGAGCGGGCGCGGCAGGGCATCGAAGGACTGCATTGGCGGCAGTCCGGCCCACAGCAGGCGGGCATCCGGCGAATCGGCCAGCAAGCGCTCGCGCAGCGCCGCAAGATCGGCCAGCCAGCGCGGTCGCGCCGTGCGGCCGGTGACATCGTTGACCCCGATCGCCACCAGGATCAGGTCGGCCGGCTCCACAGGTTCGGCCTCGAGCAGCGCCCGCAGGCCGCGGGCATCGAGCCCGGTGCGGGCGCGCACCCGCCAGCGCACCGGACGGTTCAGCCGCGCGGCGAGCCCGGCGGCGAAGTGGACGGCCATGGCCTGATCGAGACGATCGACCCCCACGCCAGCCACCGCGGAGTCGCCCGCGATCAGCAGGCGCAGGGGGGCCGCGGCGGGGGCGGCGGGGGCGGTGGACGCGGCGGGGGCGGTGGACGCGGCGGGGGCGGTGGACGCGCCGCCCCCGCCGGGCGCGGAACCGGCCGCGCCATCGGCGCCGATGCAACCCTCGCGCGGGCCGGGGGCTTCGGGGAGCACCGGCGTGTGCCGCCGCACGCGCCGGCCCTGCAGCAGCAGCACCGGCGCGAGGGCCAGTTCCCAGAGCAGGGGCGGCAGGTCGGCGGGCATGGCGGGCCGGGTGCGGCCGGAAGCCTGCGGGGGCGCTAGAACAGCGCCGCGTCCAGCGCCATCAGACTGGCCGCGCCGGCGCGCGCGCCGCGGATGGCCGATTCGGTCTCGGGCAGCAGCCGGGCGAAGTAGAAGCGCGCGACCGCGAGCTTGCCCCGATGGAAGTCGTCGTCGGGATGGTCGAGCGCCACGCGGGCGATCCGCGCCCAGAAGTACGCGAAGACCAGATGGCCGATCACGCGCAGGTAGTCGACCGCGGCGGCCCCGGCCTCGTCGGGATCGCGCAGCGCGCGGGTGCCGATCTCGACGGTGAGGGTCTCGACCCGACCGCCGAGATCGGCCAGCGGCGCGATGAACTCGGCCATGTCGGGACGGCCCGATTCGCGACGCACCAGATCGGCGATCAGCGCGCCGAAGGCGCGCAGGCGGGCGCCTCCGTCACCGAGCACCTTGCGGGCGAGCAGATCGAGCGACTGGATGGTGTTGGTGCCCTCGTAGATCATGTTGATGCGGGCATCGCGCACG
>JAGWVN010000020.1 GCA_018970865.1 Betaproteobacteria bacterium
GCCCGCTGGGGCGTGCCGGCCGCCGAGTGCGCCGTGGCCGAAGGGCAGGTCAGCCATCCCGCCGGGCACCGCGCGCGCTTCGGCGAACTCGCGGCGGCGGCGGCGGCCCTGCCGCTGCCGGCCCGCCCGCCGCTCAAGCCGGCCGGCCAGCGCCGATTCATCGGCCGCCCGGTGCCGCGCAACGACACCGCGGCCAAGCTGATCGGCGGCAATGCCTTCGGCATCGACCAGCGCCTGGCGGGAATGCGCCACGCACGGGTCCTGATGTGCCCCACGCTGGGCGGCGCGGTCGCCAGTCTGAATGCGGCGCCTGCCCTCGCGAAGCCCGGGGTGCGGGCCGTGTTCGCGATCACCGGCCGACATGGCGCGAGCGGCGCGGTGGCGGTGATCGCCGACACAGGCTGGCAGGCTCAGTCGGCGGTGACGGCGCTGGCAAAACCCGACGCGGCGGCCGTGACCTGGCATGCAGGCCCCGCGGCGGGCTTTTCGAGCGAGGCCTTCAT
Organism: Betaproteobacteria bacterium; assembly: GCA_018970865.1. GTDB lineage: Bacteria > Pseudomonadota > Gammaproteobacteria > Burkholderiales > Burkholderiaceae_E > Quisquiliibacterium. The sequence goes on from JAGWVN010000020.1 coordinate 504, forward strand.
GGGCACGCTGGTGGCGGCCACTCGCGCCGACGATGCCGGTTTCGCCTACCTGAGCCGCGGCGACGCCGCCGGTGCGCTCGCCAACTCGCGCGTGATCGAGGCCACCTACCAGGCGCCCTACCTCGCCCACGCCGCGCTCGAGCCGCTGAACTGCACGGTGCGTTGCGACGCCGACTCGGCCGAGGTCTGGGTGGGCACCCAGGTGCCCGACCTCGCCCGGATGGCCGTGGCCAGGGTGCTGGATCTGCCCCGAAAGCGGGTGCAGGTGAACATCCTGCCGATCGGCGGGGCCTTCGGTCGCCGCCTGGAGATCGACTTCATCGCCCAGGCGGCCGAGATCGCGCGCCAGATGCCGGGCGTGCCGGTGCAGACGGTCTGGTCGCGCGAGGAGGACACCACCCACGACTGTTATCGCCCGGCCTGCGTCGCCCGGCTCAAGGCCGGCCTGGCGGCCGACGGCTCGCTGCGGGCCTGGCTCAGCGTCTCGGCCGGTCAGGCCGTGGTGCCGCAGGCGCTGCACCGCTACTTCGGATGGCGTGTGCCCGGGCCCGACAAGACCACCGCCGAGGGCGGTTTCGACCAGCCCTATGAATGGCCCCACGCGCGGGTGGCGCACCAGGTGGTCGACGCGCCGGTGCCGGTGGGCTTCTGGCGCTCGGTGGGCCATTCCCACCAGGCCTTCTTCAAGGAGTGCTTCCTGGACGAGGCGGCAGCGGCCGCGGGCAAGGACCCGGTCGCCTTCCGCGCCGCGCTGCTCGCCGCCCATCCCCGCCATCTCGCGGTGCTGCGGCGCGCGGCCGACGCGGCCGGCTGGGGCACGCCGGTGGCGCCCGCGCCCGATGGCGCCCCCGCGGCCCGCGGCGTGGCGCTGCACCAGTCCTTCGGGGCGATCGTGGCGCAGGTGGCCGAGGTGTCCCTCGGCCCCGACAAGCGCATCCGCGTGCACCGGGTGGTGTGCGCGATCGACTGCGGCACGGTGGTCAACCCGCGCCTGCTGCGCCAGCAGGTGGAGGGCGGCATCGTGTTCGGACTGTCGGCCGCGCTCTACGGCGGGGTGCGCATCGAGAACGGCGCGGTCGTCCAGAACAACTTCCACGACCAGCCGCAACTGCGCATGGCCGAATCACCGGCCATCGAGACGCTGATCATCGACAGCGCCGAAGCGCCCGAAGGCGCCGGCGAGCCGCCGGCGGCGACCATCGCCCCGGCGGTGGGCAACGCGGTGTTCGCGCTGACCGGCCAGCGCCTGCGCGCGCTGCCGCTGCGCCTGGCCTGAGCAGCGCGCTCAGCGCGCCTCGATCTCGACGAACACCACCTCGTGGTCGCTGCCGTTGATCACATTGTGCTCGACGCCGGCATCGCGGTAGTAGCTCTGCCCGGCCACCAGCGGCGCCTGCTTCCGGCCCTCCGGGGTCTCGAGCAGCAGCAGGCCATGGGTCTGCGGCACCACCACATAGTCGTGGCCGTGCCGGTGCCAGCCGGTCTCGGCGCCAGGGGCGAAGCGCCACTCGGTGACGATCACCCGGTGGTTGGAGACCTGCACGGTGGGCACCGCCTTGGGCCGGCTCATGGCTGCGCCCGCCGGCTCAGATGGGGTCCCAGCTGAACACATCGGCCGAGCGCTCCAGCTTGTAGAAGGAGGCGCGCAGCGCCGGAATGGCATGGCTGGCCACGGTGTCGGGCGTCCAGCCCTCGGCGCGGTGCACCGAGCGGATCGGCCGGCTCTGGCCCATCAGGAAGATCTCGTTGGCGCGCACGCCGAAGATCTGGCCGCTGACCTCGGCCGAGGCGTCGCTCATGAGGAAGGCGGCCAGCGGGGCGATCTTGCCGGTCTCCATGGTCTTCATGCGCTCGACCCGCGCGGCCTGCTCGGGGGTGTCGGTCGGGATGGTGCCGATCAGGCGGCTCCAGGCGAACGGCGAGATGCAGTTGGAGGTCACGCCATAGCGCTGCATGTCGAGCGCGATGGACTTGGACAGGCCGACGATGCCGAGCTTGGCGGCGGCGTAGTTGGCCTGGCCGAAATTGCCGATCAGGCCCGAGGTGGAGGTCATGTGCACGAAGCGCCCGCGCCCCTCGGAGCGGAAGATCGGCGCCACCGCGCGGGCCATGTAGAAGCTGCCGTTGAGGTGCACATCGATCACCGCCTTCCACTCGTCCACCGACATCTGGTGGAAGATGCGGTCGCGCAGGATGCCGGCGTTGTTGACCACGCCGTGGACGGTGCCGAAGGCATCGACCGCGGTCTTGATGATGCGGTTGGCGCCTTCCCAGGAGGCGACGCTGTCGCCGTTGACCACCGCCTTGCCGCCGGCGGCGCGGATCTCTTCCACCACCTGCTGCGCGGGGCTGAGGTCGGCGCCCTCGCCGGTGGCGTCGCCGCCGAGGTCGTTGACGACCACATTGGCGCCTTCGGCGGCCATCACGAGCGCGAAATCACGGCCGATGCCGCGGCCGGCACCGGTGACGATCACCGTCTTGCCTTCGAGCATTCCCATCTGTCTTCTCCGTTGGTTGGGTTCGGGGTGAGGGCCGCGCGAGGTCAGCGGCCCCGAAACACCGGCTTGCGCTTCTCGTTGAAGGCGCGCACGCCCTCGAGGCGGTCTTCGGTGTCGACGAGGTGATCGTAGGCCTCGGCCTCGTAGCGCAGCGCGGTCTGCAGATCCATCTGCATGCCGAAGCGCACCGACTTCTTGGCCTGACGCACCGACAGCGGCGCGTTGCCGGCAATGGTGGTGGCCAGCCCGAGCACGGTGGGCAGCAGCGCCTCGGGCTCGCACAGCCCGTTGAGCGCGCCCCACTCGAAGGCCTGGGCGGCGGTGAAGGGCTTGCCGGTGAGCAGGATCTCGCGGGCCCGGCGCTCGCCCACCGCGCGCGGCAGCAGCTGCGTGCCGCCGGCGCCGGGCATGATGCCGAGCGTGACCTCGGTGAGCGCGAAACGCGCGGCCGGCACCGCGTAGGCGAAGTCGCAGGCGAGCATGACCTCGAAGCCGCCGGCGAAGGCATGGCCGTTGACCGCGGCGATGACCGGCAGCGGAAAGTCGATCATGGCCCGGTACTGGCGCTCGATCAGGGCGTGCTGATGGCGCCAGGTGGCGGCAGTCATGCCGTCGCGCTCCTTGAGATCGCCACCGGCGCAGAAGGCCTGGGTGCCGGCGCCGGTGAGCACCACGCAGCGCACCGCCCCGGGCTCGGCCTCCAGACGGGTCCAGAGGTCGAGCAGGTCGTGCCACATCTGGGTGTTGGCGGCGTTGCGGACCTCGGGGCGATTGAGGGTGACCAGCAGCACATGCTCGCCCTCGGCGCGGGTGAGCAGGGTCTGGTACGCAGGCAGCGAGGCGATGGCTTGGGTCATGGGGCGGGCTCCGCGGGCGAGTGTCTCACAGGCCTTTCCGGCCTCAGGGTTTGCAAGCTGAAATCACGTCTCGCATTGCGTCAGCGGCGCGCAGCACCTGCTCGCGGTTGACATCCAGATGCGTGACCGCGCGGATCCGGTCGGGTCCGAACGCACCCATCCGGACACCTCGAATGCCCAGCTCGGCCACCACCCGATCGGAGGACAGGCCGGTGCCGGTGACATCGAAATAGACCAGGTTGGTCTGCACCGTGGCCGGGTCGATGCGCACCCCGGGCAGTTCGGCCAGGGCCACCGCCAGCAGCCGGGCATTGGCATGGTCGTCGGCCAGGCGCTCGACATGATGGTCGAGGGCATGCAGCGCGGCCGCGGCCAGCATGCCCGACTGGCGCATGGCCCCGCCCCAGCGCTGCTTGAGCCGCCAGGCCTCGCGGATGAAGTCGCGGCTGCCCGCCAGCGCCGCGCCCACCGGACAGCCCAGGCCCTTGGAGAAGTCGATCCAGGCGGAGTCGAAACCCGCGAGCTGATCGCGGGCCGACACGCCGCTGGCCACCACCGCGTTCATGAGGCGCGCGCCATCCACATGGCTGGCCAGGCCCAGCGCCCGGGCGGCATCGCGCACCTCGCGCAACAGCGCGAGCGGCCAGACCCGCCCGCCGGCGGTGTTGGCGGTCTGCTCCACGGCCACCAGGCGGCTGCGCGGCACATACCGGCTTTCGGCGCGCACCGCAGCCTGCAGCGCCGCGCCATCGAAGGTGCCCGGCACCCCCTCGGGCGGCGCGCTCACCGGCCGCAGCATCACGCCGGCCAGCGCGGCCGGACCGCCGCCCTCGTAGTGGATGATGTGCGAGCTGGCCTCGGCGATCACCTCGTCGCCCGGGCGGCAGTGCACGGCGATGGCGATCTCGTTGCACATCGTGCCCGAGGGCAGGAACACCGCGTCCTCGACGCCGAGCAGTTCGCACACCCGCTCGCGCAGCCGGTTGGTGGTCGGGTCTTCGAAACGCTGCTCGTCGCCGACCTCGGCCTGGGCGATGGCCTGGCGCATGGCGGCGGTGGGCCGGGTCTGGGTGTCGCTGAAGAGATCGATCATGGCGAAGCAGGAGCGAAGGTTGCGGCAGCGCGCGAGAGGCGGTCGTGCACCGCCTCCCAGGCAGGGCCGGCGGGCGGGGTCTCGATGAGCAGGCGGGTCGCGCCGATGGCATCGAGCTGGCGCAGCGCGTCGTAGAGCTCGTGGCCATAGGCGGCCGGCTCGTCGGGGGCGCCGCGCCAGCGCGCGCCGGCCTGCGGCTGGCGCGACCACACCGCCACCGCCACGCCCCGCGCGGCAAGCATCGCCACCCGCTGCGCGAGCGCGGCCGGCGCGACCAGCTCGAGCGGCGTGCGCGGCGCATAGTGCGCGGCCAGGGTGCCCGAAGCCCGCGGCGCCTGCGCGTCGCGGGCGCGCAGCGGCGCGCCGAGCACCGCCGCTATGGCGGCGGCGTCGATGCCGCCGGGCCGCAGCAGGGTGGCCTGCGGCCGCGACAGGTCGACGATGGTCGACTCGAGGCCGACGGCGCACTCGCCGCCGTCGATGATCAGCGGCACCTCCTCGCCAAGGTCGGCTTGCACATGGGCGGCGCGGGTGGGGCTCACCCGCCCGAAGCGGTTGGCCGAGGGCGCGGCGATGCCCTGCCCGCCCAGCGCGCGCAGCGCCGCCAGCAGCGCGCGCGCCACCGGATGCGAAGGCGCGCGCAGGCCGATGGTGGACTCGCCACCGCAGGCCGCCGCCGGCGCGCCCGGCGCGCGGCGCAGGATCAGGGTGAGCGGCCCGGGCCAGAACGCCCGGGCCAGCGCCTCGGCGCGCGGGTCGGGCAGCGCCCAGAAGCCGGCCTGCGCGATGTCGAGCACATGCACGATCAGCGGGTGATCGGCCGGCCGGCCCTTGATGCGGTAGACCTGCGCCACGCCCTCGGGGCTGCCGGCGTCGGCGCCCAGCCCGTAGACCGTCTCGGTGGGCAGGGCCACCACCCCGCCCTCGCGCAGCATCCGCGCGGCGCGCTCGATGACCGCGGGCTCGGCGGGCAGGATCGGCATGACGGGGATGGCGGGCTCAGTGGCCCGCCGCGCCGGCGCCGGGCCCGAGCTCGCGTTCCAGGCGCAGGGCGAGCGACCAGGCCGCCTCGGCGGTGTCGGCCATGACCGTGATGTGGCCCATCTTGCGACCGGGGCGTGGCTCATGCTTGCCGTAGAGATGCAGCTTGGCCTCGGGCTGGGCCAGCACCCGCGCCCAGTCGGGCTCGCGCGCCGGGCCGCCAGGCTGCGGGAACCAGAGATCGCCGAGCAGGTTGAGCATGACCGCCGGCGCGAGCTGCCGGGTGCCGCCCGCCGGCCAGCCGGCCAGCACCCGGGCCTGCTGCTCGAACTGACTGCTCACGCAGGCATCGATCGACCAGTGCCCGGAGTTGTGCGGCCGCGGCGCCATCTCGTTGACCACCAGGCTGCCGTCGGCCAGCAGGAAGAACTCCACGCAGAGCACGCCGACATAGCCCAGGGCCTGCGCGAGCCGGCCGGCGGCCTCGATCGCCTGCGCGGCCACCGCCTCGGGCACCCGGGCCGGCACGATGCTGCGCGCCAGGATGCCGTTGCGGTGCTCGTTCTCGGCCACCGGAAACACCGTGCAGCGGCCGTCGAAGCCGCGGGCGACCAGCACCGAGAGCTCGAGGGCGAGGGCGAGCTGGCGCTCGAGCACGCAGGGCACGCCGCCCATCGCGGCAAAGGCCGCGAGCGCCTGCTCCCGATCGGCCACCCGGGCCTGACCCTTGCCGTCATAGCCCAGGCGCGCGGCCTTCAGGATGGCGGGAAAGCAGGCCGGACCGGCCTCGGCCAGATCGGCGTCGCCGCGGACCGCGATCCAGGGCGCCACCGGCAGGCCGCAGCCGGTGGCGAAGGTCTTCTCGGCGATGCGGTCCTGGGCCACCGCCACGCAGGCCGCCGCCGGGGCCACCGGACGGCGCTGCGCGAGGCGTTCGAGCGCCGCCGCAGGCACATTCTCGAACTCGGTGGTGACCGCGCCGCACAGCGCGGCCAGCTCGTCGAGCGCCGATGCGTCGAGGTAGCCGGCGCGCAGATGGCGGTCGGCCACGGCGCCGGCGGGGCTGGCCGGGTCGGGGTCGAGCACGCACACCCGGTAGCCCATGGCCTGCGCGGCCGCGCAGAACATCCGGCCGAGCTGGCCGCCGCCGAGCACGCCCAGCCAGCTGCCGGGCGGCAGCGGCGCGGTCAGGGTGACATCCACGCTCATGCCGGCGGCACGCGCATGGCCTGCGCCGCGGCGGTCTGGCGGGCCCGGTAGGCGGCCAGGCGCTGCGCGAGCGCGGCATCGGTCAGGGCGATGGCCGCCACCGCATGCAGCGCGGCATTGGCCGCCCCGGCCTCGCCGATGGCGAAGGTGGCCACCGGCACGCCGCGCGGCATCTGCACGATGGACAGCAGGGAGTCTTCGCCGCGCAGATAGCGCGAGGGCACCGGCACGCCGTAGACCGGCACCAGGGTCTTGGCGGCCAGCATGCCCGGCAGATGCGCCGCGCCGCCGGCGCCGGCGACGATCGCGCGCAGGCCGCGCCCGGCGGCCTGCTCGGCATAGCGGAACATCTCGTCGGGCATGCGGTGGGCCGACACCACCGCGGCCTCATGGGGCACCTGCAGTTCGGCGAGGATGGCCACCGCGTGCTGCATGACCTCCCAGTCGCTGCTGCTGCCCATCACCACGCCCACCAGGGGCTGCGTATCGCTCATCGGATCTCCCGGCATTCAGTCCAGCCCGCGGCCGGTGATGCGCACCAGCGCCTCGCGGTACTTGTCGGCGGTGCGCGCGATCACCTCGGGCGGCAGCGGCGGCGCAGGCGGGCGCTTGTCCCAGTCGAGGCCCTCGAGGTAGTCGCGCACGAACTGCTTGTCGAAGGACGGCGGCGAGATGCCGGGCCGGTAGCTGTCGGCCGGCCAGAAGCGCGAGGAGTCGGCGGTGAGCACCTCGTCCATGAGGTGCAGCCGGCCGGCGTCATCGAGCCCGAACTCGAACTTGGTGTCGGCGATCAGGATGCCGCGGGTGGCCGCGTACTCGCTCGCGCGCCGGTAGAGCTCGAGGCTGATCTCGCGGATCTGCTGCGCAAGGGTGGCGCCGATGCGCGCCGACATCTCGTCGAAGCCGATGTTCTCGTCGTGCTCGCCGCGCTCGGCCTTGGCCGCGGGCGTGAAGATCGGCTCGGGAAGCCGCTCGGCCTGCGCGAGGCCGGCCGGCAGCCGGATGCCGCAGACCGCGCCGCTGGCCTGGTAGTCCTTCCAGCCGGAACCGATCAGGTAGCCGCGCACCACCGCCTCGACCAGGATGGGCCGCAGCCGCTTGACCACCATGGCCCGATCGCGCACCTGCGCGCGCTCGTCGGCCGCCACCACGGTCTCGGGGTCGATGCCGGTGAGATGGTTGGGCACCACATCGGCCAGCCGATCGAACCAGAAGAGCGCCATGCGGTTGAGCACCCGGCCCTTGTCGGGAATGGGCTCGGCCATCACCACATCGAAGGCCGAGAGCCGGTCGGAGGTGACGATCAGCAGGCGGTCTTCGCCGAGCGCGTAGTTGTCGCGGACCTTGCCGCGGCCAAGCAACGGCAGGGAGTGCAGCGTGGACTGATGCAGGGTGGGGGCGGGTGTCACGGTCACGGCGGGGCGGGGCGCGAAAGAGGCCGAACCCGTCATTCTGACACCAATGGCAGCCAGGGCCGGATCCAGCCCAGCCCGGCGCTGGTGCCGGCCCGCGGCCGGTACTCGCAGCCGATCCAGCCGGTGTAGCCGACCTCGTCGAGCACGGCGAAGAGATAGGGATGGTGCAGCTCGCCGAGGTCGGGCTCGTGGCGCTGCGGCACGCCGGCGATCTGCACATGGCCCACGCCGTCGATGTGGCGGCGGATCTTCATGGCCACATCGCCCTCGACGATCTGGCAGTGATAGAGGTCCATCTGCACCTTGAGCCGCGGCTGTCCGATCTGCGCGCGCAGGTCATGGGCCTGGGCCTGGGTGTTGAGCAGGTAGCCGGGGATGTCGCGGGTGTTGATCGGCTCGATCAGGGTGTCGAGCCCGGCCTGCGCCAGACGCTGCGCGGCCCAGGCAAGGCGCTCGGCGTAGATCGCCCATTGCGCCTGCCGCTGCGCCGGATCGCGCACCAGGCCGGCCATGACATGCAGCCGCGGGCAGCCCAGCGCCGCGGCGTAGGCGATCGCGGTGTCGATGCCGCGGCGGAACTCGTCCTCGCGGCCGGGCAGGCTGGCGATGCCGCGCTCGCCGGCGCCGAAGTCGCCGGGCGGGGCGTTGAACAGCACCTGCTGCAGGCCGTTGTCGCGCAGGCGGGCGGCGATCTCGGCGGCAGGATGCTCGTAGGGGAACAGGAACTCCACCGCGCGGAAGCCGTCGCGCGCGCAGGCCGCGAAACGGTCGAGGAACGGCACCTCGGTGTACATCATGGAGAGATTGGCGGCGAAACGCGGCATGGCGGGGCTCCGGTGGGCGCGACGGTGGCCGGGAGTTTAAGCGCCCCGGGCTTCGCTTCGGCTATCGTGATCGCTGACCGATGCCCTGCGGGATGCGCATGCCCCCTGAACCCACCCTGTCGCGGCGGCCGGCCCGCCGCATCGCGCCGGCGTGTCTGGCCCTGCTGCTGCTGCTGCCCCTGGCCGGGCGCGGGTCCGCGGCCGGCCTGCCGATCGCCGACGCGCACATCCACTACAGCCACGACGCCTGGACGCTGGTGCCCACGGCCGAGGTGATCGGCCTGATGCGGCAGGCCGGCCTGCGGCTGGCGCTGGTGTCGAGTTCCGACGACGAGGGCACCCAGCGTCTGCATCAGGCCGCGCCCGAGCTGGTGGTGCCCAGCCTGCGTCCCTACCGGACCCGCGCCGACGCCTCGGGCTGGACCCGCGACCCGTCGATCATCCCCCACCTCGAGGACCGGCTGCGGCGCTTCCGCTACGCCGCGATCGGCGAGTTCCATCTGTATGGCGCCGACGCCGACCTGCCGGTGCCGCGGCGCATGGTCGCGCTCGCCCGCGAGCATCGGCTCATCCTGCATGCCCACTCCGATGCCGATGCCATCGAGCGCCTGTTCGCGCAGTACCCGCAGGCGCGCATCCTGTGGGCGCATGCCGGCTTCGAGCGGCCGGCCGCGGTGCGCGAGATGCTGCGCCGACATCCGCAGCTGTGGGCCGACCTTGCCTTCCGCAACGACCCGGGCAGCCGTGGCGAGGTCGATCCGGACTGGCGCGCGGCCTTCGAGGAGTTCCCCGAGCGATTCATGCTCGGCACCGACACCTTCACGCCGGAACGCCTGCACTACATCCCGGCCCACGCCGAGTGGGCGCGCGGCTGGCTGGCGGCGCTGCCGCCGGCGCTGGCCGAGCGCATCGCCTGGCGCAACGCCGAGGCGCTGCTGCTGCCGGTGTGGCAGGCCCATCGCGCCGCCGCAGCCGACGCAGACTGCCCGGCTCCGGCCGGCGGCTGGCGCCTGAGCGCGCCGGGGATGGCCATGAGCGTGCGCGCCGATCCGCCGGCCCCGCGCGTGGGCGAGCGCTTCTCGCTGCACATCGCGCTGTGCCCCGGCGAGCCGGGCCGGCGCATCGACAGCCTGGGCGTGGACGCGACCATGCCCGAGCACCGCCACGGCATGAACTACCGGCCGCAGGTGCGCCGCCTCGATGAGCGTCACTTCCAGGCCGACGGTCTGCTCATGCACATGCCCGGCCGCTGGGAACTGGTGCTCGAGGCCCGCGGGCCGGGTGGCGGCCAGCGGCTCAGGCAAGAGATCCTGCTGCCATGAGCCCTCGGGCGGGCAGGCTCCTGCTGGCCATGGCCATGGCCCTGACGAGCCTCGCACCCGCGCTGCCCGGCATCCCGCTGCTGGCCCGGGCCGGCACCGAGCCGCCCGGGCCGCCGCTCAGCCCGGCCGAGCGCGCGCAGGTGCTCTCCCACGGCCCCTGGCCGGGCCCCACCCCGGGCGACCCCGGCAACCGCTTCTCGGGCCTGGCGCCAGCCCAGGCGCTCGGGCGCCTGCTCTTTGACGAGCCGGCGCTGTCGGGCGATGGCCGCCTGGCCTGCCGCAGCTGCCACGACCCGGCGCGCGGCTTCACCGACGGCCTGCCCACCGCGCAGGGAGTCGCCCCGCTGGCGCGCAACACGCAGGGGCTGAACGACCTCGCCCTGCAACGCTGGTTCGGCTGGGACGGGGGCAGCGACAGCCTCTGGGCAGCCAGCCTGCGCCCGCTGCTCGATCCGCGCGAGATGGGCGCCACGGCCGCGGGAGTGGCGCGCGCCATCCGCGAGCGGCCGGCGCTGGCCGAACTGCTCGCCCGCGCCCGTGCCGCGGCCGGCCCCGGCGCCTTGCCGCCAGGCACCCGGCCCGACGAGGCCGATCTGGTCGATGCCGCCAAGGCGATCGGGGCCTGGCTGGCCAGCCTGCGCTCACCGCGCACCGCCTTCGATGACTTCCGCGATGCCCTCGCCCGCGACGACCAGGCCGCGATGGCGCGCTACCCCGCGGCCGCGCTGCGCGGGCTGCGCCTGTTCATCGGCGAGGGGCGCTGCCATCTCTGCCATGTCGGCCCGGCCTTCTCCAACGGCGAATTCCACGACATCGGCATGCCCTTCATGACCGGCCCCGGTCAGGTCGATCCCGGCCGCCATGCCGGGCTGCGGCGCCTGCTCGCCGATCGCCACAACCTGATCGGCGGCTTCGCCGATCCGCCCCCGCCCGGCATGCCGCCCGAACGCGATCCGGCGCTCAAGACCCGCACGGTGAATCCGCAACACCGCAACTTCGGCGAGTGGCGCACGCCGAGCCTGCGCGGGCTCTCGGCGAGCGCGCCCTACATGCACGACGGCCGCCTGCCGAGCCTGGCGGCGGTGATCGACCACTACGACCGCATCGACACCGAGCGGCTGCATGCCGACGGCGAGTCGCTGCTGCGTCCGCTGCGTCTGAGCCCGGCCCAGCGCGCCGATCTGCTCGCCTTCCTGCTCAGCCTCGACCCCCAGCCCTCGCCGAATGCGCCGAGGCTGCGATAAAGTCCGGGCACCGCAACGCTGACCCACCCCGCAAAGGAACCCCGCCATGGGCGCCAACGACGCAGTCCGCATCATCGAGGACATCGGCCAGTACCTGCCGCAGATGACCGAGTGGCGCCGCCACATCCATGCCAACCCCGAGACCGCCTTCGAAGAGGTGGGCACCGCCGCCTATGTGGTGCAGCGCCTGCGCTCCTTCGGCGTCGACGAGGTGCACGAGGGCATCGCCCGCACCGGCGTGGTCGGCGTGATCCATGGCCGCAACGGCCCGGGCGGCGCGGCCATCGGCCTGCGCGCCGACATGGACGCGCTCGACATGCAGGAGGGCACCGGGCTGCCCTGGGCCTCGCGCAACGCGGGCAAACACCATGCCTGCGGCCACGACGGCCACACCGCCATGCTGCTGGGCGCGGCCCGGCATCTCGCCCGCACCCGCGCGTTCGACGGCACGGTCTACGTGATCTTCCAGCCGGCCGAAGAGAACGAGGGCGGCGCCCGCGTGATGGTCGAGGAGGGTCTGTTCGAGCGCTTCCCCATGCAGGCGGTGTTCGGCATGCACAACATCCCCGGCATCCCGGCCGGTCACATCGCGGTCAAGGCCGGCCCGATGATGGCCTCCTACGACATGTTCGAGATCACCATCACCGGCCGCGGCTCGCACGGCGCCATGCCGCACAAGGGCATCGACCCGATCGTGATCGGCGCCGAGCTCACCCAGAAGCTGCAGACCGTGGTGAGCCGCAATGTCGATCCCATCGACCCCGCGGTGCTGTCGGTGACCAAGTTCCACTCCGGCTCGGCCTGGAATGTGATCCCCAACGAGGCGGTGCTCGGCGGCACGGTGCGGGCCTTCGACACCCGGGTGCAGGACCTGATCGAGTCGCGCATCCGCGAGCTGTGCGCCGGCACCGCGGCCTCGCATGGCGCCGAGATCCATGTCCGCTACGAGCGCCGCTACCCGCCCACCGTCAACCACGCCGAGCAGGCCGCCCTGTGCGCGCGCGTGGCCGAGGCGCTGGTCGGCTCCGATCGCGTCAACCGCGACCCGCGCCCGGCGATGGGCTCGGAAGACTTCGCCTGGATGCTGCTTTCCAAGCCGGGCTGCTATGTGTGGATCGGCAACGGCACCGGCAGCGAGGGCGGCTGCATGGTCCACAACCCCGGCTACGACTTCAACGACGGCATCCTGTCCACCGGCGCCGCCTACTGGGTGAAGCTCGCCGAAACCGCGCTGGCGCAGGCCTGAGCGAGACCGGCGCGCTGCTCAGTCGGCGAGCAGCGCCTGCACCGCTTCGCGGATGAAGGCCTCGTCGGCGGGGCTGGCCACCGGATTGCCGGCCCGATGCCCCCAGGGCGAGACGATGGGCCGCAGCTCACCGTGGCGCAGGTGCGCGAGCTCGCGGCGGCTGTCCTCCACCCGGAAGTAGGCATCCTGGTCGCAGGGCATCAGCAGCACCCGCGCGCTGATGTCGCGCAGCGCCGCCGGCAGATCGCCGCGGTAGCGCGGCTGCGCCGAGATGTCGCCGTGCTGCCAGGTCCAGAGCTGCGCGAGCAGATCGGCCGGATCGCGGCGCGAGAACACCGTCTCCCAGCTGCGCACCAGGAAGTCCTCCTGCGAGCTGAAGCCCATGCCGCGCCAGAGCTCGTCGCGGTAGAAGTCCTGCGACAGCGCCATGGTGGCGTACAGGCGCGCCATCGCCCGGAAGCCGCGCACCGGCCGCTCGTGGAAGACGCCGTCGCGCCAGGCCGGATCGGCGGTGAGCGCGGCCCGCACCGCGTCGATGAACACCGCGTTGTGCGGCGCGCAGCGCGCCGATCCGCAGACCACCGCGATGCGCTCGACCCGCTCGCCGAACAGGCTCGCCCAGTGGTAGGCCTGCATGCCGCCCATCGACCAGCCATAGACCAGCCGCACCCGCTCCACCCCGAAGACCTCGGCGAGCAGGCGCTGCTGCACCCGCACCGCGTCATGGTAGGTGACCTGGGGATAGCGATCGCCGGTGAGCGGCCAGCCGGTGTTCGAGGGCGAGGACGACAGCCCGTTGCCGAACAGGTTGGGAATGAGGATGAAGTACCGGGTGGGATCGAGGATGCCGCCCGGGCGGATCAGCCAGCGGGTGTCGAGGTGCTGCGCGGCGTACGAAGTGGGATAGACGATGACATTGGAGCGGTCGGCATTCAGCTCGCCGAAGCTCTGGTACACGATCCGCATGCCGGGAAAGGTGCGGCCCGAATCCAGCACCACATCGCCCGCCTCGAACACGCCCTGCCCTGCATCCTGCGTCATCGCCGCTCTCCCTGGACCGATGGCCTGATGATGCCCGAAGCGGCAGCGGTACACTGCCCGCCGGTCGCCGGGATGACGCGGGGGCGCCACGGCCGGCCGGGAGAGCGCAGATGACACTGCAGGACCGGATCGACGCCGCGCTGTCGGCGGCGGTGCAGGCGGGCCAGGTGCCGGGCGTGGCCGCCATGGTCACCGACCCGCACCACACCCGCTACCAGGGCGCCTTCGGCGTGCGCACCCTGGGCCAGCCGCAGGCCATGGATCTCGACACGGTCGGCTGGATCGCCTCGATGACCAAGGCGATCACGGCCGCGGCGGCCATGCAGCTGGTCGAGCGCGGCCTGCTTGAGCTCGACGCGCCGGCCTTCCGCTGGCTGCCCGAGCTCGCGAGCGTGCCGGTGCTCGAGGGCTTCGATGCGCAGGGCCGGCCGATCACCCGCGCGCCGCGCCGGCCGATCACGCTGCGCCACCTGCTCACCCACACCGCCGGCTTCGGCTATGACACCTGGAACCCGGAGGTGCGCCGCTACCAGGAGGCCCTCGGACTGCCGCTGATGGCCAGCGGCCGGCGCGCGGCGCTGATGACGCCGCTGCTCTTCGACCCCGGCCAGCGCTGGAACTACGGCATCGGCATCGACTGGGCCGGCCGGCTCGTCGAACAGGCCAGCGGGCAGCGGCTGGGCGAGTACCTGGCGCGGCATGTGTTCGAGCCCCTGGGCATGACCCGCACCGGCTTTGCGCTCACCACCGCGATGCGCGAGCGGCTGGCGCGCATCCATCAGCGCGACGCCGATGGCAGCCTGCGGCCGCTGCACGACTTCGAGATCATCCAGCAGCCGGAGTTCGAGGGCGGCGGCGGCGGCCTGTACAGCACCGCGGCCGATTACCTGCGATTCCTGCGCATGATCCTCAACGACGGCCTGAGCGACGATGGCGCGCGCGTGCTGCGGCCCGAGACCGTCGACCTGATGAGCCGCAACCACATCGGCGGCCAGCGGGTGAGCCCGATGCGCAGCCTGAACCCGGCCCGATCCAATGACGCCGAGTTCTTCCCCGGCGTGCCCAAGAGCTGGGGCCTGAGCTTCCAGATCAACGAGGCGCCGGCGCCCACCGGCCGCCCGGCCGGCGGACTGATGTGGGCGGGCCTGAGCAACTGCTACTACTGGATCGACCGCGGCAACCGTCTGGCCGGCGTCTACCTGACCCAGGTGCTGCCCTTTGCCGATCGGCTGTCGCTGCCGCTCTACCTGGCGATGGAGACCGAGGTCTACCGGGCGTTGTCCGCGGGTGGCTGAGCCGCGCCCGGCGCGGCGCCACGGGCCAGCTCAGCCTGATACGAGGCGTAGCCCGGCTGATCGACCGCCAGCCGGTCGAGCGTGGTCTGCCAGAGATGGGCGAGCAGCGCCGGGTCATCGAGCGCCACCCGACCCTGCGCGATGGCCTGCGAGAGCGCCTGGTTCGCCTTCGCCAGGCCGCCATCGGCCACGGGGGCGGCTTCGTCGGGCATGGCCGAGCCGAGCAGCGCGGCCAGACGGGCCCGCTCGGCGGCTTCCTGGGCCGGCGCAAGCGCGATCTGACGACGCACCACGCTCACCGCATTGGCCGCCACACGGGCGTGGAAGGCCGCCGCCGGCGGCAGCAGCGGCATGGCCACCTCGGTGAGATAACGGGCGACCACCTCGAGGAGCTCGTCGGGCGTGGGGGTGTTGTGCATGGCAGCCTGGGCGGTCAGCGCGGCGCGAGCAGGCGCAGCAGGTCGATGTCGGTCTCGGAGACACGCCGCCCGATCTGGGCGCGCTCGACCGCGCGGCCGGGATCGGTGGCCTTGAACAGCGGGTAGGAGCGGGCGAGGTCCAGGCAGATCACGCCCCAGCGCAGCGTGCCCATCACCTCCCAGAACAGCGCGCGCTGCGGATCGACCGGCATGCCCGATCGGGCCTGGTAGGCCTCGAAGAGCGCCTCGCGGCTGCCCCAGCCGCCCACCGGCTTGTCGATCGCGCCGAAGCGCCAGGCGGCCACGCAGATCCAGCCGAGGTCTTCGATGGGGTCGCCGACATGGGCGAGTTCCCAGTCGAGCACCGCGCGGATGCCATCGGGCCCGATCATGAGATTGCCGTGGCGGTAGTCGCCGTGCACGAGCGTGAACCGGTCGGGCGCGGGACAGTGCGCGCGCAGCCAGGCGAAGGCCAGCTCGAAGACCGGCAGCGAGGCGCCGGCGGCGCGGTAGCGCTGATGCAGCTGCTCGAGGTCTTCGGCCGGCGTGCGGCGCGGCAGGCCGACGCCCTCGGGCGAGACCGCGTGGATGGCGGCGGCGATGCGGCCGGCCTGCGCCGGCAGCTCGGGCCGCACCGCGTCGAAAGCGGCCTCGCGCAGGATCCGCTTGCCGAGGGTCTCGCCCTCCACCCGGCTCATCACGAAGCCGCGACCCAGGCCATCGGCGGGCTCGGCCACCGCCAGCACCCGGGGCACCGGCACGCCGGCCGCGCCGGCGCGGCGGATGAGTTCGGCTTCGGTCTCGAGGCCGATGGCCATGCTGCCCTGCCCCGATTCCGGCGGCAGCCGCCGCAGGATGGCCGGCAGGACGCCGGCCGGGCCGTGAGCCTCGAAGGCCCAGGTCTGCTGGCTGGCGCCCCCGGAAAGCCGGGTGAGCGAGCGCACCGCGTCGTAGCCAGGCAGACTGCGGCGCATCAGCGCGGCCAGCGCGCTGGCGAGTGCCTCGGTGGCCACCGCGCTCATGGCCGCGCGCCGGTCAGTTCACCACCTGGGCGAGCTCGCCGGAGCGATAGCGGCTGACCATCACCGAGAGCGCCTGCGGACGGATCTTCGGGCCCTGACCGGTGCAGCCGAACTCCTCGTAGCGCTGGCGGCAGATGCGGGTGGCGGCCTCGCGCGCCGGTTTGAGGAAGTCGCGCGGGTCGAACTTGTCGGGGAACTGCGCGAGGTACTTGCGCACCGCCGCGGTCATGGCCAGCCGGATGTCGGTGTCGATGTTGATCTTGCGCACGCCGTAGCGGATGGCCTGCTGGATCTCCTCGACCGGCACGCCGTAGGTTTCCTTCATGTCGCCGCCGTACTGGCGGATCTCGGCGAGCAGGTCCTGCGGCACCGAGGAGGAACCATGCATCACGAGGTGGGTGTTGGGAAGCCGGGCGTTGATCTCCTTGATGCGGGAGATGGCGAGGATGTCGCCGGTGGGCTTGCGGGTGAACTTGTAGGCGCCATGGCTGGTGCCGATCGCGATGGCCAGGGCATCGACCTGGGTGCTGCGCACGAAGTCGGCGGCCTGCTCGGGATCGGTGAGCAGCTGCTCGCGGGTCATGGAGCCCTCGGCGCCGTGGCCGTCTTCCTTGTCGCCCTTCATGGTCTCGAGCGAGCCCAGGCAGCCGAGCTCGCCCTCGACCGTGACGCCGAGCGCGTGGGCCATGTCGACCACCTCGCGGGTGACCGCCACGTTGTACTCGTAGCTGGCGATGGTCTTGCCGTCCTGCTCGAGGGAGCCGTCCATCATCACCGAGGAGAAGCCGAGGTCGATGGCGCCACGGCAGATGCCGGGCGACTGGCCGTGATCCTGGTGCATGACCACGGGCACATCCGGATAGGACTCGACCGCCGCCTGGATCAGGTGCTTGAGGAAGGCCTCGCCGGCGTACTTCCGGGCCCCGGCCGAGGCCTGCATGATCACCGGCGCGCCAACCGCGGCGGCGGCGGCCATGATGGCCTGCACCTGCTCGAGGTTGTTCACATTGAAGGCCGGGATGCCGTAGCCGTTCTCGGCGGCGTGGTCCAGCAGCTGACGCATGGAAACGAGGGGCATGGGACTCTCCAGACGGGATGGTGGGAATCGAAGACCGCCATTATGACGCGGCCGACCGGGCATCCGGCCGGCGGCGGGGCGCCTACTCGGGCTTGATGCCGGCGGCGCGGACCACCGGGGTCCAGCGCTCGATCTCGCGGCGCAGATAGGCGGCGTACTCGGCCGGGGTGGAGGCGTGCACCTCGTAGCCCTGACGCACGAGACGCTCGCGGACATCGGTGCCATTCACCGAGGCGACCACCGCGGCGTGCAGGGCCTCGATGATGGCCGGCGGGGTGCGGGCCGGCGCGAGCAGTCCGTAGAAGCCCGAGCCGACCAGATCCGGAAAGCCCTGCTCGACCGTGGTGGGCAGTTCGGGCAGCACCGCGCTGCGCCGCTCGGCGGCCACCGCCAGGCCACGCAGCTTGCCGGCGGGTATCTGGGCCCCGCTCGGGATGTAGGCATCGATCAGCACCGGCACCGTGCCGGCAAGCGCATCCTGCAGCGCCGGGGCCGCGCCCTTGTAGCCGATGTGCGGGAACTGCAGGCCGGCGCGGGCGCGCAGCGCCTCGCCGATCAGGTGCGGCATGGAGCCCACGCCGGGCGAGGCATAGTTGACCGAGGACGCCCGCGCCGCCGCCACCAGCTCGGGCAGGCTGCGCCAGGGCGTGGACGGATGCGCCATGATCAGCACCGGGATGGACGCCACCAGCGAGATCGGCGCGAAGTCGTTGAGCGGGTGGTAGGGCAGCTTCATGCCCAGCGCGGTGTTCAGCGCCAGCGGCGCGGCCGCAAACAGCAGGGTGTGGCCGTCGGGGGCGGCCTTGGCCACCAGGTCATTGCCGATGACATTGGCCGCGCCGGGCCGGTTCTCGATGAGCACCGGCTGCTCGAGCTTTTCGGCCAGGCGCTGCCCCACCATGCGGGCCACGGTGTCGAGCGCGCCGCCGGGCGTGAAGGGCACGATGACGCGGATGGGCCGGGCGGGAAAGCCGCGGGCCGGCTGGGCGGCCGCCGGCCGGACGAGCGCGCCGAGCGCCGGCACAGCCGCCGCCGCGGCGATCAGCCGACGGCGCGCTGACAAAGGCCCAAGAGGCTGCGGCGCTGCAGCCTGAGGCGCTACCGACTGCGGCGCTACCAAATGCGGCGCCAAAGGCTGCAGCGGCACCGGCTGCGGCGGACGGGCTGCGCACTGACGCGGTGAACGGGACATGCCTGGGCTCCTCGCGCTCAGCCGTGGTCGCCGACGGTGACGATCTTCATGGTGTTGGTGCCGCCCGATTTGCCGATCGGCTCGCCGATGGTGATGATGATCCGGTCGCCGCGGGCCACCAGACCGGCGGCCACCAGGGTCTGCTCGGCCTCGAGCAGCAGGGCCTCGCGCTCCACCGACTTGTACTGCAGCAGCACCGGATGCACCTCGCGGTAGAGCGTCATGCGCCGGCGGGTGCGCTCCTCGGGCGTGAGCGCGTAGATCGGCACACCCGAGTCGAGGCGCGACATCCAGAGCGCGGTGGAACCCGATTGCGTGAGCGCGACGATCGCCCGGATGGCCAGGTGGTTGGCCACGAACAGCGCGCTCATCGCGATCGACTGGTCGATGCGCGAGAAGCGCCGGTTGAGGAATTCGCCGTCGAGCGGCACCCGTTGCGAACGGTCGGCCTCGGTGCAGATGCGGGCCGTGGCCTCGATGGTCTCCACCGGGAACTTGCCGGCGGCGGTCTCGGCCGAGAGCATCACCGCGTCGGTGCCGTCGAGCACCGCGTTGGCCACATCCGACACCTCGGCGCGGGTGGGCACCGGCGCCTCGATCATCGACTCCATCATCTGGGTGGCGGTGATCGCGAAGCGATTGAGCTCGCGCGCCATGCGGATCATGCGCTTTTGCAGCGCCGGCACCGCCGCGTCGCCGACCTCGACCGCGAGATCGCCGCGGGCGACCATGATGCCGTCGGAGGCCTTGAGGATCTCCTCGAGATTGCCGATCGCCTCGTAGCGCTCGATCTTGGCGATCATGAGGGCATGGCCGCCGGCGGCGCGCATCAGCTCGCGGGCCATGTACATGTCGGCCGCGTTCTTGGGAAACGACACCGCGATGAAGTCGGCCTCGAAGCCGACCGCGGTCTTCATGTCATCCATGTCCTTGGCGGTGAGCGCCGGGGCGGTGAGGCCGCCGCCCTGCCGGTTGATGCCCTTGCGGTTGGACAGCGCGCCGCCCTGGGTCACCGTGCACTCGATGGTGGTGCTGCCCACCCGGTCGACCCGCATCACCACCCGGCCATCGTTGAGCAGCAGGGTGTCGCCGGCGTGGACATCGTTGACCAGCTCCTTGTAGTCGAGGCCCACCCGCTGCTGGTCGCCGGACTCGCAGGTGGTGTCGAAGGTGAACCGGTCGCCCACCGCCAGCTCGATGCGGCCCTGGGCGAATTTTCCGATGCGGATCTTGGGCCCCTGCAGATCGGCCAGCACACCGATGTCGCGGCCGAGTCGGGCGGCGATTTCGCGAACCTGGCGCACCGTGGCGGTGTGCTCGGCGGCGCTGCCGTGGGAGAAGTTGACCCGCACGACATTGGCGCCGGCGGTGATCATGCGTTCGAGCACCTCGGGGCTGGCCGAGGCGGGGCCGAGCGTGGCAACGATCTTGGTGGCGCGGATCATGGTGCTTCCTTTGTGCTGCAACCGGCGCCGCGGCCGCGCCGGCGATCCGGCGCCGCCGGCGTCGGGGCGCTGCTAGGCCCGGGCTTCGAGGGCGGCCACCGCCGGCAGGGTGCGGCCCTCGAGGAACTCGAGAAAGGCGCCACCGCCGGTGGAGATGTAGCCCACCCGGTCGGTGATGCCGAAGCGGGCGATCGCGGCCAGCGTATCGCCGCCGCCGGCAATCGAGAAGGCCGACGAGGCCGCGATCGCCTGAGCCAGCGCACGGGTGCCGCCGGAAAAGGCCTCGAACTCGAAGACGCCCACCGGGCCGTTCCAGACCACGGTGCCGGCCTGGGCGATGAGGCCGCCGAACTGCGCCGCGGTCTGCGGCCCGATGTCGAGGATGAGATCAGCGGCGCCGACTGCGCCCGCGGCCACGGTGCGGGCCGGCGCGCTGGCCGAGAATTCGGACGCCACCACCACATCGGTGGGCAGCGGCACGCTGGCGCCGCGCCCGGCCATCAGCGCGATGATCGCGCGGGCCTCATCCACCAGGTCGGGCTCGGCCAGCGACTTGCCGATGGGATGGCCGGCGGCCAGCAGGAAGGTGTTGGCGATGCCACCGCCGACGATCAGCTGGTCGACCCGCTCGGCCAGGGTCTTGAGGATGCTGAGCTTGGTGGACACCTTGGAGCCGGCGACGATGGCCAGCAGCGGACGGCGCGGCTGCAGCAGCGCCTTGCCCAGGGCGTCGAGCTCGGCGGCCATCAGCGGCCCGGCGCAGGCCACCGGCGCGAAGGCCGCGATGCCATGGGTGGTGGCCTCGGCCCGGTGCGCGGTGCCGAACGCGTCATTCACATAGACATCGCACAGCGCGGCCATGCGCCGCGAGAGCTGCTCGTCGTTCTTCTTCTCGCCGCGGTTGCAGCGGCAGTTCTCGAGCAGCACCACCTCGCCGGGCGCCACCGTGACGCCGGACTCGACCCAGCCGCTGATCAGCGGCACCGGCCGGCCAAGCAGCTCGGACAGGCGCGTGGCGATCGGCGCGAGCGAGTCCTCGGGCCGCACCGTGCCCTCGGTGGGCCGACCCAGATGCGAGGTGACCATCACCGCCGCGCCGGCCTGCAGCGCATGGCGGATGGCCGGCAGCGAGGCCCGGATGCGGGTGTCGTCGGTGATGGCGTGCGCATCATCCTGCGGCACATTGAGGTCGGCGCGGATGAACACCCGCCGACCGGCCAGGTCGAGATCGGAAAGGCGCTTGAACTTCATCGGTTCTCCCGGACGGGACGGCGGTGGCGCGAGCGGGCAGTCGGGCCGTCTTACTTCGCCGCCATGAGCGCGACGGTGGTGTCGAGCATGCGGTTGGAGAAGCCCCACTCGTTGTCGTACCAGCTGCTCACCTTGACCAGCCGGCCCGAGACCTTGGTGAGGGTGGCGTCGAAGTTCGACGACGCCGGGTTGTGGTTGAAGTCGACCGAGACCAGCGGCGCGGTGTTGTAGGCCAGCACGCCCGCCAGCGGCCCGGCAGCCGCCGCCTTCATGATGCCGTTGATCTCGTCGGCGGTGGTGTCGCGCGCCGCGATGAACGAGAGATCGACGATCGACACATTGATGGTGGGCACGCGGATGGCATAGCCGTCGAGGCGGCCGTCGAGCTCGGGCAGCACCAGGCCCACCGCGGCGGCGGCGCCGGTCTTGGTGGGGATCATCGACATGGTGGCCGAGCGGGCGCGGCGCAGGTCCTCGTGGTAGACGTCGGTGAGGACCTGGTCATTGGTGTAGGCGTGCACGGTGGTCATCAGGCCGTTGAGCAGGCCGATGCTGTCGTGCAGGGGCTTGACCAGCGGCGCCAGGCAGTTGGTGGTGCACGAGGCGTTGGAGATGACGGTGTCGGAGGCCTTGAGCACCGAGTGGTTCACGCCGTAGACCACCGTGGCGTCGACATCCTTGCCGCCGGGCGCCGAGATCACCACCTTGCGGGCGCCGCCCTTCAGGTGCGCGCCGGCCTTCTCCTTGGAGGTGAAGAAGCCGGTGCACTCGAGCACCACATCGACGCCGAGCTCGCCCCAGGGCAGCTCGGCCGGGTTGCGGTTGGCCAGCACGCGGATGCGATCGCCGTTGACCACGATGCTGTCGCCGTCGACATGCACGCTGCCGGGGAAGCGGCCGTGGGCGGTGTCGTACTGGGTGAGGTGGGCATTGGTCTGGGCGTTGCCGAGGTCGTTGATGGCGACGATCTCGATCGGGTGCTTCTTGCCGCCCTCGTAGTGGGCACGCAGCACATTGCGGCCGATGCGGCCATAGCCATTGATCGCGACACGGATGGTCATGGAAGGTTCCTGGGGGGATGGGTGAAGGGGTGATCCTCAGCGCGCCGGGCCGCCGGCCAGCACGGCCAGCACGGTGTCGGCGACATTGCGCGGGGTGAATCCGAAGTGCTCGAAGAGGTCGGCAGCGGGCGCGGACTCGCCGAAGCGGTCGAGGCCCACCACCGCGTCGCAGCGGTACTTCCACCAGAAGTCGGTGACCCCGGCTTCGACCGCGATGCGCGGCAGGCCATCGGGCAGCACATGGCGCTTGTAGGCGATCTCCTGGCGATCGAAGACCGAGGTGCAGGGCATGGAGACCACGCGCACCGCGACATCCTGGGCGGCGAGCAGGTCGCGCGCGGCCAGCGCCAGCCCGAGCTCGGAGCCGGTGGCGATGATCACCGCCACCGCCTCGGCCGCGTCGCGCAGCACGTAGGCGCCGCGCCGGATGGCGGCAAGCTGGCCCTCGCTGCGGGTGACGAAGGGCAGCGCCTGACGCGACAGCAGCAGCGCCGCCGGGCCGTCGCGACGCTCGATGGCATCGGCCCAGGCCGCCGCGGTTTCGACGGTGTCGGCCGGGCGCCAGACATCGAGGCCGGGAATCAGCCGCAGGCTGGCGGCATGCTCCACCGGCTGGTGGGTGGGTCCGTCTTCGCCCAGGCCGATGGAATCGTGGGTGAACACC
The DNA here is from genome assembly GCA_018970865.1 of Betaproteobacteria bacterium. Classification (GTDB taxonomy): domain Bacteria; phylum Pseudomonadota; class Gammaproteobacteria; order Burkholderiales; family Burkholderiaceae_E; genus Quisquiliibacterium. The sequence goes on from JAGWVN010000020.1 coordinate 23,661, forward strand.
AGCACCACTCGCTGGCGCATCAGCGCCGCCATGCGGATGGCGTTGCGCGCGTAATCGGAGAAGGTGAGGAAAGTGCCGCCGTAGGGGATGAAGCCGCCATGCAGGGCCAGGCCGTTGAGCATGGCCGCCATGCCGAACTCGCGCACGCCGTAGTTGATGTGCCGACCGGCCTGCAGAACACCCCCCTCACCCGCGCGCAGGGCGCCCGCGCCGCGGAAGTCGGTGAGGTTGCTGCCGGTGAGATCGGCCGACCCGCCGAGCAGTTCGGGCAGCGCCGGCCCGATGGCATCGAGCACCATCTGCGAGGCCTTGCGGGTGGCCACGGTGTGCGCGCCGCGGGTGAGGGAATCGATCAGGGTGTCGAGGGTGTCTTCCCAGTGACCGGGCAGGCGGCCGGCGACCCGCCGCTCGAATTCCTCGGCCAGCTCGGGATGCGCCTGACGATAGGCTGCCAGCCGCGCGCGCCACTGCGCGCTGGCCGCGGCGCCGCGGGCCCGGCCGTCCCAGTGGGCGAGGACATCGGCCGGCACCTGCCAGGGCGGCATCTCGAAGCCATGCGCTGCCATGCCCTCGCGCACCAGCGCGATCTCGGCCGCGCCCAGCGGCTCGCCGTGGGCCCTGGCCTGGCCTGCGCGGTTGGGCGAGCCCTGGCCGATGACGGTGCGGCACTGGATGAGGGTGGGCGCAAAGCGACCGTCGCGGCCCTGCTCGCCCCACTGCCGGGCCTGCGCGATGGCGCGCTCGACGGCCCAGACATCGTGGCCGTCAATGCCGGCGATGACATGCCAGCCGTAGCTGCGGAAGCGCGCGATGGTGTCATCACCGAACCAGTGCCGGACCTCGCCGTCGATGGAGATGCCGTTGTCGTCATACAGCACCACCAGGCGAGACAGGCCCAGCGTGCCCGCCAGCGAGCACACCTCATGGGAGATGCCCTCCATGAGGCAGCCGTCGCCGGCGAACACCCAGGTGAAGTGGTCGATCAGCCGGTGGCCCTCGCGGTTGAAGCGCTGAGCCAGCAGCCGCTCGGCCAGCGCCATGCCCACGGCATTGGCCAGGCCCTGCCCCAGCGGACCGGTGGTGGTCTCGACGCCCGGGGTGAGGCCGACCTCGGGGTGACCGGGCGTGCGGGAATGCAGGCGACGGAAGGCGCGCAGCTCTTCCAGCGGCAGGTCGTAGCCGGTGAGGTGCAGCAGCGCGTAGAGCAGCATGGAGCCGTGGCCGTTGGACAGCACGAAGCGGTCGCGGTCGGGCCAGGCCGGGTCGGCGGGATCGTGGCGCAGCTGGCGCGCCCACAGCGCCACCGCGATCTCGGCCATGCCCATCGGCATGCCGGGATGACCGGAGCTGGCCTGCTGAACGGCATCGATGGCCAGCAGACGCAGGCTGTCGGCCATGCGGGCGTTGACGGCGGCATCGGACGCGGACGGCCCCATGCAAGGGACACCGGACGGGGCGCTGGTCGGGGGTCGGACAGACTCGGACTGACTCATGGACAGGCAACGCTCGGGCTCGACGGGCAACCGCTCATTCTACCAAGAGCGTGCGGCTACCGAAGATCGGGCGGGGTCGCTCCGCTATACTCGAAAGCTTTCCGCGCAGCGCGCGCACCAGCGTTTGTCCGGGTGCTGCCCGCGTCAGTCTCGCGCCCCCGAATCGCGCCCCTTCCCCGCGCCCCTGCCCACCCCGTCGCCGCATGCAAGGACTGCACCTCACCGCCGATCTGTATGGCTGCGGCTGCGAAGGCCATCCCGGCGGGCCGTCGCTGCTGGTCGATGCCGCGCAGCTCTCGGCGCTGTGCGCCGAGGTCGTGGCGCGCGCCGGCCTCACCCGGGTGGATGAGCGGTTCTTCACCTTTCCGCCCTGGCAGGGCCAGCCCGGCGGGGTCACCGGCGCGGTGCTCCTGGCCGAGTCGCACCTCGCCCTGCACACCTGGCCGGAGCGGTCCGGGGTCACGCTCGATGTCTATGTGTGCAACTTCTCCACCGACAACTCCGCCAAGGCCGAGCTGCTGCTCGAGTCGCTGGTGGCGGCGTTCGCGCCGCGGCGGCGGGTGACCAACCGGCTGCTGCGCGGTCCGGCCCAGACCCCCGAGGCGGACCGCCATGGCGAGGGAGAGCCGGGCACCGACGATGAACTGCTGCTGGAATCGCTCAACCCCGAGGCGGTCTACGGCCTGCGCGCGCAGCGTCGCCTGGAGAGCCTGCGCTCGGCGCACCAGCGCATCGAGGTGTTCCAGACGCGTCAGTTCGGCCGGCTGTTCCGTCTGGACGGCGCCTTCATGACCTCCGAGGGCGACGAGTTCTTCTATCACGAGCCGATCGTGCACGGCGCGGCCATCGCCCATCCGCAGCCACGCACCGCGCTGATCGTGGGCGGCGGCGATGGCGGCAGCAGCGAGGAGATGCTCAAGCATCCCGGCATCACCCGGGTGGTGATGGCCGAGCTCGACGCCGAGGTGATCCGCATCGCCCGCACCCACCTGCCAGGCGTGCATCGCGGCGCCTTCGACGATCCGCGCCTGGAGGTGGTGGTCGGCGACGGCTTTGCCTACACCCGCGACACCACCGAGCGCTTCGACCTGATCGTGCTCGACCTCACCGACCCCGACACCCCGGCCGCGCCGCTCTACACCCGGGAGTTCTTCCGGGCCGCGCAGCGGGTGCTCGCGCCGGGCGGCGCGATCAGCCTTCACCTGGGCTCGCCGGTGTACCAGCCGCAGCGGGTGCGCCGGCTGCTCGCCGATCTGGCGGCGGTGTTCCGGGTGGTGCGCCCGATGGGCGTGTTCGTGCCGCTCTATGGCGCCTACTGGGGCCTGGCCTGCGCCTCCGACAGCCTCGACCCCTGCGCGCTCGACGCGGCCGAGGTGGCGCGGCGGCTGACGCAGCGGCGCATCGGCGATCTGCGCCTGTACAACCCCGAGATGCACGGCGCGCTCTTCGCGCTGCCCAACTTCTATCGCGAGCTGCTGCCGGCGGGCTGAGCCCGCCGCACGGCCCTGCCGCCATGACCCCGCGCCTGCTGGTCGACGGTCTGCGCGAACCCGGTCAGGAGATCGTCCTTGACGAGGCCCAGGCCCACCACGCGCTGCGGGTGCTGCGGCTGCGGACCGGCGACCCGGTGCAGGCCTTCGACGGACACGGCGCGCGCTGGGCGGCGCAACTCGTCACCGCGGGCCGCGACCAGGCGATGGTGCGGCTGCTCGCGCCCGAGCCGGCGCTGCCCGAGAGCCCGCTCGCGCTCAGCCTGGTGCAGTGCCTGAGCAGCGCCGAGCACATGGACTTCACCATCGAGAAGGCGGTGGAGCTGGGGGTGAGCGTCATTTGCCCGGTGAGCTCGGCGCGCTCGGTGGTGCGGCTCGACGCCGACCGCGCGGCCCGGCGGCTCGCCCACTGGCAGCGTCTGGTGGTGGCCGCCTGCCGGCAATGCGGGCGCGACCGCCTGCCGCTCATCACCGACCCGCAGCCTCTTTCGCGCTGGCTGGCCGGCCGCGATGCGCAGACCATCGGCTGGGTCCTCAGCCCGCAGGCGCCGGCCAGTCTGGCCGCTGATGCCGCGCGCCTGGGCCCGACCCGCGCCGAGCTGCTGATCGGGCCGGAGTCGGGCCTGAGTGACGACGAGATCGGCGCGGCCGCGGCCGCCGGCCTGCGGCCCGCCAGCCTGGGGCCGCGGGTGCTGCGCACCGAGACCGCCGGCCTCGCCGCCGTGGTGGTGCTGCAGTCGGTGCTGGGCGACCTCGGACCGGCTCAGTCGCCCCTGGCCACGCCCACCGAGTAGGCCACCCGCAGCCGCCGGTCACGCGCGGCGAGGTGCTCGGCCGCCTCCTGGAACACGCCGAGCACGGCCTCGCGATCGGCGAGCGCGGCGCGCGGCGCGAAGCCGGCCAGCACGCAGCACAGCCCGGCGGGCGGCACGGCGAGATCGGTCAGGCAGTCGAAGAGCGCGTCGAGGTTGCCGCCGAAGTGGGCCGGAAAGCCCAGGCCGGCGGCGATCCGCGCAAGCATCGTCGCGCGATCACCCGCGCCGGCGAGATCGGCCCGCAGCACGGTCTGGCCGGCCTGCGCGGCGCGCTGCGCCCAGGCGGCCAGGCCGGCGGCGTCCAGGCGCTGCGGCGCGCCGGCGGAGGAGGCGGAGGGCTGGGTCATGGCGCGTGTCTCGCGGGCTCTCGGGGATGCGTGGGCAGGACGGGAACTATTCCCGGATGCGCTGGAAACTGCGGTAGTGATCACCGGTGTACCAGTACTCGCCCGAGCGACGAGGATCGCCGCCGGCAACGATGCGGCGCGCGCCGCGGTCGCGCGAGCCGGGCGTGCGCACGGTGTACTCGGTGTAGTAGCCGCGGGCCTGACGCGGCAGCAGACCTTCGCGATTGCCGAAGACCGTGCCGTCCTTGTCGTAGGGGAACGGGCCGCCGGCGCGGATCAGCGCCAGCGTGACGCGGGCCTCGGGGGGCAGTTCGGCCAGGGCAATGCTGGCGCCCGACGCGACGCCGGCGCCGGCGTTGTCGCGGGCCTGGGCCGCCGGCGCCAGGAGGCTGAGCGCGAGCAGCAGCGCCGGCAGGCAGCCGCGCAGCGCGGCCAGCCAGCGGCGCCCGACGGCTGCCGGCTCCGGGCCGGTGGGCGGGCCCGGCTGGCGGCCAGCCAGGCGGGCGCGCGGCTCAGCGCTCGGCATTGGCGTCGATCACGGCCCAGGCGGTCATGTTGACGATGCGACGCACCGTGGCCGAGGGCGTGAGGATGTGCACCGGCCGGGCCGCGCCAAGCAGCACCGGGCCGATGGCGATGTTGTTGCCGGCGGTGGTCTTGAGCAGGTTGTAGGCGATGTTGGCCGCCTCGATCGTGGGCATCACCAGCAGATTGGCCTCGCCGCTCAGGGTGGAGCGCGGCATCAGGCCGTGCCGGTACTGCGCGTCGAGCGCGGCGTCGCCATGCATCTCGCCGTCGACCTCGAGGTGCGGGGCGCGCTCGCGCAGCAGGGCGAGGGTCTCGCGCATCATCACCGCGCTGGGGCTGCTCGAGGTGCCGAAGTTGGAGTGCGACAGCAGCGCCACCTTGGGCAGGATGCCGAAGCGCTGCAGTTCCTCGGCGGCCATCATCGTGATCTCGCACAGCTGCTCGGCGGTGGGCGCGACATTCACATGGGTGTCCACCAGGGTGATCTGGCGGTTGGGCAGCATGAGCGTGTTCATGGCCGCGTACACCGTGGCGCCGGGGCGCCGCCCGATCACCTGGTCCACATAATGCAGGTGCAGGGCATGGGTGCCGAAGGTGCCGCAGATCAGGCCGTCGGCCAGACCCTTGCGCACCAGCATCGCGCCGATCAGCGTGAGGCGCCGGCGCATCTCGATCTTGGCGTACTGCGCGGTGACGCCCTTGCGCTCGGTGAGGTGCCAGTACTCGGTCCAGAACTCGCGGTAGCGCTCGTCGAGATCGGGGTTGATCACCTCCACATCCACGCCGGGCTTCATGCGCAGGCCGTAGCGGTCGATGCGCCGCGCGATCACCGCCGGCCGGCCCACCAGGATGGGACGGGCGAGCTTCTCGTCGACCACCACCTGCACCGCGCGCAGCACCCGCTCATCCTCGCCCTCGGCATAGACGATGCGGTTGCGCCGCGCCATCTTGGCCGAGCTGAAGATCGGCTTCATGAAGCTGCCGGAGTGGTACACGAACTGTTCGAGCTGGGCGCGGTAGGCGTCGAAGTCGGCGATCGGGCGGGTGGCCACGCCGCTGTCGATCGCGGCCCGGGCCACCGCGGGCGCGATCCGCGCGATCAGCCGCGGATCGAAGGGCTTGGGGATCAGGTACTCGGGGCCGAACTGCATCGGCATCGAGCTGTAGGCCGCGGCCACCACATCGGAGAGCTCGGCGCGGGCGAGGTCGGCCACCGCGTGCACCGCGGCGATCTCCATCTCACGGGTGATGGTGGTGGCCCCGACATCGAGCGCGCCGCGAAAGATGAAGGGGAAGCACAGGACATTGTTGACCTGGTTGGGGTAGTCGGTGCGGCCGGTGGCGATGATCGCGTCGGGGCGCACCGCCTTGACCTCCTCGGGCATGATCTCGGGCGTGGGATTGGCCAGCGCGAACACCAGCGGACGCGGCGCCATGCGGCTGACCATCGCCGGCTTGAGCACGCCGGCGGCCGACAGCCCGAGGAACACATCCGCGCCCGCGATGATCTCGTCCAGGGTGCGGGCGTCGGTGGGTTGCGCGAAGCGCTCCTTGTCGGGGTCCATGAGCTCGGTGCGGCCACGCCACACCACGCCGGCCAGGTCCGACACCCAGATGTTGGCCAGCGGCAGGCCGAGGTCGACCAGCAGGTCGAGACAGGCCAGCGCCGCGGCCCCCGCGCCGCTGCACACCAGCTTCACCTCGGTGATCGGCTTGCCGACCACGGTGAGCCCGTTGAGCAGGGCGGCGCCGACCACGATGGCGGTGCCGTGCTGGTCGTCGTGGAAGACCGGAATCTTCATCCGCTCGCGCAGCCGCCGCTCGACATAGAAGCAGTCGGGCGCCTTGATGTCCTCGAGGTTGATGCCACCGAAGGTGGGCTCGAGCGCGGCAATGTGGTCGACCAGCTTGTCGAGGTCGTTCTCGGCCATCTCGATGTCGAACACATCGATGCCGGCGAACTTCTTGAAGAGCACCGCCTTGCCCTCCATGACCGGCTTGGCCGCGAGGGGACCGATGTTGCCCAGGCCGAGCACCGCCGTGCCGTTGGTCACCACCGCCACCAGGTTGCCACGGCTGGTGTAGCGGAAGGCGGCGGCGGGATCGGCCACGATCTCCTCGCAGGCCGCTGCCACGCCGGGCGAATAGGCCAGGGCGAGGTCACGCTGGTTGACCAGCTGCTTGGTGGGCGCGATGGAGATCTTGCCGGGGCGGCCCTGCTGGTGATATTCGAGGGCGGCCTTGCGGAATTGCGGATCCATGGCGGAATCTCGGTGAGGCGGGCGCGACAGCGGGCCGCGTCGCCGGTGGCGGGAGCCGGATTATCCGCCCGCGCGCCGCGGCCGGACAACGCCGATCCCGGTTCAAGGGGTTTTGCACGCAACGCAAAGCCCGCCGTCCGAGTCCGCCGCGCCCGGCCCCTGAGGCCGCACCCGTGACGCAAGCCCCTGCGCGGCTGAGCGATACTCGCGGCTTTCCATCCATGGCGGGCCTGCCGGCCCGGATCCTCATGACGAACCGATTGCTCGTCCTCAGCGGCGGCTCGCGCGGCCTGGGCCTCGCGCTGGCCAGCCAGTACCGGGCGCTGGGCTGGGAAGTGCTGGAGTTCTCCCGCTCGGCCCCCCATCCCTGGTCGGTGAAGGTCGACCTCTCCGATCCTGGCGCCGCCGACCCGCTGGTGCGCGCCGCGCTGGCGCCCCTGGCCGCCCGCGCCTGGGACGAGATCCTGCTGGTGGCCAACGCCGGCGTGCTCGCGCCCATGGGCCCGGTGTCGGGCAAGGACCCGGCGGCGGTGCTGGCCAACATCCACACCAACTATGCCGCGCCCGTGATGTTCATGGCGGCGGCGGTGGCGGCCTTCCAGGGCCATGCCTGCCGCAAGACGCTGCTGAACATCTCCTCGGGGGCGGCGCAGCGCAGCCTGCCGGGCTGGTCGCTCTACTGCGGCGCCAAGGCCGGCCTGGAGCACTTCGTGCGCACCCTGGCCGTGGAGCAGGCCGCCCTGCCCCACCCGGTGCGGGCGATCAACATCAATCCCGGCGTGATCGACACCGACATGCAGGCCGACATCCGCGCCGCCAGCGCCGAGGACTTCCCGGCGGTGGGCGCCTTCATCCAGCGCAAGAACGCGGGCGAACTGCGCTCGCCCGCGGTGGTGGCCGGGGCGATCGCCCGCATGGTGGCCGATGACCGCCTGGAGGGCGGCGCGCGCGCCGCCACCGAGGACTACCTGGGCTGAACCGCGGCCCGCGCGCGGGCGGTCAGCGCGCCGTCCAGCCGCCGTCGATGACCAGCTCGCTGCCGGTCATGAACGAGGAATCGTCCGAGGCCAGGAACAGGATGCCGCGGGCGATGTCCTCGGCCTGGGCCATGCGCCCGATCGGGTGCGAGCCGGCCATCATCTGGTCGACCTGGCCCGGCGCCACGCCGCGCTCGATCATCGAGGCGGCCACGCCGCGCGCCATGTCGGTGTCGACGATGCCGGGATGCACCGAGTTGCAGCGGATGCGGTAGCCGAGATGGGCGGCCTCCATGGCGCTCGCCTTGGTGAACAGCCGCACCCCGCCCTTGCTCATGCAGTAGAGGGCGCTGTTGGCCGAGCCGATCAGGCCGGCGATCGACGAGAGATTGATCACGCTGGCCATCGGCAGATCGGCCGGACGCTGCTTCATGGCGAGGAAGGCGTGCTTGGTGCCGAGCACGACGCCCTTGAGATTGACATCGAAGAGGCGGTCCATGTCGGCCATGTCGGCGTCCTCGATGCGGCCGTGGCGGTACAGGCCGGCGTTGTTCACCAGCACATCCAGCCGGCCATGGCGCGCCAGGACATCGGCGACCAGGGCGGCCCACTGCGGCTCGCTGGTGACATCGTGGGCGTGGTACTCGGCGCGACCGCCCTCGGCGGTGATCGCCGCCACCAGGGCCTGGCCGTCGGCCGGCCGGATGTCGGTGGCCACCACGATGGCGCCGGCCTTCGCCAGCAGGCGGGCGCTGGCCGATCCGATGCCACCGGCCGCGCCGGTGACCAGGGCGACCCTGCCGTCGACTCGGTTCATGCTGTCTCCTTGGGGTTGATGAGCGGTGAGGGGCTGCGGGCGCGTCGGGCGCAGGCCCGGCTCACCACTGCCCGTAGAAGACGCCGGCGCGCCGATGGGCATCGGTGCGCGCGGCGATGTCGTCGAGGCTGACCGTGGTGCGGCGCTTCAGGCCGAGCGACCATTCACGCAGGCGCTCGCGCATGGCGTCGCGCACGCCCTCGAGGCCGGGATCACGGCCGCGGTCGATGAGCTCGCGCGGGTCATCCTGCAGGCAGAAGAGCTGCGGCGGCAGGCCCTGCCAGTGCACGAACTTGTGGGTGGCGGTGCGCACCATCCAGGCCCGGCACTCGTCGGGCTGGCGGCCGAGCAGCAGGCGGGCCCGGCGGTAGGCGTAGTCGAGCTCGGAGAAGACCGCCTCGCGCCAGCGCGCCGGGGCTTGGCCGTCGAGCAGCGGCAGCAGGCTCTCGCCTTCCACCCGGTGGCGGGCCGGCGGCAGGCCCAGCGCCTGCAGCGCGGTGGGCAGCACATCGACCGCCTCCACCAGGCGGGACTCGCGCCGGCCCGGCGCGGCCTGACCGGGCGCCGCCACGATCAGCGGCACCCGCTGCACCGCGTCGTGGAAGAGCTCCTTCTCGCCCAGCCAGTGGTCGCCGAGGTAGTCGCCATGGTCGGCGGTGAAGACCACCAGTGTGTCGTCCCAGCGGCCGGTCTCGGCGAGCACCGACCACAGGCGGGCGAGATGATCATCGACCTGACGCACCAGGCCCATGTAGGCCGGGCGCACCCGCGACCAGACCTCGTCGCGCGCGAAGTTCACCGACTCCTCGTGGCGCAGGTAGGCGCCGTAGACCGGGTGCGGGTCGACGCGCTCGCGCGGATCGCGGTGCACCGGCAGCGCATCGCCGGGCTCGTACATCGCGTGATAGGGCGCCGGCGCCACATAGGGCCAGTGCGGCTTGACCAGCGACAGGTGCAGCGCCCAGGGCGCGTCGCCGGCGGCGCGGATGAAGTCGATGGCGCGGCTCACCGTGTAGGCGGTCTCGGAGTGCGGCTCGCGCACCCGCGCCGGCAGGTTCACATGGCGCATCTGCCAGCCCGAGGCGCTGCCGCCCTCGGGCGTGGTCACCGAGATCACCCAGTCGGTCCAGGGATCGTCGCCGGGGTATCCCTGCGCGCGCAGCCACTGCGCGTAGTCGGCCTGCGGCTCGGCATGGTGGCCGTCATGGCGAAAGGCCTCGACGAAGCTGCCGCGGGCGAGCAGCTGGCCCAGGCCGCGGTGCTCGTCGAGCCCCAGGCGCGCGAGGCCCGACAGATCGGGCATGACATGGGTCTTGCCCAGCAGCGACAGCTCGCGGCCGGCGGCGCGCAGGTGATCGCCGAGGGTAAGCTCGGCCACCGACAGCGGCACCCGGTTCCAGGTGGCGCCGTGGCTGGACACATAGCGGCCGGTGTAGAAGCTCATGCGCGACGGACCGCATACCCCGGACTGCACGAAGGCGTTCTCGAACAGCGTGCCGCGCGCGGCCAGCGCATCGAGCGCCGGCGTGCGCAGCTTGGGATGGCCGTAGCAGGAGAGGTGATCGGCCCGCAGCTGGTCGCACATCACGAACAGCAGGTTGCGGGCCCGCGGGGCAGAGCCGCCGGTGGCGGGCGCGGATGAGGGCGCGGGGGCGCTGGGTGGGTGGGCCATGGTCGGCGGCGTCGCGTGACGCGCCGATCATAGCCTCGCGGCTCAGCCGCCCGGCGCGGTGGCGGGCAGCGCCATCTCGAGAATGCGTGCGACATGCAGGGGCTCGCGCTGCGCCCCGTCGCTGATCTGGTGCCGGCAGCTGGTGCCATCGGCCACGATCAGGGTGTCGGCCGAGGCCGCGCGCACCGCCGGCAGCAGCGCCGCCTCGGCCATCGCCATCGAGATCTCGCGGTGCTCGGCCTCGTAGCCGAAGGCGCCGGCCATGCCGCAGCAGCTCGACTCGACGGCGCTCGCCTGCAGGCCGGGCACCCAGCCGAGCACCTGCATCACCGGCGAAAAGGCGTCGAAGGCCTTCTGGTGGCAGTGGCCGTGCACCAGCGCGCGCGTGGCGCCGATCGGCGAGAACGCGAGCTGCCAGCGGCCGGCGCGCTGCTCGCGCACCAGGAACTCCTCGAGCAGGAAGGCGGCGTCGGCCAGGCGCCGCGCCGGCTCGCCCAGCCCGAAGGCGAGGAACTCGTCGCGCAGGGTGAGCAGGCAGGAGGGCTCGAGGCCCACCACCACGCCGCCGCGCTCGAGATGCGGCGCAAGCGCGGCGAGCACGCGTCTCGCCTGGTCGCGGGCCTGCGCCACCCGTCCCGCCGACAGCAGGGTGCGGCCGCAGCACAGCGGGGCGCGGTCGGGATCGTCGGGCAGGGGCATGGCTGGCGTCACCTGATAGCCGGCGGCCTGCAGCACCCGCTGCGCCGCGCGCAGGTTCTCGGGCTCGAAGTGGTTGGAGAAGGTGTCGGCCCAGAGCAGCACCGGCGGGCGATCCCGTTTCTCGGCAACGGCCGCGCCTGCGTCGGCAGCTCGCGACAGGCCCTGCGACGCGACGGGCGACGCGGCCGCGGCCCCGGCCGCTGCGCCCCCCTCACGACGCGCCTGCGCGAGATAGCTGCGCGAGCGCCAGCGCGGCAGGCTGCGTTGCGCCGAGATGCCGAGCAGGCGCTCGCCGAGGCGGGCCAGCAGCGGGCTGCGGTTGCGCAGGTTGAGCAGCGGCGCGAAGCGCGCGGCCATCGGCGCGTAGCGCGGCAGGAAGGCCACCAGGCGCTCGCGCAGGCTCAGGCCGTGGCGCTGCTGCCAGTGGTGCAGGAACTCGATTTTCATGCGGGCCATGTCGACGCCGGTGGGGCAGTCGCGGCGACAGCCCTTGCAGCTCACGCACAGGCTCAGGGTCTCGCGCATCGCCGGCGAGGTGAGCGCGTCGGGGCCGAGCTGCCCGGACAGCGCCAGCCGCAGGGTGTTGGCGCGGCCGCGAACGCCGTGGCGCTCGTCGCGGGTGACCCGCCAGCTCGGGCACATGGTGCCGGCGTCGAACTTGCGGCAGTGGCCGTTGTTGTTGCACATCTCGACCGCCTTGGCGAAGCCGCCGCTGGGGTCGCCGCCGCTGCCGGGCTCGCCCACCTGCTCGGTGACCGGATCGGCCTTCACATTCCAGGCCGACCAGTCGAGCGCGGTGGTCAGCGGCCGGGCCTGATAGCCGGGCGGGAAGCGGAACAGCCGCTCCTCGTCCATGCGGGTGGCGCGCACGATCTTGCCGGGGTTCATCAGCCCCTGCGGGTCGAAGAGATCCTTCAGTTCCTCGAAGGCGCGGGTGAGGCGCGGGCCGAACTGCCAGGCAACCCACTCGCTGCGCACCAGGCCGTCACCGTGCTCGCCGGAGAAAGCCCCCTTGTAGCGGCGCACCAGCGCCGCGGCCTCCTCGGCGATCGCGCGCATCTTGCGGGCGTCGCCCGCCCGCATGTCGAGGATCGGCCGCACATGCAGCGTGCCCACCGAGGCGTGGGCGTACCAGGTGCCGCGGGTGCCGTGGCGGGCGAAGACCTCGGTCAGGCGCGCGGTGTACTCGGCCAGGTGCTCGAGCGGCACCGCGCAGTCTTCGATGAAGCTCACCGGTTTGCCGTCACCGCGCAGCGACATCATGATGTTCAGGCCGGCCTTGCGGACCTCCCAGAGCGCCTTCTGCGGCTTTTCATCGGGCATGGCCACCACCGAGCGCGGCAGGCCGAGATCGGCCATCAGCGCTTCCAGGTGCGCCAGACGACGCAACAGGGCGGCGCGATCCTCGCCCGCGAACTCCACCAGCAGGATCGCCTCGGGCTGGCCGATCAGCGCGGTCTCGATCACCGGCCGGAACACCGGATTGGCGCGGGCCAGCTCGATCATGGTGCGGTCCACCAGCTCGACCGCCACCGGGCCGAGCGTCACCAGGTGCTGCGCGCTGTCCATCGCCTGGTGGAAGCTCGGGAAGTTGACCACCCCCAGCACCTTGTGCGCGGGCAGCGGCGCGAGCTTCAGGTGCAGCCGACGGAACCAGGCGAGCGTGCCCTCGGAGCCAACCAGCAGGTGGGCGAGGTTGACCGAGCCGTCAGGGGTGTAGGGCCGTTCCGAGCGCGGATGAAAGACATCGAGGTTGTAGCCGCCCACCCGGCGCATCACGGTGGGCCACTGCCGCTCGATCTCGTCGCGTTCGCGGGCGCCCAGCTCGAAGAGCGAGGAGACCAGCGACGCGGTGCGCGACGAGCGCATCGGGCGCGCGGCATCGGCGCCAAAGGGCCCGAAATATTCCTGCGTGCCGTCGGCCAGCACCGCGTCGATGCCCAGCACATTGTGGACCATGTTGCCGTAGGCGATCGAGCGCGAGCCACAGGAGTTGTTGCCGGCCATGCCGCCCAGGGTGGCCTGGGCCGAGGTGGAGACATCCACCGGAAACCACAGCCCGTGCGGCTTGAGGAAGGCATTGAGCTGGTCGAGCACCACCCCGGGCTGGACCTCGACCGTGGCGGCGGCCTTGTCGAAGGCGGTGATCTGGTTCAGCCGCGGGCTGGCATCGATGACCAGGGCCTCGCCCACGGTCTGGCCGCACTGGCTGGTGCCGGCGCCGCGGGGCAGGATGGCGGTGCCGGTCTCGCGGGCAAGGTCGATGGCGGCGAGCGCATCGGCCTCGTCGGCGGGCACCACCACGCCCACCGGCTGCACCTGGTAGATCGACGCGTCGGTGGCATAGCGGCCGCGCGAGGCGGCGTCGAACATGACCTGACCGCGCAGCACCCGACGCAGCCGCTGGGCGAGGCGGCTGCGCTCGAGCGCGGGCGCGGACACCGGCCGCGCTGCCGGCAGCGCGCTCACGAGACCCGCTCCGGCTGTTCTCCGGACCGCGCGCCCGTCCGCGCCCCCGCCGGTTCGCCGGTCTGCGCCGGCGCCATCAGCGACGCGGACTCGCCCTCCGGCCCGAGCGACTCGAGCACCGCGTCGAGCTTGCTGCGCAGGTGCTGCTCAAGCAGGCGCCGCAGGCCGGCCGCATCGCGGCTGGCCAGCGCCTCGAGCATGCGCTGATGCTCGGCGACCGCCGCGTCCCAGCGGGCCCGGTTGAAGTTCGACCGGAAGCGCAGGTGCTGGATGCGCAGGTTCACGCTGTCATAGGTCTGGGTGAGCATGGGATTGCGCGCGCAGCGGTTGATGGCCTCGTGGATGGCCCGGTTGACCCGGTAGTAGCCAGGCAGATCGGCTCGCGCATGAGCGGCGAGCATCTCGAAATGGAGCGCGCGGATCTCGCGCAGCTGCGCTTCGTCGCGCCGCAGCGCGGCCAGCTCGCCCGAGAGTCCCTCGAGCGCAGCCATCAGCTCGAAGAGGTGGCGGACATCGTCGGCCGAGGGCGCGGCCACCGAGGCGCCGCGGTTCGGATGCAGATCGACCAGGCGCTGCGCGGCCAGCACCTTCAGCGCCTCGCGCAGCGGGGTGCGCGACACCCCGAGAGACTGGCAGAGCACCCGCTCGTTGAGACGCGAGCCGGCCGGCAGCCGCCCCTCGGTGATCCAGTCACGCAGACGATCGGCGACCTCCTCGTGCAGCGGGCGTCGGCCGATCGGCCCGACCGGCGCGGCCAGTCCGGCCGCAGGCACCGGCGACGGTTCGGCCGCCGGGAGTGCGGAATCAGCGTGCGTGGTGAGCGGTGGTTGCATGCAAAACAGCTCTTGCAAGGACTCTTGGGCGAAGCGCCGGGCGCTCGACCGAGACGCAGTGTCAGTTATTTGCGGCTCATGCGGTGCCGCGTCAGGCCGTGAGCTTTGACTTGATCCCCTGAAGTTTTGCATACAAAATTCAAGCCCTCAAGCCATTCCGGGCTCTACCCTCACCACCCGATGCGCCTGTCCGACCACGGCCCGGCGCGCCTCTCGCGCGGAGCGACGCCATGAAACTCTCCCGGGGCCTGGCCCTGAATGCCCATCCCAGCGGCCGTCACTTCCTGCAGATTCCGGGCCCCACCAATGTGCCCGACCGGATCCTGCGCGCGATGGACTATCCCACCATCGACCACCGCGGGCCGGAGTTCCAGCGGCTGGGCCAGTCGGTCCTCACCGGCATCCGCGAGATCTTCCAGACCCGCGGCCCGGTGATCATCTACCCGTCCTCGGGCACCGGCGCGTGGGAAGCGGCCCTGGTCAACACGCTGTCGCCCGGCGACACCGTGCTCATGGCCGAAACCGGGCAGTTCGCCACCCTCTGGAAGCGCCTGGCCGGGCGTCTCGGCCTGGAGGTGATCTTCATCGACGGCGACTGGCGCCATGGCGCCGATGACGAGGCGATCGCCCGCGAGCTCGCCGCCGACACCGCCCACCGCATCAAGGCGGTGTGCGTCGTCCACAACGAGACCTCCACCGGAGTCACCACCCGCATTCCGCGCGTGCGGGCAGCGATCGACCGCACCGGCCACCCCGCGCTGCTGATGGTCGACACCATCTCGTCGCTGGGTTCGGTGGACTACCGCCACGATGAATGGCGGGTGGACGTGACCGTGGCGGGCTCGCAGAAGGGCCTGATGCTGCCGCCGGGGCTGTCCTTCAACGCCATCAGCGAGCGGGCGCTGAAGGCGAGCGAACAGGCCCGCCTGCCGCGCTCCTACTGGGACTGGCAGGACATGCTCGGCCCGAACGCCAACGGCTTCTTCCCCTACACCCCGGCCACCAACCTGCTCTACGGCCTGCACGAGGCGATCGCCATGCTGCTCGAGGAGGGCCTGCCGGCGGTGTTCGCGCGCCACGAGCGTCACGCCCGCGCCACCCGCGCGGCGGTGCGCGCCTGGGGCCTGGAGATTCTCTGCGCCAACCCCGAGGAATACAGCCCGGCGCTGACCGCGGTTCGCGTGCCCGACGGCCAGGATGCCGACGCGCTGCGACGGGTGGCGCTGCAGCGCTTCAATCTCTCGCTGGGCCAGGGGCTGGGCAAGGTCGCCGGCAAGGTCTTCCGCATCGGCCACCTCGGCGACTTCAACGACCTCACCCTGCTCGGCACGCTGGCCGGCGTGGAGATGTCGCTCGGCCTGGCCGGCATCCGATCCACGCCGGGCGGCGTCCAGGCCGCGATGCAGGAACTCGCCGCCGGCTGACGAGCGGCAAACCCGGGCGCGGCCCGCGCGCCCTCCACCGGAGACACGCCATGACCGTTCCCACCGACCGCCGCCGCGGTCTGCTCGCCCTGCTCGGCGCGGGCAGCCTCGCCGTCCTGCCCCGAGCCGGCCGGGCGCAGGCCTGGCCCAGCCGTCCCATCCGACTGATCGTGGGCTTTGCGCCCGGCGGCGGGACCGACATCGTGGCCCGCACCATGGGGCCGCGGCTGGGCGAGCTGCTCGGCACGCAGGTGGTGGTGGAGAACCGCGCCGGCGCCTCGGGCATGATCGGCGCCGACCTGGTGGCGAAGTCAGCCCCCGACGGATACACGCTGCTGATGGGCCACGCGAACTCCAATGTGATCGCGCCCAATGTCATGAGCCGGGTGCCCTACGACCCGGCCAGCGACTTCAGCCCCATCCACTACATCGGCCATGTGCCGAATGTGCTGGCGATCCATCCCTCGGTGGGCGCCCGCAGCGTCGACGAGCTGGTCGCGCTGGCGCGCAGCAAGCCGGGCGTGCTCACCTATGCCTCGTCGGGCGTGGGCAGCTCGCAGCATCTGGCGGGCGCGCTCTTCACCCGGCTCACCGGCACCCAGATCACCCACATCCCCTACAAGGGCAGCGGCCAGGCGGTGGGCGATCTGCTCGCCGGCCAGGTCAGCATGAACTTCGACACCCTGCCGCCGGTGCTGCCGCACATCCAGGCCGGCCGGCTGCGGGCGCTGGCCATCTCCACCGCGACGCGCCTGGCGCAGTTGCCGGAGGTGCCCACTTTCCAGGAGGCGGGCATCCGCGGCTTCGATGTCACCAACTGGTACTCGGTGATGGGGCCCAAGGGTCTGCCGCGGGAGCTGGTGCTGCGCATCGCCGACGCCACCCGGCGCTCGCTCGACGACCCGGCGGTGCGCGGCAAGCTCGAGCCGCAGGGCCTGATCTACACCGGGCCGCGCAACCCCGAGGAGTTCGCCGCCTTCATCCGGGCCGAGCTGACGAAGTACGCGGCCATGGTCAAGGACCTCGGCGTGCGCGCCGACTAGGAACGCAGCCATGTCCGACATCCTGATCGAGCGCGAGGGCATGATCGCCACGGTGGTGATCAACCGGCCGGCCAAGCTCAACGCCCTCACCCGCGCGATGTGGCGCGATCTCGGCGAGGCCTTCCGCGCGCTGTCGGCTGACGACTCGCTGCGCTGCCTGATCCTGCGCGGCGCGGGCGAGAAGAGCTTCTCGCCGGGCAACGACATCGCCGAGTTCGCCACCGAGCGCGCCAATCGCGACCAGGCGATCGCCTATGGCCGCGACATGCACCAGACCGCCGCCGCGCTCGAGGCCTGCCGTCATCCGATCGTGGCGCAGATCCATGGCATCTGCGTCGGCGGCGGGCTGGAACTCGCGGCGCTGTGCGACATCCGGATCTGCGGTGAGGGCAGCCGCTTTGGCGCGCCGATCAAGAACCTCGGCCTGGTGATGGCCCATCCCGAGATGGCGCCCCTGGTGCGCCTGGTGGGCGCCGATGTGGCGCTCGAGATCCTGCTGGAGGGCCGCATCTTCGACGCCCGCGAAGCCCGCGAGAAGCGCCTGGTCACCCGGGTGGTGCCCGACGATCAGGTGGCTGCCGAGGCCCGGGCCAGCGCCGAGCGCATTGCCGCGGGCGCGCCGCTGGTGGCTCGCTGGCACAAGCGCTTCGCCCGGCGCCTGCGCGAATCCGCGCCGCTCACCCACGCCGAGTACCTGGAAGGTTTCGACTGCTTCGACACCGAGGACTTCCGGCGCGGGTACCATGCCTTCCTCGCCAAGCAGCCGCCCGAGTTCATCGGCCGCTGAACCACCGGGCGCCCGGCAGGCCGCCCCTCGGGCGACGCCGGCCCGACCTTCGTTCGCTCCAACCATGACGCCCCCCACCCTCTCGGCACGCACCGCCCGCATCCAGCCCTTCCAGACCATGGAACTGATGAAGCGGGCCGTCGCGCTGCAGCAGGCCGGGCGTCCGGTGATCCACATGAGCATCGGCGAGCCCGACTTCAAGGCGCCCGCCCCGGTGATCGATGCGCTCGAACGCGCCGCGCGCGCCGGCCATACCGAGTACACCGCCGCCACCGGCATCGAGCCGCTGCGACGGGCGATCGCCGCCGACTACGGCGCGCGCCACGACCTCGACATCGACCCGGCCCGCATCGTGGTCACCGCGGGCGCCAGCGCGGCGCTCTCGCTGGCCTGCTGCGCCCTGGTCGATCCCGGCGCCCAGGTGCTGCTCACCGACCCGAGCTATCCCTGCAACCGGCACTTCGTGAGCGCCTTCGACGGCGAGCCGGTGGGCGTGCCGGTGGGCCCCGACACCCGCTTCCAGATGACCCCGGCGCTGCTCGCGCGACACTGGGGGCCGCGCACCCGCGGCACCCTGCTGGCCACCCCGGCCAACCCCACCGGCACGGCAATTCCGCCCGAGGACCTCGCCGCGATCGTGGCGCTGGTGCGCGAGCGCGGCGGCTTTTCGCTGATCGACGAGATCTATCTCGGTCTGAGCCACGACGGCCCGGCGCGCAGCGCGCTGGCCCTGGGCGACGATCTGATCGTGACCAACAGCTTCTCGAAGTATTTCCACATGACTGGCTGGCGGCTCGGCTGGCTGGTGGTGCCGCCCTCGCTGGTGGGCGCCTTCGAGAAGCTTTCGCAGAACCTCTACATCTGCGCCTCGACGCTGGCCCAGCACGCCGCGCTGGCCTGCTTCACGCCCGAGGCCGGCGCGATCTTCGAGGCCCGGCGCGAGGAGTTCCGGCGGCGCCGCGATTTCATCGTGCCGGCGCTACGGCAGGCCGGGCTGTCGGTGCCGGTGACGCCGGACGGCGCGTTCTATGTGTACGCCGACTGCAGCGCGCACAGCCCCGACAGCGGCGAGTTCGCCGATCGGCTGCTGGAGGAGGCCTGGGTGTCGGTGGTGCCGGGCAAGGACTTCGGCAACCACCATCCCGAGCGCTATCTGCGGCTGACCTTCACCCGCCCCATGGAAGAGCTGGCCGAAGCCGCGCAGCGCATCGGTCGCTGGCTGGGCCGCTGAGCCCCGCTGCCCGGGGCTGACCGGCCGGCACCCGTGGCGGCTGGCGCATCGCGTCCGCCCGGTCAGACCGCCCGGGGACGCGCCCGGGGGCGCTCAGTTGTCGGCGGCGGCGCGGCCAGCGCCGGCCAACGGGGCGGCATCGAGAATCTCGGCGGCGCTCTCGTGGACCGGCCCCTGCACCGACCGGGCGATCACTGGAAGCTCGACGCGCGACGCCGATCCGGCGTCGCGCCCCCGGATCGAGACCGACTCGTCGGACCCGTCGGCCCGGCGCGGCGCGCTTGCCGGCGCCTGGGGCACCGGCCGACCGGCCGCCGCAGCCGCCATGCGCTCGCGCTCGAAGATCACCTTCGCGCCGTAGCCGCCGTCATCGGGGAGGGTGGCCGCGCCCACATAGGCCTTCAGCGCGCGTTCGACCGACCCGTCGCGCCGGAGGTAGTCGTGCAGGATCTGCGCGCCCACCCGGATGTTGGCCAGCGGATCGAAGGCCGCGGCCACGCCCCCAAAGGCCGAGAACTTGTCGGCATGAACCCGGGTGAGCACCTGCATGAGGCCCTGGGCGCCGCGGTGGCTCTGGGCCTGCGGGTCGAAGCTCGACTCGACCGAGATGATCGCCAGGATGAGCATCGGGTCGAGCTTGAGCTCGCGGGCGGTGCGGTAGGCGTGGTCGACGAACCAGTGGGTCTGGCTGGCCGCCACCCGATAGGTGGCGGTGATGAAGCGGGCGAGGTTCTGCTGCTCGCGGCTGAGGGCCGGCAGGCGCTCAGACTCGGCCTGCTCACTGGGCGCGCCGATCAGCGACACCGTCTGCAGCGAGGCCGCCGGATGGGAACCGCCCAGGGGAAAATCAAAGTCGGTGGCCGGCGGCGGCAGATGCGAGACGGCAAAACCGGCCGCAGCCAGCGACAGACCGGCCAGCATGGGCGAACTGACCCTGACCAGGCGGATCGCCCCGATCACCCTGACGAAAACGCCGAACAGCCATTGAATCCGCTGCTCTCGATCCATGAACCCTCCTGACGGCAGGGACGCGGTCGCCGGCGGCAGGGCCGATGGCGCAGCAACCCCTCGCAGAATGTGCCCGCCGGCAGACTGGAAGGCCGGCGAAGCCGGGCCTGGGGCCCGGCGAAGCCGCCGCGGCGATCGGACCGACGGCGACAGGCTGGTTGGCGAGCGTGGCTCGCGGACTCCGAATCCGAAGGCCCCTGGGGTGGGCCGGGCGGGAGACGTGCGGCGGATTGTAGGGAGGCCCCGGGCGCTGGGTCAATCCGCCGGATGGGTGATTCATGCACTATAGTGCATTAAATCCAGCCGCTCATCGGTCCATCCGTCGGTTTTCGGGGCCTTGCTGAGCGGGCTCAGGCCTGGGCGTGGACCCACCGCAGGAGCTGATCGAGCACCGGTGGGGCCATCTCGGCGCGAGGACCATTGATGAACGCCACCACCACCTGACGCCGACCGGAGGCGGCATCGACATAGCCCGCCAGGCTGCGGACCTCGTTCAGGCTGCCGCTCTTCACCCAGGCCTGCCCGGCGGCCGGCTCGCCGACGAGGCGATTGCGCATGGTGCCGTCGCGCCCCAGCA
>JAGWVN010000131.1 GCA_018970865.1 Betaproteobacteria bacterium
TTCAGAGGCCCCAGGAGGTTCTCAGAGAGCCACGACGACGAAGTGATCCCGATTCCGCGAAGACATTCGTGCTCGACACCAATGTGCTGATGCACGACCCGAGCAGCCTGTTCCGCTTCGCCGAGCACGACATCTACCTGCCGATGATGACGCTCGAGGAGCTCGACAGCCACAAGAAGGGCATGTCGGAGGTGGCGCGCAACGCCCGCCAGGTGAGCCGTTCCATCGATGCGCTGATCGCCGCCGCCCATGACCGCATCGACGAGGGCATCGCCCTGTCGGCCCTGGGCAGCCGCGAAGCCGCCGGGCGCCTGTTCTTCCAGACCCAGGCGGTGGCCGCGGCCCTGCCCGAGAGCCTGCCCGCGGGCAAGGCCGACAACCAGATCCTCGGCGTGGTGCGGGCCCTGCAGGAACTGATGGGCGGGCGCGAGGTGGTGCTGGTGTCCAAGGACATCAACATGCGCATCAAGGCCCGCGCGCTGGGCCTGCCCGCCGAGGACTACCGCAACGACCAGGTGCTCGAGGACACCGACCTGCTCTACAGCGGCCGGCTCGAACTGCCTACCAACTTCTGGGAGCGGCACGGCAAGGGCGTGGAATCGTGGCAGCAGGGCGGCTTCACCTTCTACCGGATCACCGGGCCGCTGGTGGCCAGCATGCTGGTCAACCAGTTCGTCTGGCTGGAAGGCGACCTGCCGCTGGCCGCGCAGGTGCGCGAGATCACCGGCCGCACCGCGGTGCTGCAGACGCTGCGCGATTACGCCCACCAGAAGAACGCGGTCTGGGGCGTCACCGCGCGCAATCGCGAGCAGAACTTCGCGCTCAACCTGCTGATGAACCCCGAGATCGACTTCGTGTCGCTGCTCGGCCAGGCCGGCACCGGCAAGACCCTGCTCACCCTGGCCGCCGGCCTCACCCAGACCATCGAGGCCAAGCGCTACAACGAGATCATCATGACCCGCGCCACCGTCCCGGTGGGCGAGGACATCGGCTACCTGCCGGGCACCGAGGAAGAGAAGATGCAGCCCTGGATGGGCGCCCTCGAGGACAACCTCGAGGTGCTCAACCATGGCGACTCGGGCGCCGGCGACTGGGGCCGCTCGGCCACCCAGGACCTGATCCGCTCACGGGTCAAGGTCAAGGCCATGTCGTTCATGCGCGGGCGCACCTTCGTGAGCAAGTTCCTGATCATCGACGAGGCGCAGAACCTCACGCCCAAGCAGATGAAGACGCTGATCACCCGCGCCGGGCCCGGCACCAAGGTGGTCTGCCTGGGCAACATCGCGCAGATCGACACCCCCTACCTCACCGAGGGCTCGTCGGGCCTCACCTATGTGGTCGACCGCTTCAAGGGCTGGGCCCACAACGGCCACATCACCCTGCAGCGCGGCGAGCGCTCGCGGCTGGCCGACTACGCCGGGGAGGCGCTCTGAGCGCAGCGCATGTTCACACCGACCCGGCAGTGAAGTTCTCGAACTTGGTGTACTGACCCACGAAGGTCAGGCGCACCGTGCCGATCGGGCCGTTTCGCTGCTTGCCGATGATGATCTCGGCGGTGCCCTTCTCGGCCGAGTCGGGGTTGTAGACCTCGTCGCGGTAGATGAACAGGATCACATCGGCATCCTGCTCGATGGCGCCGGACTCGCGCAGGTCGGACATCACCGGGCGCTTGTTCGGCCGTTGCTCGAGCGAGCGGTTGAGCTGAGAGAGCGCGATCACCGGGCAGTTGAGCTCCTTGGCCAGGGCCTTGAGGGAGCGCGAGATCTCAGAGATCTCGGTGGCGCGGTTCTCGCCGGAGGAGCTGGCGCTCATCAGCTGCAGGTAGTCGACGATGACCAGGCCGAGCTGGCCGCACTGGCGCGACAGCCGGCGCGCCCGCGCGCGCAGCTCGAGCGCATTGAGCGCCGGCGTCTCGTCGATGTGCAGCTGCACCTCCTGCATCTTCTGGATGGCATTGGTCAGGCGCGGCCAGTCGTCATCGACGAGGCGGCCGGTGCGAAGGCGCTGCTGGTCGAGGCGCCCCACCGAGCAGACCATGCGAAGGGCGAGCTGGGTGGCGCCCATCTCCATGGAGAACACCGCCACCGGCAGGCCCTGATCGACCGCGACATGCTCGCCGATGTTCAGGCTGAAGGCGGTGTTGTGGGTGACACAGTCGTCGCTGGTGATGTAGAGCCGCGAGGGATGCGAGACCGAGATGCAGCGGGTGCGGGCCTCGCCGGCCGGCTCGATGGCGACCAGCGCCGGACGGCGCGGCGGCCGCGCGGGCAGGCCATGCACACGCTGGCAGCCCAGGCCCGGCAGGGCGGGCAGGCTCATGGCCAGGCGCACCGGCGCAAGGCTGCGCGCGCTAATGCCTGCAGCCGCGCGCGCATGGCACCAGCCCCCGAGCGAGCGCACCAGCGCGGTCAGGTCGCGGGCCAGACCCGACGCGCGCACCGTGAGCCGCAGCAGGCCGTCGCGCCCCGCCTGCGCCGAGGCGCCGAGCAGGCCGTCGAGCAGCGCGATGCGCGACTCGCGCCCGGCCTCCAGGAAGCACGCCGGCAAGCGCAGCGACTGCGGTTCGGCCGCCCAAAGGCCGAGGGCGCACAGCCGCTCGCGCAGGGCTCGGGCATCCGGCTGGCCGGGGGCATCGGCAGCGATCCCGTTGGCGGCGAGCCGGTCGTCGTCGTGGAGCGCCGGCACCCTCGCCTCGCGCAGCATCCGACCCAGCCGCGCGCGCATGGCCGCATCCTGGAGCAGCACGGCCAGGGCCTTAGCCCAGACCGCCTCGCGCCGCGCGGCATCGTCTGCAGCGGTCTCATCAGCGGCGCGCATCAGCAGGCCGAGCGCGAAGGGATCGAAGGGCAGCGGATCGTGATGGCCGAAGCGGCCCTCCGGAAGATCGATGGTGAGGGGCACGCGCGTGCCGGGCCGGGCGAGCTGCCGGGCCAGCCAGGCGGTGCTGACCACGCGCGGCCGCACGCCGCGGCCCACCCGCACCCGCCAGAGATGTTCGGCGCAGGCCACCGCCTGACGGCCGTCGGAAAAGCGCAGCCGCCAGACCGGGCGTCGCCCCTGCGGGTAGACGCCGGTCACCCGGGAGGGGCGGCCATCGACCGAGGCGATGGCATCACCCACACGCAGACTGTCGATGCGGACCCAGCCCTGCGGGGTACGCACCGGCGCGTCATCGGGCTGGGCCTTGCCCATGGAGGGCCGCCCGGCCACGATCACCAGATCGCCGGGCTGCAGGCCGGAGGTCATGCGATCGAGGTCGGAGAAGCCGGTGGGCACCCCGGTGACATCGCTGCTGCCGCCGCGGTTGTAGAGGGTGTCGATGCGCTCGACCACCTGGCTGATCAGCGCGGTGAGCGGCTGGAAGCCGGCCGCGCCGCGCGAGCCGTCTTCGGAGATCTTGAAGATGCGCGACTCGGCCTCGTCGAGCAGCTGCCGGGTGTCCTTGCCCTGGGGGTTGAAGGCCTCGGTGGCGATCTGGTCGGAGGTGGCGATCAGCCGGCGCAGGATGGCGCGGTCGCGAACGATCTCGCCGTAGCGGCGCACATTGGCGGCCGACGGGGTTTCCTGGGCCAGGGCGTTGAGGTACTGCAGCCCGCCCGCCTCCTCGGCCTTGCCGGCGGTCTTGAGGGCCTCGAAGACCGTGACCACATCGGCGGGCTGGTTGCGCTCGATCAGCCGCGAGATCTGCTGCCAGACCAGCCGGTGGTCATGCCGGTAGAAATCATCCTCGCGAAGGATGTCGGCCACGCGCTCGAAGGCCTGGTTGTCGAGCATGAGGCCGCCGAGCACCGCCTGTTCGGCCTCGATGGAGTGCGGCGGCAGCCGCAGCGCCGCCACCTCGCGGTCGATGGGCGCCGAGGGCGGAGGAAAGGAATCGTCGGGGCTGCTCATGGGTGGGTCACCTGGCGCGCGAGGCCTATCTTATCGGGCTCCCAGCCCCGCGGGGGACAGGCCGGCCTGCCGGCGGCCCGACGAGGCCGCAATGAAAACGGGGGCCCGAGGCCCCCGTCAGGGCGGGCGCCGAGCGCCCGCGAGGCCTGGGGTCAGGCCTCGGGCGTGACCACGACCGTGACTTCGACCACCACATCGGAGTGCAGCGCGACCTGCACGCCGTGCTCGCCGACGGCCTTGATCGGGCCGTTGGGCATGCGGACCATGGCCTTGTCGACCTTGAAGCCCTGACCGCCCAGGGCGGTGGCGATGTCGAAGTTGGTAACCGAGCCGAACAGCCGGCCGTCGACCCCCGCCTTCTGGGCGATGGTGACGCTCGAGCCGCCAAGGCGCTCGCCCTCGGCGCGGGCCGCGGCGAGCTTGTCGGCCTGGGCCTTCTCGAGCTCGGCGCGGCGCGCCTCGAATTCCTTGATGGCCGCCTCGGTGGCGCGACGCGCCTTGCCGGTGGGGATGAGGTAGTTGCGCGCGTAGCCGTCCTTGACGCGGACGACATCGCCCAGCGAGCCGAGGTTCAGGACGCGTTCGAGCAGAATGATCTGCATGGTGTGCTCCGGCGTCGATCAGTGGTTGTCGGTGAACGGCAGCAGCGCCAGGAAGCGGGCGCGCTTGATGGCCTCGGTCAGCTGACGCTGATAGCGGGCCTTGGTGCCGGTGAGACGGGCCGGAATGATCTTGCCGGTCTCGGTGATGAAATCCTTGAGGAGCTCGACATCCTTGTAGTCGATGTACTCCACCTTCTCTGCGGTGAACCGGCAGAACTTCTTGCGCTTGAACAGCGCGTTCTGGGCCGGACGCTTCTTCTTGCCATCTTTGGGACCACGGCGAAAGAACGCCATATCACACCTCGATCAGTTCAAATTCATTGACATGCAGCACCAGCTGCCGGGACTGCCGCCGCCGGGGGGCCAGGAAGCCTTCCACCCGCAGCGCGACGCCCATCGGCAGCGTCGCCACCCGCACTGCCAGAGCCCCCGCGAACCGCGTTGCCAGTTCCAGTTCCACCGTTCGGGCCAGACCCGCCTCGGACTGCGCCGACTGGTGGGCCAGGGTGGCATCGACCACCGGGATGCCCGCCGGGGTGTGGCGCAGACCGTCGCTGGCGATGAGCCTGGCCTGCAGCCGCAGCCGGTTGGCGGCGGTGGCGCTGCCGGGCTCGGTCACGGCGTGGGGCCGGGACGCGTCAGGCGGCGCTGGGCTGGGGCTCGGGGGCCTTCTTGGCTTCCTCGCGCTGGATCTGCTTCCACATGGGCGACGGGCCGGTTTCGGCCTTGCGCATGGCCACGGTGAGGTGGCGCAGCACGGCATCGTTGAAGCGGAAGGCGTGCTCGAGTTCGGCCAGCGTGGCCGGCTGGCACTCGATGTTCATCAGCACATAGTGGGCCTTGGCCACCTTCTGGATGGGATAGGTCAGCTGGCGCCGACCCCAGTCTTCCACCCGGTGGATCTTGCCCTGCTGGGCTTCGACCATCGCCTTGTACCGGTCGATCATGGCGGGCACCTGCTCGCTCTGATCCGGGTGGACGATGAAAATGACTTCGTAGTGACGCATCGGGGCTCCTTGTGGACGAAGGCCGGAAACCGGCAAAGGCCGCGGGCCGGCGTCAGGCGCCGCGGCAAGGATGACGAAAAGCCTTTGATTCTAACCCGATTCCGGCTGATCGATCCAGTGGCGGTCCTGGCCGGCGAGCAGCGCGCCCATGATCGCCCGCTCGCGGCGGTCGATGCGGGCGAGAAAGGCGCCGGTGGAAGGCAGGCCGGCGAAGGCCGCAAAGCCACGGCTGAGAAAGTCGTGCATCTGCCCCACCCCGGCCAGCCGCGCCGGCAGCGCCATGGCCGACAGCAGCCGGCCGATGGCGGGATGAGACACCAGCCCCTCCAGCGAGCGGCCGATGCGCAGCACGAGGTCGAGCTGATGCGAGCGGGCCTGCCCGGCGCCGGGCTGCCGGTAGGCGCGGGCGTAGGCGGCCTCGTCGAGCGCGGGGCCGGCGGCCTCGCCCAGCGCGCGGGCCAGGGCCTCGTCGAGCCGCTCGGTGAGGGCGTCGAGCTCCACCGCATCGGCCACGGTGTGCAGGGCGCGCTCGGGCAGCAGGCGGGTGAGCGTGGGCAGCAGCCGGATCAGCTCGGCATCGCGGCGCGAGAAGTCCTTGGCGCCGTAGAGGTCGTCGAGAAAGAAGCGGGCCGCCGGCGCCGTGCCGGCATCGGCGAGCAGATCGGCGTGGGTGCGGGCCAGTCGGGCCGCCTGCCAGCGCTTGACGGCGCCGGTGGCCTCGCGCAGCGCGGCGTCGGCCGCGATCGCGCGGCGCAGGCTCGCCACCTGCGCGGCGGCGCGCGCCAGCCGCTCGCCGGCGTCGTCGGGCGGGTCGGGCTGGCCGCGTCCGCCCTGACCGGGCCGACCGGGCGGGTCGTCGTCGGGGCTGCCGGGGCCGCCCGCAGAGACGCTCATGCGCGGGCTAGAAGTGGATGCCGCGCATCAGCTGCTGGAACGCCACCTGATCGGCGCTGAGCTGCGCCGCGCGCCCGCCCTCGCGGCCCTTGGCGGCATCGGAATCGGGGAACATGCGGAACGAGGTGTTCATCACCACCTGCGCCACCCGCGGAATGAGCGCGTGCATCACCTGGCCGACCACGCCCAGGCGGGTGGCGATGCGCACCGGCTTGCTGACGATCGCCTCGACCAACAGGTCGGCGGCTTCGTCAGGCGAGAGGGTGGGCACATTGTTGTAGAGACGGGTGGGCGCGATCATCGGCGTGCGCACCAGCGGCATGTTGATGGTGGTGAACTTGATGCCCACATCGGCGAACTCCGAGGAGGCGCAGCGGGTCCAGGCGTCGAGCGCGGCCTTGGAGGCCACATAGGCCGAGAAGCGCGGCGCGTTGGTCAGCACGCCGATCGACGAAATGTTGATCACCTGGCCGCCGCCACGCGCCTGCATCGCCGGCAGCAGGCCCATGGTCAGGCGCAGCGCCCCGAAGTAGTTGAGCTGCATGCAGCGCTCGAAGTCGTGGAAGCGGTCGTAGCTGTTCTCGATGCCGCGACGGATGGAGCGGCCGGCATTGTTGACCAGGAAGTCGACCCCGCCGTGGGTGTCGAGCAGCCACTTCACCAGGCGGTCGGCATCCTGGAGATCGGCCAGATCGACCGCGAAGGTGTGCAGCTCGTGGCCGAGCGCGGCCACCTGCTGGCGGGCCTCCTGCAGCTTCTCCTCGTCGCGCCCGCAGATGATGGTGACGGCCCCCGCCTGGGCAAGCTTGATCGCCGCCGCCAGGCCGATCCCCGAGGAGCCGCCGGTCACCAGCACCACCTTGCCCGCCACCTGGCCGCGCAGGCTGCGGTCGATGAACAGGTCGGGGTCGAGGTGGCGCTCCCAGTAGTCCCAGATCACCCAGGCATAGTCGGCCAGACGCGGACAGGCGATGCCCGAGCCCTTGAGCGCGGCGGTGGTCTCCCGGCAGTCGAAGCGGGTGGGGTAGTTGACGAACTGCAGGATATCCTCGGGCAGGCCGAGGTCCTTCATGAGCACATCGCGGATGCGCCGAACCGGGGTGAGCGCGAGCAGGCTCTTCTTGACGCCGCGCGGAATGAAACCGAGCAGCGCGGCGTTGACGCGCAGCGTCATCGAGGGCGCATGGGCCGCGCTGGCGAAGGTGTTGAGCACATCGCCGACCCGCATCGGTTCGGGGTCGACGAGATGGAAGCAGCGGCCGTCGAGGTGGGGGGCGTGGGAGATGTGGTCGAGCGCGTTGACGACGAAGTCCACCGGCACGATGTTGATGCGCCCGCCCTCGATGCCGATGGTCGGCATCCAGGACGGCAGCAGGCGGCGCATGCGCTGGATGAGCTTGAAGAAGTAGTAGGGGCCGTCGATCTTGTCCATCTCGCCGGTGACCGAGTCGCCGATCACCATGCCGGGCCGGTAGATGCGGAACGGCACCTTCGCCTGCGCGCGCACGATGCCCTCGGACTCGTGCTTGGTGGCGAAGTAGGGATGGTCCAGGCCCTCGGCCTCGTCGAACATGTCCTCGCGCCAGATGCCCTCGAACAGGCCGGCGGCGGCGATCGAGCTCACATGATGCAGGCAGCCGGCCTTGATCTCGTTGGCGAAGGCCACGACATTGGCCGTGCCCTCGACATTGACCTTCCCCTGCGACTCGGCGTCGGCGCCGAGGTCATACACCGCAGCCAGGTGGTACACATGGCGGATCTTGCCGACCAGCGCGCGGCGCTCGGCCGCCTTCAGGCCCAGACCGGGGCGGGTGATGTCGCCCACCACCGGCACCACCCGGCGGCCATCCACCCCCCAGAAAGCGTGCAGCGCGGCGAGCTTTTCGGGCGAGGCGTCGCGGATCAGGAAGTGCACGACCGCGCCGCGTCGCGCGAGCAGCTTGCGGACCAGACGCTTGCCGATGAAGCCGGTGGCGCCGGTGAGGAAATAGCTCATGGGGTGTCTCCGCGCAGGATGTGGGTATGGATGTCCGGGCAGACCGGAAGCCGGCCGATGATTGCACCGGGCAGCGGCAGCGGCAAGCGCGTGCCGTGCTGCGTCGACTCATCCCGGACATCATTAGGGTGCGCCCCCTAGAGCCGCAGGTCTACACTCGGCGCCATCGCTGACGGATGGTCCGTCGGCGCGCAGACAGGGAGTGATTCAGCATGGTCAGGAAGCTCAAGCAGCTCGCCAAGGAGAAGGAAGACGGCGGCCAGATCGCCGATGTGATCCGCGAGTCGGCCGAGAAGATCTGGCTGGCCGGCCTGGGCGCCTTCGCCAAGGCGCGCATGGAGCCGGGCAAGGCCTTCGAGACGCTGGTGCGCGAAGGGCTCAGCCTGCAGTCGAAGACCCGCGCCATGGCCGGTGAGCGGCTCGGCGATGTCGGCGGCAAGGTCAACCAGGTGAAGAGCCAGATCGGCCAGCGCGCCGCCGAGTCCTGGGACCGGCTCGAGCAGGTCTTCGAGGACCGCGTCGCGCGAGCGCTCGACCGGCTCGGCGTGCCGGCGACCAAGGATGTGCAGGCCCTGATGCAGCGGGTCGATGAACTCACCGCGGCGCTCGAGGCGCTCGGCGGCAAGCTGCCGCAGGCCGGCCGCGGGGCGCCGGCGCGCAAGGCCGCCGCGCGCAAGCCCGCCGCCCGCAAGACGGCCGCGGGCAAGGCGCCCGCCCGCAAGCCCGCCACCCGGTCCGCGCAGCCGCCGTCCGCGGCAGCGAAGGCGCCGCGCCCGGCGGCCCGCCGCAGCAGGGCAACGGC
>JAGWVN010000021.1 GCA_018970865.1 Betaproteobacteria bacterium
GCCGATGTTGACCACCTGCCCGTAGCGCCGCGAAAAGGCCTCATGGTGCCCCGGCCCCCACGGAATCTGGCCGCGCGCAAGGCCCTGCCGGGCAAGGTTCACCGGCCCCGCGCCGCGCGTGATCTGCAGGTTGTAGCCGCGCACGAAGCCGCGCGAGAGGTCGGTCTCGTAGAACTCCTTGCTCAGGATGCAGCAGCCCGAGGGCCCGTAGCGCGAGGCCAGCGGCTCGTCGAACACGCCCTGCACCAGCCCCCACGGGTGAAGCATGAGATTGCGGCCCACCAGCCCCGAGCGGTTGGCCAGACCGTTGGGAAAACGCGCCGAGGTGGAATTGAGCAGCAGGCGCGGCGTGCCGATGCCATTGCAGGCCAGCACCACCACATGCGCGCGCACCCGGTGCTCGCGGCCCTCGGGGTCGAGGTAGACCACGCCGGTGGCCATGTCGTTCTCATCGACCAGCACCTCGCGCACCCGCGCCCGGGTGCGCAGCTCCACCCCCGCGCGGCGCGCCACCGGCCAGTAGGTGACATCGGCGCTGCTCTTGGCGCCACGCGCGCAGCCCGAGTGGCAGGGCCCCAGGTTGCCGCAGGCCTCGCGCCCCTCGTAGGGCACGGTGGCAATCGCGCTGTCCGACGGCCACCAGTGCCAGCCCAGCCGGTTGAAGCCGCGCGCCATCGCCTCGCCCATGCGGCCCAGCGGCACCGGCGGCAGCGGCGGGCGCCGCGGCGGCGAGCCGGTGTCGCCGGCCAGCCCGGCCACGCCGATCATGCGGTCGTTGAGCTCGAACCAGGGCTCGAGCGTGGCGTAGTCGATCGGCCAGTCGTCGGCCACGCCATCGAGGCTGCGCACGCGGAAGTCCGACGGATGAAAGCGCGGCCAGTGCGCCGAATAGAGCACCGTGCTGCCGCCCACGCCGTTGAAGTTCACGATCGAGATCGGCGACTCGTGCTCGACGATCGGATAGTCGGTCTCGCGGCGGCGGATGTTCGGGCTGGTGGAGTAGGCGCCGTGCGACTCGGCCTCCCACGACATGCGCGTGGTCGGATAGTCGGCCGGGTTCATCCAGTCGCCCTGCTCCAGGCACACGATGCGCATGCCGGTCTCGGCCAGGCTCCAGGCCACCGCCGCGCCCGAGGCGCCCGAACCCACGATCAGCACATCGATGATGTCTTCGGCCATGGCAGCTCCTGAGGGATTGGGTGGCGCGGCTCAGCCGCCGCCGATGCGCGGGATCAGCACCACCTCGGCATCCGCCGCGAGCGGCTCGCCGAGCGCGTCGTGATGGATCTCGCCGTCGATGGCCAGGGCCATGGCGGACTCGACATGCGAACCCAGGCCCGGCCAGCGGGCCTCGAGCGCAGCGATCAGGCCGCGCACCGTGGCCGCGGGCACCTCGAAACGGGACAGGCCGCCGGCGAGCTCGCGCACGCGCGAATCCACCGAACTCACCCAGGCCATGCAGACCCGCTCGGGTGACTCGGTGAGGCGGCACTCACGACCGTATCAGCCCGCCGCGCCCGGCTGATCGAGCGCCTGCAGCAGCACCGGCGGCGAGAGCGGCAGCTCGGTCAGGCGATGACCGACCAGGCGGCTGAGCGCGCAGGCCACCGCCGGCAGCGGCGGCACGATCGGGGCCTCGCCCACGCCCTTGGCGCCATAGGGATGGCGCTTGTTGGGGGCGGACTCGACCAGCACGGTGTCGATCATGGGCAGGTCGCTGGCCACCGGCATGCGGTAGTCGAGGAAGCCCGGGTTGAGCAGGCGGCCGGCATCGTCGTACAGATAGGCCTCGTTCAGCGCCCAGCCCACGCCCTGGGCCACGCCGCCCTGGATCTGGCCCTCGACATAGGAGGGGTGGATGGCGCGCCCCACATCCTGCGCCGCGGTGTAGCGCACCACGGTGGGCCGGCCGGTCTCGCGGTCGAGCGCGATGTCGCAGAGATGCACCGCGAAGCCCGGCCCGGCGCCCTGCGCGGTGAGCGAGGCATGGGCGGCGATGGGACCGCCGGTGCGCGCGCTGCGCCCGGCGATCTCGGCCAGCGTGAGCGGTTTGACGGTCTTGGACGGGTCGGTGCACACCGCCTGCCCGCCCTGCCACTGCACCTGATCGAGCGGGCACTCCCAGATCAGACCGGCGCGGCGGCGCAGGTCGTCGACCACCTTGCCGGCGGCCTGCACCACCGCCATGCCGGTGGCGAAGGTGACGCGGCTGCCGCCGGTGGTGGCCGAGAAGCCGATGGCCGAGGTGTCGGCCACGATGGCGCGCACGCGGGCGATGGGCACGCCCAGGGTCTCGGCGGCCATCATGGCCATGGAGGCGCGCGAGCCGCCGATGTCGGGGTTGCCCGAGACCACGGTGACGCCGCCGGCCTCGTCCACATGCACCGCCGCCGAGGACTCACCGCCGATGTTGAACCAGAAGCCGCAGGCCACGCCGCGGGCCTGATCGGGGCCGAGCGGCGCCCGGTAGTGCGGGTGGTTGCGGATCGCCTCGAGGGTCTCGATGAACGCGATCTCGCGGAAGGTGGCGCCGTACACCGCCTTGGCGCCGGGGCGCACCGCATTGCGGATGCGCAGCTCGATCGGGTCGATGCCCAGGCGCAGCGAGAGCTCGTCAAGACAGCTCTCGACGGCGAGCGCGGCCATCGGCGCGCCCGGCGCGCGGTAGGCCGCCACCTTGGCGCGGTTACTCACCACATCGAAGCCGGTGATGGCCACATGCTCGATGTCGTAGCAGGCGAGCGCGGCCATGCAGCCCGCGCCCACCGGCGAGCCGGGGAAGGCCCCGGCCTGGTACTTGAGCACCAGCTCGGCGGCGATCACCCGGCCGTCGGCATTGGCGCCCAGGCGGGCCTCGATCACGCAGCCCGAGGTGGGGCCGCTTGCCTCGAAGACCTCGGCGCGGGTCATCACCATGCGCACCGGCCGGCCGCACTGGCGCGACAGCGCGAGCGCCACCGGCTCGAGATACACCGTGGTCTTGCCGCCGAAGCCGCCGCCGATCTCGGCCGGCGTGACGCGGATGTCGCGCAGCTCGATGCCGAGCAGCCCCGCGCACATCGCGCGCACCGCGAAGTGGCCCTGGGTGGAGACCCAGACCTGGCACTGACCGTCGGCGCCGGCGCTGGCCACGCAGGCATGCGGCTCGAGGTAGCCCTGGTGCACCGGCGCCGTGACATAGCGGCCGCTGACCACCACCTCGGCGCCGGCCATGGCGGCGGCAGCGTCGCCGCGGCCGAGCATGATCTTCTCGGCGATGTTGGAGGGCGCGGTCGGGCGCGGCGTGACGCCCTTGGTGAACAGGTCATCGTGCAGCAGCGGCGCATCGGGCGCCATGGCGGCCTCGACATCGATGACATGCGGCAGCGGCTCGTAGCGCACCGCGATCAGCGCCAGCGCCGCCTCGGCGATCTCGGGGGAGGTGGCTGCCACCGCCGCCACGGCGTGACCGACATAGAGCGCCTTGCCGCGGGCCATGCAGTTCTCGGAGAGCGCGCGCAGCGTGGCCGCGCCCTCCCCGGCGTCGACCGCCTGGTTGCCGGGCTCGGGGAAGTCGGCCGCCGTGACCACCGCCTTCACGCCCGGCAGGGCGCGGGCCGCGCTGGCGTCGATGGACAGGATGCGGGCATGGGCGTGCGGGCTGCGCAGCACCCGGCCGGTGAGCATGCCGGGCAGGCGCAGGTCGGCGCCGAAGTTGGCGCGACCGGTGACCTTGTCGGCGCCATCGGGGCGGATCGGCCGCTGGCCGACCACCTGCAACACGGGCGCGGAAACGGCGTCGTTCATGGGCGGGCCTCCTGGGCGCGAAGCTGGGCGGCGGCGTCGAGCACCGCGCGTACGATCTTGTCGTAGCCGGTGCAGCGGCAGAGATTGCCGGCCAGCCAGTAGCGGACTTCGGTCTCGGTGGGATCGGGATTGCGCTCGAGCAGGGCCTTGGCCGCCACCAGCAGGCCCGGCGTGCAGAAGCCGCACTGCAGGGCGGCGTGCTCGAGGAACTGCTGCTGCACCGGGTGCAGCCGGCCGCCCTCGGCGAGGCCCTCGATGGTGCCGATGCGGCGGCCCTGCGCCTCGGGGGCGAACACCAGGCAGGCGCAGGCGAGCCGGCCATCGAGCGTGATGGAGCAGGCGCCGCAGTCGCCGCTGCCGCAGCCTTCCTTGCTGCCGGTGAGACCGAGCTCGTCGCGCAGGGCGTCAAGCAGGCTCTGGCTGGCGCTGCCGAGAAACTCCACCGGCTCGCCGTTGACGATGCAGCTGATGCGTTGCTTGCTCATGCGCAGGCCCTTTCATAGGCGATGACTGCCGCCCGGCGGGCGAGCACGCCGGCCACGCGTATCCGGTAGGCGGCGGTGCCGCGCTTGTCGTCGATGGGGCGGCAGGCCGCGCTCGCGGCGGCGGCCAGGCGCGCCAGCGCCTCGTCTTCCAGGCGGGTGCCGATCAGCGCCTGCGCGGCGGCATCCACCCGCAGCGCGGTGGGCGCGACCGCGCCGAGCGCCACCCGGGCCTGGCTCACGCGGCGATCGGCATCGAGCGCGAGCCACACGCCCGCGCCGGCCACCGCGATGTCCATCTCGGTGCGGGGAATGAGGCGCAGGTAGGCATCGCCCGAGCGCGGCGCGCGCGCCGGCAGCGCGATGGCCACCAGCACCTCGCCCGGCGCCAGCGCATGACGCCCCGGGCCGAGCTGCAGGTTTTCTGCGGCCAGCTCGCGCTCGCCGGTGGGGCCCGCCACCCGCAGCACCGCGCCGGCGGCGATCAGGGCCGGCACGCTGTCGGCCGCGGGCGAGGCGTTGCACAGGTTGCCGCCAAGGCTGGCGCGGCCCTGCACCTGGGTGGAGCCGATCAGGCGCGCGGCCTCGACCACGCCCGGCCAGGCTGCGGCCAGGCCGGCGTGCTCGCCGATCTGCGCGCAGGGCGTGGCCGCCCCGATGACGAAACCGGCCGGCCCGGCCTGGATGCCGATCAGGCCCGGGATGCGCTTGAGATCGAGGATGCGCTGCGGCTGCAGTCGGCCCGAGCGCATCTGCACCATGAGGTCGGTGCCGCCGGCGAGCGGCCGGGTCTGGCCGCCCTGCCCGAGCAGAGCCAGGGCATCCTGGAGGCTGGCCGGCGCCTGGAAGTCGATGTCGGTCATGTC
The DNA here is from genome assembly GCA_018970865.1 of Betaproteobacteria bacterium. Lineage (GTDB taxonomy): Bacteria > Pseudomonadota > Gammaproteobacteria > Burkholderiales > Burkholderiaceae_E > Quisquiliibacterium. The sequence continues at coordinate 5,135 of JAGWVN010000021.1, forward strand.
AGTAGCCCTCGGAGAGCAGCGGGAAGGCGCTGAGCACATGGGGCGGCACCACCGGCTGGGCCGGCACCACGCTGCCGGGGTGGAGCTGGTCGATGGACGACAGGCCCATCGAGGCGAGGTTGAGCTGCATCTCGATCTCGAGCAGCTCGAGCATGCGCACCACCGCGGGCGTGCCGCCGGCGGCCATGGCCAGCGCCTCGAGGCGGCCGATGCCCACCGCGCGAGCCCCCAGGGCCAGCGCCTTGATGATGTCGGTGCCGCGCATGATGCCGCCGTCGACGATCACCGGCACGCGTCCGGCCACGGCCTGCACCACCTCGGGCAGGGTCTCGAGCGTGGCCTGGCCGTGGTCGAGCTGGCGACCGCCGTGGTTGGACACATAGATGACATCGACGCCGTGGCGTACCGCGAGGTCGGCGTCCTCGGCACAGGCGATGCCCTTGAGGATCAGCGGAATGTCGAAGCGGTCCTTGATGCGATCGATCAGGTCCCAGGTCATCGAGGGCTGCATGGTCACCGCCGGCCGGCGCGGCAGCCGCGTGCCGGGCTGGCGCGCGGCCATGGGAAGGTAGCGCTTGAGCAGGTCGCGCTCGCGGCGGCTGTAGATCTGGGTGTCTGCCGTGAGGCAGAAGCCCTTGTAGCCCGCGGCCACGGTGCGCGCGATGATGTCCATCATCCAGGGCTCGTCGCCGTGCACATAGAGCTGATGGATCTTGGGCGCGTCGCACTCGCGGGCCAGGGTCTCGAAGTCGGGCTGGCACACCGAACTGAGGATCTGCATCACGCCGAACTCGCCCACGGCGCGCGCCACCGACAGCCCGCCGCCGGCCTCGAAGACCTGCAGCGAGCCGATCGGGGCGAGCAGCACCGGGATGCGCAGGTCGACCCCGAGCAGGCTGCGCCGGGTATGCACCTGCGAGACATCGTGCATCACCCGCGCCCGCAGCGCCAGCCGGTCGAGGGCGAGCCGGTTGCGCTTCATGGTGGTCTCGGTCTCGGCCGCGCCGGTGAGGTAGTCCCACTCGCCGCGGGCCAGGGCGCTGCGCGCCAGCTGGACCATCTCCTGCAGGGTGGTGAAATCGGCTGCCATCGGGATCCCCCTGGTGCGTGGGTTGTCAAGGTGTCCGGTCGATTGTGCGCCCGCCATCGGCGGCCCGGCGATGCGCGCCGGTTCGGTCGCTGCGCTTTCGCGCGCCGCGCCGGCCGCGCCGGGCCAAGCGGATCGAAAAAACGAAAGCGCGCCAGCCAGGCGCGCACGCCTTGCCCGCGGGCCGGCCGCGGGCCTGGGCCATACTCGGCCGTGCCCGCCCGGCGCCCGCCGCGCCGCCCCACCCCCGGAGACCCCGCAATGCGCCCATGGCACTTCCAGTCCGCCAGCCAGCTCGCCGCCCAGATCCGCGATGGCCGGGTGGGCGCCCGCGAGCTGCTCGAGCACTTCCTTGCCCGCGTCGATCGCCACAACCCGGGCATCAACGCGGTGGTGGTCCAGGACCGCGAGGGCGCCCGCGCGCGCGCCGATGCCGCCGACCAGGCCCGCGCCCGCGGCGAGGCGCTCGGCCCGCTGCACGGCGTGCCGGTGACCATCAAGGAAAGTTATGACTTCGCCGGCACGCCCACCACCTGGGGCATTCCGGCGCAGCGCGACAACATCGCCCGCACCGACGCGCTGGCGGTGCAGCGGCTGGCCGCCGCCGGCGCGAATGTGTTCGGCAAGACCAATGTCCCGATCCGCCTGGCCGACTTCCAGAGCTACAACGCCATCTACGGCACCACCGGCAATCCCTGGGCGCCCGATCGCACGCCCGGCGGCTCCTCGGGCGGCTCGGCCGCGGCGCTGGCCGCGGGGCTCACCGGCCTGGAGATCGGCAGCGACATCGGCGGCTCGATCCGCAACCCGGCGCACTTCTGCGGGGTGTTCGGCCACAAGCCCACCTGGAACCTGCTGCCGATGCGCGGCCACGCCCTGGGCGGGGCGCGCACGCCGACCGACATCTCGGTGATCGGGCCGCTCGCGCGCAGCGCCGAGGACCTCGAGATCGCCCTCGGCCTGCTGGCGCGGCCCGACGAACTCGAGGCGCCGGGCCTGCAGGTGGCGCTCGGCGGGCTCGGCGAGTCGTTGCGCGGCCTGCGGGTGGCGCTGTGGACCAGCGACCCGATGTGCCCGTCGTCGGCTGCAGTGGCCGAGCGGGTGACAGCCGTGGCCCGGGCGCTGGCCGCGCAGGGCGCGATCGTCGATGACGCCGCGCGTCCGGCCTTCAGCCCCGAGCACAGCCACACCGTGTTCTCGGCCCTGCTCGCCTCGGCGATGGCCGCGCGCCTGCCCGACGACGAGTTCGCCCGGCTGGTGGCGCGGGCCGAGTCGGCCGCGCCCGATGACCGCAGCCCGGCGGTGCAGCAAGCCCGCTGGCAGACGATGCGGGCCCGCGACTGGGCGCGCCTGAACGAGGAACGCACCCGCCTGCGCTGGGCCTGGCATGCGTTCTTCCAGCAGCATGATGTGCTGGTCACGCCGATCATGCCCACCACCGCCTTCGCGCACGATCAGCGCGCGCTCGGCGAGCGCCGCCTCCGCGTCGATGGCGTCGACCATCCCTACTTCATGCAGACCTTCTGGGCCGGGCTGGCCGGCGTGTCCTACCTGCCGGGCACGGTCATCCCCGGCGGCGCGGGCCCCGACGGCCTGCCCATCGGCGTGCAGCTGATCGGCCCGGCCTATGGCGACCTGCGCACGGTGCAGCTCGCCCGCCGCCTGGAGCAGCTCGGCTTCGGCTTCACCCCGCCGCCCGGATTCGACTGACGCGCGGGCGCGTCCCGATTTCTTCCCCCTTACCGGCGGCCCCCGGGCGCCAGGAGAATGGCATGCAGATCCAGCAAGGACAGATCGCGGTGATCACCGGCGCCGGCAGCGGCATCGGCCGCGCGCTGGCGCAGCAGCTCGCCGCGCAGGGCGTGCACCTGGGCCTGTGCGATCTCGACACCGCCGGCCTCGCCCAGACCCGCGAACAGTGCCTGGAGAAGGCGCCGGCCGGCACCCGGGTGAGCATCCACCGCGTGGATGTGGCGGTTGAGGACGAGATGCTCGACTTCCGCGACGCAGTGGCCCGGGCGCATGGCACCGACCGCATCGCGCTGCTCTTCAACAACGCCGGCATCGGCGGCGGCGGCAGCTTCGTCGACGGCGATCGCGCCGAATGGGAGCGCACCTTCGGGGTGTGCTGGCAGGGCGTGTACAACGGCTGCCGTGCCTTCCTGCCCATGCTGATGGCCAGCCCCGCGGCCTTCCTGGTCAATGTCAGCAGCGTCAACGGCTTCTGGGCCAGCCTCGGCCCCGGCGTGCCGCACACCGCGTATTCGGCAGCCAAGTTCGCGGTCAAGGGCTTCACCGAGGCGCTGATCACCGACCTGCGCCTGAGCGCGCCGCAGGTGCGCTGCGCGGTGGTGATGCCCGGCCACATCGGCACCGGCATCTCGATCAACACCGGGCGGGTGCTGAGCGGCACCGAGCCCCTCACCCTGCCGGCCGAGCGGGTGGCCCAGGCCCGCGCGCGGCTGGTGCGCGCCGGCGCCCCCGTGGCCGCCCTGAGCGACGACCAGATCCGCCAGCTGCTGCATCAGCGCGCGCTGGAATTCCGCGACAAGGCACCCACCAGCGCCGATGAGGCCGCGCGGATCATCCTCGCCGGCGTGCGCGAAGACCGCTGGCGCATCCTGGTCGGCGAAGACGCCCATCGGCTCGACGCCATGGTGCGCGCCGAGCCCGAGCAGGCCTACGAGGACGCCTTCGCCGCCGCCTGGCGCAGCGCCGCCACCACCCCCCGCCAATCCGATGGAGACCGCGCATGAGCGATTCCCCCAGCCAGCCCGCCGGACGCACCGGCGCCGAAGCCCTGGTGCAGACCTTCGTCGATGCCGGCGTGCGGGTCTGCTTCACCAACCCGGGCACCTCCGAGATGCACTTCGTGGCCGCGCTCGACACCAATCCGCAGATGCGCTGCGTGCTCGGCCTGTTCGAGGGCGTGGTCACCGGCGCGGCCGACGGCTACGGGCGCATGGCGGGCACCCCGGCGGCCACGCTGCTGCACCTGGGCCCGGGCCTGGGCAACGGCCTGGCCAACCTGCACAACGCGAAAAAGGCGCGCACCCCGGTGGTCAATGTGGTGGGCGACCACGCCACCTACCACCGCAAGTACGACGCGCCGCTCACCTCCGATGTCGAGGCCATCGCGCGGCCGGTCTCGGGCTGGGTGAAGGCCGCAGCCAGCGCCGACACCGTGGCCGCCGACGGCGCCGCAGCCATCCAGGCCGCGCTCGCCCCGCCCGGTCAGGTGGCCACGCTGATCCTGCCCGCCGACACGGCATGGGACACCACCACCGCGCCCATTCCGGCGCCGCTGCCGCGCCTGGGCCCTCCCCCGATCGATGGCGAGCGGGTGCAGTCGGCGGCCCGCGCGCTGGCCAGCGGCGAGCCCTGCGTGCTGCTGATCAACGGGGTGCTCACCGAAGCCCGCGTGCAGGCCGCGGCGCGCATCGCAGCGGCCACCGGCGCGCGGCTGGTCACCGATACCTTCGTGCCGCGGATGCGGCGCGGCGCCGGTCTCCCGGCCCCGCTGCGCCTGCCCTACTTCGGCGAACAGGCCGCCGAGATGCTGGCCGGCACCCGGCACATCATCCTGCTCGGCACCCAGGCACCGGTGACCTTCTTCGCCTATCCCGGCAAGCCCTACTGGCTGACGCCGGAGGGCTGCACGCTGCATGAGGTGGCCGGCCGCGACGGCGATCTCGACGGCGCGCTCGATGCGCTTGGCCAGGCCGTGGGGGCCGGCGGCAAGGCGGCGCCGCTCGCCGCCGCCGACCGACCGGCGCTGCCCAGCGGCAAGCTCGACGCCCGCGCGATCGGCGCCGCGGTGGGCCATCTGCTGCCCGAGAACGCGGTGGTGGTCGACGAGGGCGGCACCTCCGGCCACGGCACCGTGATGGGCACCCGCGGCGCGCCGGCCCATGACTGGCTGCAGCTCACCGGCGGCTCGATCGGCTATGCCCTGCCCACCGCCACCGGCGCGGCCATCGCCGCGCCCGGCCGCCGGGTGCTGTGCCTGCAGGGCGATGGCGGCGGCATGTACACGGTGCAGGCGCTCTGGACCCAGGCGCGCGAACGCCTGGACATCACCACGGTGATCTTCGCCAACCGCCGCTACAGCATCCTGCAGGTGGAGTTCGGGCGGGTGGGCGCGCACGCGCCCGGCCCGAAGGCGATGAGCATGCTCGAGCTCACCAATCCGACCATCGACTGGGTGGGCATGGCCCGCAGCATGGGCGTGACCGCCTGGCGGGCGGACAGCGCCGAGTCGTTCAACAAGGCGCTGGCCGCGTCCTTTGCGCAGCCAGGGCCTTCGCTGATCGAGGCGCTGATCTGAGCCCGGCGCCAGGCCTCAGTGAATCTCCGAGGCCTTGCCCTGCGCGGCGCGCAGCTTGTCGATGTCGAAGCCGGGGCTGCGCGCGGCCTCGATGATCACCCGCTCGCGGCGGATGATCTGGTCGGCCGCGCCGCGCACCCTGGTGGCCACCTCATGGGGGATGACCACCGCGCCGTGCTGATCGGCGTGGATCAGGTCGCCGTCGCGCACCCGCATGCCGGCCACATCGACCGGCCGCGAGAAGTCCACCACATGCACGAAGGCGTGCGAGGGGATGATGCGGTCGGCCAGCATCTGGAAACCCTCGGCGATGTCGGGGATGTCCCGCACGCCGCCATTGGTGATCAGGCCCAGGCAGCCGAAGCCCTTGTGGATGGAGCTGTTCACCTCGCCCCAGAACGAGCCGTAGCCGCGCTGCTCGTCGAGATCCTGCATGACGATCACGCTCGGCTTGGGGCCCTTGTCGATGTAGGTGTAGTAGGCGTCTGACAGCGCGCGCGCCTCGGGCGCGGCGAGGTCGCTGGGATGCGCGCTGCGGATGGTGGCGGTGCGGGCGATGCCGACCATGGGCTTGAGGTGCGGCCGGGTGCACACCAGCGGCGACACGGTGTAGCCGTAGCCGCGGCGGCCCGGCACCAGTAGCTCGAGCGCGTTGCACACCGTGGGGGTGTCCATGGTCTGCAGTTCCGCAATCAGCGCGGGGGTGAGTTCGAACATCGTCGGGCTCCCTGGGGCGTGGGTGGAAAGCCGGGATGTTGGAAGGTCTTGGCCGTGGCGTCCAATGCCGGCCTTCCATTCCCGAAGCTATGCAACACCGGCGGATGGCCAGCCGGGGAAAAGCCCCGTTGCCATCGGGTATGGCTCGGCCACATCTTGCCTTACTTTGTAAGCCATGAGAATCTCATGACCGCGCACTGTTCAGGAGCCTATCCATGCCGACGCTGCTCGTGTCCTCCAAAGGCCAAATCGTCCTGCCGGCCGCGTTGCGCAGGCGGCTTGGCATGGGTGCAGGCGCCAGGCTGGAGGTGGTCGAAGAACCTGACGGGATCAAGCTGCGCCTGGCAAGGTCGGTGGCCACCGTCGATGTCGCCGCGATCGCCGGGATGATCAAGGCGCCCTCCCGGGGCGTGCCGCGCCGGCTTGAAGACTTCGATCCCTCCATGCTGGCTGCGCGCGCGCGACAGGGCCGGCCATGAGATCGCTCGACACCAATGTACTGGCGCGCTTCTTTGTTGACGACCCCGATGATCCGCAAGCGGCCAGGCAACGGCCTGCCGCCATCGCAGCGCTGTCGGAGCGCGCATTCGTGTCCATCACGGTCTTGCTTGAACTGGAGTGGGTCTTGCGCGGTTTTTACCGACTGCCCGCGACCGACATCTCGCGCGTCCTGCGTGCGCTGGCCGGCATCCCCCACCTTTCGCTCGAGGATCGTGACACCGTGCTCGAAGCGTTCGATGCATTCGACAAGGGTCTTGATCTTGCCGACGCGCTGCACGCGACGCGCAGCCGCAGCGCCTCAGCCTTCGTCACCTTCGACCGGCGCCTGGCCACCCGCGCCGGCAAGCTCGCGCTGCAACCCCCGGTCCAGTTGCTCAAGGCTTGAGCACCGATTCAGGTGCGCGATGACGACAGCGCTGGCCTCATCCCATCAGACTTTCCCTTTCACCGAGGGCTCGAATCAGCAGGTGCCCCTGAGCTTCGGCCAAGCGTCACAAGCCGGACAGCACGGCTGTTCGAAAACAGGGGAATCGAAGACATCGATTGTGTGCAAGCGGGCACATGGCCTCATGGTGTCATGGCTCACGCGGAAATGCGTCTGGATCCGTAGCGGGAATGTTGCCTCGGCGTGGGCCGTCAGACAAACATGTTTCTTCTGATCACCCTCGGTGTCGCCCCATCGATCCAGGACGTGGATCGCGGAACCCCGCCGCCGCGGGCCCGCGTCCGGCCGCCATGGCAGGCCTTATGATCCCCGCACCGTCTGGCGGGAACCCATCGCCCGGCATCCCCATCCCGACCGAGGCTGCCATCCGGCGGCCGACCAGGAGAATCGATGAGCGCTTCCGCGACCCCGCAATCACCCGCCGGCTCTTCAGGGGCCGGCGCCGGCAACCCGCCCCGGGGGCCGCTGCACGGCATCCGCATTCTCGATCTCTCCCGGGTGCTGGCCGCGCCCTGGTGCGTGCAGAACCTGGGCGATCTCGGCGCCGATGTGGTCAAGGTCGAGCGCCCGGGCCCGGGCGATGAATCGCGCCACTGGGGCCCGCCCTGGCTCACCGGCCCCGATGGCCAGCCCACCAAGGAGTCGGCCTACTTCCTGTCGGCCAACCGCAACAAGCGCTCGGTGGCCATCGACCTCGCCTCGGCCGACGGCCAGGCCCTGGTGCGCAAGCTCGCCGAGACCGCCGACATCTGCATCGAGAACTTCAAGGTGGGCGACCTCGCCCGCTACGGGCTCGACTACGCCTCGCTCTCCAAGATCAACCCGCGGCTGATCTACTGCTCGGTGACCGGCTTCGGCCAGACCGGGCCCTGGGCCACCCGCCCCGGCTACGACTACCTGTTCCAGGGCATGGGCGGCCTGATGTCGGTCACCGGCGAGCGCGATGACCGCCCCGGCGGCGGCCCGCAGCGCTTCGGCCTGCCGATCGTCGACCTGTTCACCGGCATGTACGCCACCATCTCGATCCTGGCCGCGCTGCAGCACCGCAATGTCACCGGCGAGGGCCAGTACATCGACATCTCGCTGTTCAGCACCGTGATCGCGATGAGCTCGGGTCACCTGTCCAACTACATGATCGGCGGCAAGATCCCCGGGCGCACCGGCAACGACTCGCCCAACATCACGCCCTACGGCGTGTACCCCGCCTCCGACGGCCAGTTCATCGTGGCCAGCGCCAACGCCGGCCAGTTCAGCGCGCTGTGCAAGGCGCTGGGCCACCCGGAGTGGATCGACGACCCACGCTTCAAGGACAACGGCGCGCGCATGGCCCACCAGGGCGAGCTGCACGCCATGTTCTCCGAGATCCTGTGCCAGCAGACCCGCGCCCACTGGGAGGAGGTCTTCACCAAGGCCGGCGTGCCCTGCGGTCCGATCAACAACTACCAGCAGGCCATGGCCCATCCGCAGGCCCAGCATCTCCATGTGAAGCTCGAGCTGCCGCATGCCACCGGCGTGAATGCGCCGGGGGTGGCCAACCCGATGAAGTTCTCGAAGTCGCCGGTGAGCTACCGGCGCGCGCCGCCGATGATCGGCCAGCACACCCTCGAGGTGCTGCGGGAATCCGGCGTGGCCGAGGACGAGATCCAGCGCCTGCTCAAGGCCGGCACCATCGGCGCGCGCTGATCGGCGCGTCACACGAAACCGGAGACCGCGCATGACGACCGACCTCTTCGACCTGACCGGCAAGGTGGCGCTGGTCACCGGCGGCAGCCGCGGCCTGGGCCGCGCCATGGCGCTGGGCTTCGCCGCCCACGGCGCCGACCTGATCATCGCCTCGCGCAAGCTCGATGCCTGCGAAGCGGTGGCCAACGAGATCCGCGCCATGGGACGGCGCGCGGTGGCGGTGGCGGCCAATGTCAGCCGCTGGGATGACTGCGACCTGCTCATCCACCATGCCTACCAGGCCTTCGGCAAGGTCGATGTGCTGGTCAACAACGCCGGCCTGTCGCCGCTCTACGGCAAGCTCTCCGAGGTGGGCGAGGCGCTCTTCGACAAGGTGATCGGCCTGAACCTCAAGGGGCCCTTCCGCCTGAGCGCGGTCATCGGCGAGCGCATGGCCGAGGGTGACGGCGGCAGCATCATCAACATCTCGTCCACCGCGGCGGCCAACCCGGCGCCGCACGCCGAGCCCTACGGTGCGGCCAAGGCCGGCCTGAACAACCTCACCCGGTCGTTTGCCTTCGCCTTCGGCCCGAAGGTGCGGGTCAACAGCATCATGTGCGGCCCCTTCCTCACCGACATCAGCAAGGCCTGGGACATGGAGGCCTTCGCCCGGCGTGCGGCGACCTCGATCGCGCTCAAGCGCGGCGGCCAGGCCGAAGAGGTGGTGGGCGCCGCGCTCTACTTCGCGAGCAACGCCTCCTCGTTCACCACCGGCGCGGTGCTGCGGGTGGACGGCGGCACCGGTGGCGGCGGAGTCTGAGCCCGCCCGCGTCCCATCCCATGCGCACGCTGGCGGGGCCGGCGCGGATCGGTGCCCCGGCCAGCGCACAACCATCCCAGGAGACAGACCATGGCCCGATTGAGCAAGCTCTCGCGATCCGTCGCGGGCAAGGTGGTGATCGTCACCGGCGCAGCCAGCGGCATGGGCCGCGCCACTGCCCATCTCTTCGCCGACGAGGGCGCGAAGGTGGCGGCCGTGGACATCACCCCGATCGGCCCGGTGGTCGATGAGATCACCGGCGCCGGCGGCACGGTGCGCGGCTGGCAGCTCGATGTGCGCAACCGCGCCGAGATCGACCGGGTGGTGGGCGAGATCGCCGCGCACTTCGGCGGCATCGACATCCTGATCAACAACGCCGGCATCTCGCGCCACGGCCCGGTCGACTCCGAGGACTTCGAGGAGCGCTGGGCCCAGCACCTCGATGTGCTGCTCACCGGGCAGGTGCGCATGATCCGCGCCGCGCTGCCGTGGCTGCGCAAGTCCGACACGCCGCGCATCGTGAACATCGCCTCCACCGAGGCGCTGGGCGCCACCCGCTTCATCAGCCCCTACACCGCCGCCAAGACCGGCGTGGTAGGCCTCACCCGCTCCCTGGCGGTGGAGTTCGGCCCCGAGGGCATCACCGTCAACTGCATCTGCCCCGGCCCCATCCACACCGGCATGACCGCGCGCATCCCCGATGAGCAGAAGGCCGAGTACGCGCGCCGGCGCACCGCCCTGCGCCGTTACGCGGAACCCGAGGAGGTGGCGCACATGACGCTGTCGCTGTGCATGCCCGCGGCCGGCTTCGTCACCGGCGCCACGCTGCCGGTGGACGGCGGACTCACCATCCGCAACGCCTGAGCGCCGGCGGCGCCCTGGCGTCGCCCGCAAACGGCCAGCGGGCCTCGCGCCCGCCAGGCCGCGTGGCGCCGGCGCTACTGCCGGGTGCGGGTGGGGATCTGGTTGAAGGGCAGGCCGCGGTCGGCGCGCATGTCGGCGGGCAGGCCCAGCACCCGCTCGGCGATGATGTTGCGCAGGATCTCGTCGGTGCCGCCCTCGATGCGGGTGGCCGGCGAGCGCAGCAGCATGGCCTGGAAGCGACCGGCAGCCTCGACCATGGCCGGGTCGGTCATGATGCCGGCCTGCCCCTGGAGATCGAGCGCGAACATCGCGATCTCCTGAAGGGTCTGACCGGCCACCAGCTTGCCGATCGAGTTCTCGGGCCCCGGGGTCTCGCCGCGCGAGAGCGCCGAGATGCTGCGGTAGGCGGTGTAGCGCAGGCCGCTGGTGCGCACCGCCCAGGTGGCGAGCCTGGAGCGCACCGCGGGGTCATCGATGGCCAGCCCGTTGCCGGTGTCGAACTGGCAGCAGAAATCGAGCAGCTCGGGAAAGCCGGTGGGCATGCCCGCGCCGATGGACAGGCGCTCGTTCATGAGCGTGGTGAGCGACACCTTCCAGCCCTGGCCGGGGGTGCCCAGGCGCTGGTCATCGGGGATGCGCAGGTCGGTGAAGAAGACCTCGTTGAAGCCCGACTGGCCATTGACCTGCTTGATGGGCCGCACCTCGATGCCGGGGCTCTTCATGTCGATGAAGAACATGGTCAGGCCATCATGCTTGGCCACGCCCGGGTCGGTGCGGGTGAGCAGGATGGCATGGTCGGAATAGTGCGCGCCGCTGGTCCAGATCTTCTGGCCATTGACCACCCAGTGGTCGCCCTGCTTCTCGGCGCGGGTGCGCAGGCCGGCCAGGTCGGAGCCGGCCACCGGCTCCGAGAAGAGCTGGCACCACACCGACTCGCCCGAGGCGAGCGGCGGCAGATAGCGGCGCTTCTGGTCCTCGGTGGCGTAGGTCATCATGGTGGGCGCGCACATGCCCTGGCCGATCAGGAAGGGCGAGGACAGCTTGCTGTAGACGCCCTCCTCCTGCTGCCAGATCACCCGTTCGATGGGCGTGGCGCCGCGCCCGCCGTACTCCCTGGGCCAGTGCAGGCAGGCCCAGCCGCCGTCGTACTTGCGCTTCTGCCAGGCCTTGCCGGCCTTGAGCACATCGCCGCTGCGCAGCGCGGGCTGGCCGAAGCCGGCCGCCTCGAGCTCGTCGCGCAGTTCATGCGGGGCATTGGACTGGATCCAGTCGCGGGCTTCGGCGCGGAAGGCGGCTTCCTGCGGGGTGTCGGCGAAGTTCATGGCGGTGCGGGTCCTGGCGGGTCGCGATATCGCGGTGTATCGGGAGGTCGGTACGGGCTTGCGGCTGCGGTCAGGCTGATGGGAGCTTTCGGGCGCGGATCGGTGGGAAACCGTTCAGGCGGCGCGGGCCTCGCGCAGGCGCTGCACCAGCCGGTCTTCCCAGACCGAGAGCGCGCCGAGCGAGACCGCCAGCAGGTTGGAGCGGCGATAGTAGAGGTGGCAGTCGAACTGCCAGGTGAAGCCCATGCCGCCGTGCACCTGGATGTTGTTGCGGGCGCAGTGCTGGAAGGCCTGCGTGGCGCTCACCCGCGCGGTGGCCGCGGCCTGCGGCAGTTCATCGGCGTCATTGGAGAGCGCCCAGGCGGCGTAGTAGGCGTTGGAGCGCGCCAGCGTGGCCGAGACATACATGTCGGCGAGCATGTGCTTGATGGCCTGCATCGAACCGATCGGGCGACCGAAGGCGAAGCGTTCGAGGGCGTAGTCGCGGGCCATCTCGAGCGCGCGATCGGCGCCACCGATCTGCTCGAAGGCCACCAGCACCGCGGCGCGATCGAGGACGCGATCGAGCAGCGCCCAGCCCTGGCCGGGCTCGCCCAGCGGCTCGGCCGGAGCATCGCGCAGATCGATGCGGGCATGGCTGCGGGTGGGGTCGATGGTGTTCACCGCGGTACGCGTCACGCCTGGCCCGGTCAGATCGACCAGATAGAGCGAGAGCGCGGCCGATCCGGGCGCGTCGATGGCCGCCACCACGGCGAAGTCGGCGATGTCGCCGTCGGCAACCGCGGCCTTGCTGCCGCTCAGGCTGACTCCGCCGCTGCCGCGCGTGGCCAGCGTGGCCACGGTGCCGGGGCCCACGCGGCCGGGGCTTTCGGCGAGCGCCAGGGTGGCGATGCTGCGGCCGGCGGCCAGACCGGGCAGGCGAGCGGTCTTCTGGGCCTCGGTGCCGGCCAGCAGGAGGCACTCGGCGGCCAGCGCAATGCTCGTACCCCAGGGCACCGGCGCCACCGCGCGGCCGAGCTCCTCGGCGATCACGCAGGCCTCCAGATAGCCCGCGCCCAGCCCGCCATACGCCTCGGGAATGGAGGCGCCGAGATAGCCGAGCTCGCCCAGCGCCGCCCACAGCGCAGCGTCGTGCGACTGCGGCCCGTCGAGCACGGCGCGCACCGCATGGCGGTCGCAGCGATCGGCCAGGAAGCGGCGTACCTGCTCCTTGAGCTGCTTCTGGTCGGCGGAGAAATCGAATTCCATGACGCGGCCTTTCGGAAAGAGGCTTCGATGGTAGTGCAGCCGCAGCGGCGCTGGCCCTGCGCGCGCGATGGCGCGGGTCCGAAAGCCCGGTCAGGCGCGAGCGCGCTGACCGGCGCGTGCGCCTGATTCCGATCGGTCGGCCGCGCTTTTGCGAGGGCAGTGCGCGCTCACCATAATCAGCCGCAGCCGGGCGCGGCCCGGCATCCCGCGGCCGGCGGCTTGCCGGCCCCATTCCTCGGGGCGCTGCGCCCCGCCAACCGACAGGTCCGACATGACCCAGAGACTGTGTGAAGGCCGCGTGGTGATCGTCACCGGCGCGGGCCGCGGCATCGGCCGCCAGTACGCCCTGATGCTGGCCGCCCACGGCGCCCGCGTGATCGTCAACGACCTTGGCGGCGCGCGCGACGGCACGCCCGACCAGGCCGAGGAGCAGCCCGCCGAGGCGGTGGTGCGCGAGATTCGCGCCGCCGGCGGCGAGGCGGTGGCCAACCTCGAGAGCTGCTCCGACTGGAAGGCCGCGGGCCGGCTGGTGGAGCAGGCGGTGGATACCTTCGGGCGGCTGGATGCGCTGGTGAACAACGCCGGCATCCTGCGCGACCGGATGCTCACCAACATGACCGAGGCCGAGTGGGATGCGGTCATCAATGTGCACCTCAAGGGCACCTTCGCGCCCACCCACCACGCCGCCAACCACTGGAAGAACCGGCACAAGGCCGGCGAAACCGACCTGGCAGCGCGCATCATCAACACCACCTCGGTGTCGGGCGTGTACGGCAACATCGGCCAGAGCAACTACGGCGCGGCCAAGGCCGGCATCGCGGCCATGACGATCATCGCCGCGCGCGAACTGCAGCGCTACGGCATCACCGTGAACGCCATCTCGCCGCATGCCTACACCCGCATGACCGCCGACCTGGGCAACCCCAGCCCCGAGGACATCGAGCGACGCGACCCGCGCTGGATCGCGCCGGTGGTGGTCTGGCTGGCAAGCCGGCACAGCAGCGCGGTCACCGCCCGGGTGATCGAGGCCGGTGGTGGGCACCTCGGCATCACGCAGGGCTGGCATCCCGGGCCGAGCGCGCCGCAGGTGGCCGATCCGGCACAGGCGGGCGCAATCCTCACCGATCTGGTGGCGCGGGCGCAGCCGAACATGGGCATGAATGGCAGGCCGTCGCCAATCTGAAGCAGCGGGTCGGCGCTGCAGCCTCCCCACCCCCGAATGAGTCACTCCATGACACAGGTTCAAACGACGCAACACCTCAACCCGGCATCGTGCCGCATCTCCCGCAGGCTTCTCATGGCGGGAGTTCCGGCGGCAGCGGGCCTCGTACTGCTGCCCGCGCTCGCGGTCGCGCACGATCACCACGGCAAAGGGCACGATCATGGCCACCACTGGCACGACGACGATGGTTTCAGCGTCGGCGGCCGCCCAGGGCGTGACTGGTACAAGCTGGCCGAGGCCCACGCCGGCAAGCTGATCGACCGCGACGAGATCGATGTCCGCACCGACCGGGCCTTCACCGCAATCCGTCTGCGGGTCTTCGAAGCACCGGTGGAGATCAACTCGGTGCGGGTCTATTTCCGCAACGGCGAGAACCGCAACCTGCCGGTTCGCCAGCACATCGAGCGCGGCGGCTCAACACGGGTCATCGACCTGCCCGGCGAGCGGCGGATCATCTCCAAGGTGGTCTGCTGGTACAACACCCCGGCCTCGGCGCGTCGCGATGCGAGAGTGGAGATCTGGGGCCATCGCTGAGGCAGGCGCGCACGGTACAAGCGTGGCGCTGCCCTAACCCGGCTCGCCGCCGATCTTGGGTTCGTGCACCAGCGGTTCGGCCGTCCCCGTACGGTCTGCGGCGGCCAGCAGCAGCAGGTGGGCATTGCTCGCGCGCTGGGAAGAGGTGGTGCGCGACACGGGCATCAGGCCGGAGTGAGCGCGGGTTGACCGGCAAACATCCTTGATACAAGGAAGGGAGCTGGGTCCTGACTTCCGGTTACGAGCTGACGAAAGATCCGATCGGCCAGGCACTCGACCTTCTGCTGCGTTCTCGCCAGATCGCCATGGACCGCGCCGACCAGCTCCTGCGGGCGCTCGGGGTGTGCGAGGCCGGCAAGGGCAAATTCGTCGAATGCCTCATCGAGCGACTGGCCAATGCGGCAGGCTGCGAGCAGATCATGACCATCGATCAGCATGCGGCCCGGCATGCGGGCATGGCGCTGCTTCGGTAGCCTGGTCTCAGGCGGTCAAGCGCTGCTGCCCCAGGAAGGCGGCAAACCGGGCTGAGGGGACTGCGTCGCGATCAGCCTGCCGTTGCACCACATGAAGCGTCTTCATCAGCTGAACACCCGCCAGGTCGAGACACACCAGCATGCCCGCCGCGACTTCGGTCTGCACCGCGATTCGCAGCGTGATGGAAACGCCCAGACCGGCCATGACCGCGCGCTTGACCCCCTCGGTGCTGCCGAAGCTGCAACGCGCCTGCAACTTGGCCGCCTTCTTGCCGAATGCCTCCCGCAGGAGCGTCGCCGTGCCCGATCCGGGCTCGCCGCCGATCATCGGCTCATGCACCAGGCGGTCGAATGAGACGGTACGCTCGGCGGCCAGTGGATGGTTCGGCGGCACGATCACGGCCAGAGGCTCATGCCGCCAGGGTACGCCGTGCAGCCCGGTATCGGGCGGCATCCACTCGGTGATAGCCACATCCAGCAGCCGGTCACGAACGCGGCGGATCAGCTCGGGATTGGGGTATGTCGACACCTCGATCCCGATCCGCTCTCCGGGCATCGACGCGGTGTAGCCGCGAACCAGATCGGGCAGCAGATAGGCAGCGATGTTGCCGCTCGCGCCGATGGCAAGGCTGCGCTGATCGACGGCAACGCGAGCCCGCGCCTCGAGCGCAAGCAGCTCACGGGCGTAAGGCAGCAGCCGGGATCCAGCCTCGGTCGGCATGCTGAAGGGACGGCTGCGGGCGAGAAGACGCGCGCCAACCGAACGCTCCAGACGCGACACCTGTACGCTGACGCCTGACTGGGAGAGACCGAGACGCTCGGCTGCTGCACCAAAGCTGCCGCTGTCGACAACGGTCACGAAGCTAAGGAGGCAGCTGAGGTCGATCATGGTCTGCGCCGTACCGGGTCGTTGATCGCGCCGTGGGGTCGTTCCCCCCGCAGCCCTTCGAGCAGATTGACCGCGGCATCGTACTCGATGGCAGCCCGCACCTCGCGAACAGCCGACCCGATGTGAGTCGTGAACAGCGTCTGCTGTGGCATCGCCAGCAGGCGCGGTTCGATACCCTCGGGTCGATCGGCACGCGCCCAGTCTTCGCATTCGAAGACATCTGCGGCGTAACCACCGAGTTGTCCGTCGCGCAGGGCGTCGGCAATCGCCGATTCCACGACGACTGAGCCTCGCGCGGGATTCACCAGCAGCGCGCCCGGGCGCAACGAAGTCAGCCAGGCCGCATCGACCATGTGCAGCGTGCCCGCATCGAGAGGGACGGCCAGAAACACGAACTGGGCTCGGGAAAGCGCCTCCGCCAGTTCTGCGTAACGCGCATTCGATGGCGCCGGCGCGCTGGACGAGGCGTCGACCATGAGCAGCTCGCAATCGAAGCCGGCGAGTTTTCGGGCGATGGCCCGCCCGACCCGGCCCGCGCCGATGATGGCCACGCAGCTGCCGTCGAGAGATCGTCCGTAGAAGGTGGGTCGCCATCCCGCGAAGGTGCCCTCTCGCGCTCGTCGGTCCGAGCCGGCGACATGGCGCCCGAGCCCGATCGCGAGACCGACGGCCAGTTCGGCGGTTGGTTCGGTGAGCAGGTCCGGAACGATGCTCACCCAGATGCCCCTGCGGGTGCAGGCAGCGATATCGAAGTTGTCATAGCCCTTGAGGGCGCACGCAATCACCTTGAGCCCTGCGCAGTGCTCGAGAAAGGCCTCATCGATGCAGTCTGGCATGAAGGCCAGCAGGCCGTGGGCATCGGCTGCGCGGCGAAGCAGTTCGGGTCTGGGCCACGGCTCGTCACCATGATTCGCGTGCAAATCACAGTGTGGCGAGAGCAGATCGAGAGTCTGGGTGAAGGCGCGGTTGGTGACGACAGCGCGAGGGCGGTGCATGAAGGCAATGGCCGAAAGTGGCGGTATTGGCAGGAAGTGCAAAGCGATTATGAATTGTCATCGATTACCGATTCATTTCATATTTTTTCATGATCTCGTAACGGAAGACGCCTACCGTCAACCATTGCCCCATCTACCGCGAGGCTTCGATGACCGCTATCGATCACGCAAGCGACACCGCACAACCGCTGCTCGAGGTGCGTGGTCTGGGCGTCGTCTACGGCACGGGCCGGCGGGCACTGCGGGGCGCGAGCCTCATCGTGAGACCTGGCGAGTTCCTGGTCCTGCTCGGGCCCTCGGGCGCGGGAAAATCGACCCTGCTGCGCGCTGTCAACGGTCTGGTGCCCTGCACCGAGGGCGCAGTGCACTTCGAGGGGATCGAAGTCAACGGGCGTGGTGGCTTGCGCCGCCTGCGAACTCAAGTGGGCATGATCTTCCAGCAGCACCAGCTCATCGGCCGTCTCACCGCCCTCGACAACGCCCTCACCGGACGCCTCGGGATGCACGCGGGCTGGCGTGCCTTGTTGCCGATGCGCCGCGAGGACCGACTGGTCGCGCTGCATGCCCTCGAGAGCGTCGGCCTGCTCGACTGTGCCCTGCGTCGCTGCGACCAGCTCTCGGGAGGCCAGCAGCAGCGGGTTGGTATCGCGCGCGCGCTGGCCCAGAGGCCCCGGATGATTCTCGCTGACGAACCGGTCGCCAGCCTCGATCCGGGAACGGCTGAGCATGTGCTCGCGCTGATCCACCAGGTGTGCAGGTCATCGGGGATTGCGGCGATGGTCAGCCTTCACCAGGTGGAACTCGCCCGCCGATTCGCCGATCGGATCGTCGGGATTTCCGCCGGCGCCGTGGTATTCGAAGGCCCGGTATCGGCACTTGACGAGCATGCCCTGCGCCGCATCTACGAACGGACCGATGCACTCCCCGCCCGCGAGCAAATTGGTGGATGCGCACCTGCCACCAGCGCAGCCGCCGCCTGCAGGCCGTCTGACGACGGAACACCGCTCGGGCATTCCCGCCCCCTGGCTCCCAACCCAAACGACCGAGGTCCACTTTGAACCGCCGATCATTCATGGCCCTGACTGCCCTTCCGCTCGCGATCCCGGTGATCGGCGCGGCCCAGACTCGTGATCCCGCGCGCCTGCGCGTGGCGCTGCTGCCCGACGAAAATGCCTCGACCCTGATTCAAAACGCCCAGCCGCTGAAGACCTATCTCGAGAAGACCCTGAAGAAGGACATCGAGATCGTGGTCACCACGGACTACTCATCGATGATCGAGGCAATGCGCTTCGGCCGCATCGAGGTAGCCTACTTCGGCCCGTTTTCCTATGTGCTGGCGAAGTCGCGCGCCCCCGAGATCGAGCCTTTCGCCGTGGGCGTTGAGCGCGGCTCGCCCAGCTACCAGTCGATTCTTCTCGCCACGGCCGGCGGGCCGGTTAAGAGCCTTGCCGATGTCAGGGACCGACCGTTCGGCTTCGGCGATCAGGCCTCAACCTCGAGCCACCTCGCGCCGCGCGCGCACCTGCTGCGCAAGGCCGGGCTCGAGGGCGACAAGGACTACAAGGTGGTGCATCTCGGCACCCATGACGCAGTTGCCAGGGCCGTTCAGGCCGGGCAGGTTCCTGCCGGTGCCCTGTCCGAACCGATCTTCCGCTCGCTGATCGAGCGCAAGGTAATCGACCCCTCCCGTGTCATCAAGCTTGATGTGACGGCTGATATCCCGAACTATCCGATCACGATGCAGGGCAACCTCGCGCCCCAGCTCAAACAGGCCATCCGCGACGCCTTTCTTGGCATGCGCGACAAGGATGTGCTCAAGGCCTTCCGGGTGGAGTCTTTCGCGGCGACCACCGACAAGGCCTACGACATCCTTCGCGAGACCGCACAGGTCCTGAAGATGGATCTCGCCAAGGTGAAATAATGGGGATGACCAGCGCGCAACAAGAAGCGATCCTGCAGCAGGCTGCACGCGACCGGTCTGGCCTTTTCCGCCTGGTGGCAGTCATTACCGCGGTATGCGTCGCGGCGCTGGCCATTGCCGGGTTTTTCGATGCGCAGAGATTCATCGACGGGATGCCGGCCATCGCCCAGCTCGCCTCCGAGATGGTGCCGCCGGATTTCAGCCGATGGCCACACTGGCTCAGGCCGCTCCTCGACACGCTGGCCATGTCGATCGCCGGCACCGCGCTCGCCTTGATCCTGTCGCTGCCGCTGGCGCTGCTCGCGGCACCCAATACCTCGCCTGCTGCAATGATCTACCGCTTCGCCCGCACGGCACTGGCTGCGCTGCGATCGGTGCCCGAGATCATTTTCGGGGTGCTTCTGGTGGCAGCCGTAGGGTTTGGCGCGCTGCCAGGGGTACTCGCGCTCGCACTGCACTCCACGGGGATGATGGCGAAGTTCTACGCCGAGGCGATCGAGCATGTCGACCCCAGGCCCATGGAGGCCGCCACGGCTGCCGGCGCCAGTCGGCTGCAGGTAATCATTCATGCGGTGTTGCCTCAGGTGCTGCCGCAACTCGCCGACATCACCATCTACCGCTGGGAGTACCACTTCCGGGCCTCTGCGGTTCTCGGCATCGTCGGCGCCGGTGGCATCGGCTTCGAACTGATGGCCGCGCTGCGCCTCATCCGCTACGATCAGGTGTCGGCCATCCTGATCACGATTCTTGCCTGCGTGGTGGCCGTGGATGCGCTCGGCGCGTGGCTGCGGCGGCGATTGAAATAGGTGGCTTTGAGTTCAGGGGCGGCCCTTCGCTCCATCCGTCCGATCGACGGAAGACCAGCGTGGCCAACTCGACCACGATCGGGCGTGGGCACGGGGGCATGACGCGGCTGCCTTAGCCGTCAGCCCACCACCCCCGCTTCGCGCAGCCCCACGCGCCCTCCCGCAGGCACGCCCAGTTCGACCAGCAAGGCCTCGGTGCTGTCGCCCAGCGCCGTGGTGCCGCGATACACCCCGGGCGTGCCGCCGAACACCGTGAGCGCGCCGTGCCGGCGGTAGGCGCCCCACTGCGGGTGCTCGGCCGGCAGGCTCAGGCCCTGATCGATCGCCTGCGGGTCACGCAGGAAGAAGGCATCGGGCGTGGCGGCGTCGGCCTGCACGCAGCCCAGGCCGCGGCTGGCCAGCCGCGCCTCCCACTGCGCGGCCGGCGCCTGCGCGAACACCCGTGTCAGGGCATCGCTCACCGCGGCGCCGCCCGCGCAGGCGGACGCATGGTCACGGGCCAGCGCAGGCTCGCCGGCGAACTCGCTCGCGAGCTGCGCGCGCAGCCCCTCCCAGGCCGCGGCGCTCTCGATGCCCAGGAACACCCAGCCGGTCTGCGCGCGATACAGCCGCCACAGCGGATGCAGGCCGAAGCCCTCGCGATCGGGCAGCGGCCGCTCGGGCTTGCCGGGAAAGGCGATCGCGTCATCGAAGTTCGCCCAGGCGTTGGTGCCGAACATGTCGATGAAGATCGCCTGGCCGATGCCCAGGCGACGACGCGCGGTCAGCCCGAGCAGCGCCGCCGAGCACACCACCAGCGAGGTGTTCGGATCGGGGTTGACCTCGTTGGCGCGCATCAGCCGGCGCGCGGTCTCGCGCAGCCGTGCCTCGTCCATCGGGCCGGCATCAGGCGGCCCGCCGATCTGCCACAGCACCCCGCCCATGGCCGCGCCCGGGATCGGATGGGTGGAAGGCCGCAGCGCGCCCGGGCCGGCCGGGCCGTAGCCATTGGCCGACAGATAGACCAGGCGCGGATTGATCGCGCTCAGCTGCGACCAGGCCAGGCCCAGGCGCTCGGGCACACCGGGCCGGTAGTTGTGGATGAAGACATCGGCGCCGGCCACGATGCGCTGCGCCAGCTCGCGCGCCCGCGGCTGCTTGAGATCGAGCGCGATGCTCTCCTTGCCGGTGTTGACCCGCGCCGCGCCCAGGCCCGGCGCCATGCCGCGGAAGGGGTCGCCCTCGATCGGCTCGAACTTGATCACGCGCGCGCCCATGTCGGCGAGCAGCGAGGCGCCGAAGGGCGCGGCGATGATGGTGGCGGCCTCCACCACCGTGACGCCGGCAAGCGGCGGTGGCCGACGCAGCGCGGGCGCGGCGGGCATCGCAGCAGGCGCCGCAACGGGCGATGCGGCGGGGGCGGAGGCCGCCGATGAAGACGCCGGCGGCGCACCCGCGCCCGCGCAGCGCGCCATCACCGCCGCGGTGTGCTCGCCCACCTGCGGGGCAGGCCCGCCCACCCGGCCCGGCGAGCCGGTGAGATTGGCCAGCAGGCCAAGCTGCCAGCCCCCGCCCTCGAGCGGCACGGCATGGCCGTTGGCGGTGACATCCGGATCGGTCAGCGCCTGCTGGGTGGTCTGGTAGGGATGCGAGGCCACGCCGCCATCGGCGATGAAGATGCGCTGCCACTCGTCGGCGGTCTTCTCCTGGAGCCGGGCCAGCATCAGGCTGCGGAAGGCCTCGCGCTTGTCCTCGGGCCACAGCTCGGTGGGCCCGGTCTCGCCCAGCGCCTCGAAGGCGTCGCTCAGCCCGACCGCATCGACAAAATGACGGAACAGGTGCGGCAACAGGTTGCCCATCTGCAGCCAGCGGCCGTCGGCGGCGCGCAGCGGATGGTAGTTGAGCGTGGGCATCGCGGTGAGCGGATCGGGTGGCGCCGGCAGCGCCGCTTCGCCGCGCTCGCGCAGCCAGGCGTTGACCTGCCCGAACAGCACATTGTTCATCTCGTAGGCCAGCAGGCCACGCGCGAGCGAGGTCTCCAGCACCTGGCCCACGCCATCGCGCTCGCGGGCATGCAGGGCCGCCAGCACGCCGGCCAGCAGCGACTGCGAGGCCGCATGGGTGGCCACCTGCAGCGCGGCATACACCGGCCCGTCGCGCGAGGCCGCGCCGCGAAACTGCAGCATGCGGCCCACCCGCGCCGCCACCAGCGCCTCGCTGGCGGGGTAACCGGCATACGGGCCGCTGCGCCCGAAGGCGCTCACCCAGCCGATGACCAGCCGCGGATTGATCGCGGCCAACGCGGCATCGCCGGCATGATCCTGCGGCTGCGCCGGGCCGCGCACCCAGACATCGGCATGGCGGGCCAGCGCCGCGCGGCCGGCGGCATCGCCCTCAGTGAGCACCACGCTGTGCTTGCCGCGCAGCCACAGCCGCGCGCCGGGCAGCGCCCGCGCCGGATCGCCGCCCGCGGGCTCGAGCTTGATCACCTCGGCGCCGAAGTCGGCCAGCACCATCGTGGCCAGACCGGCGAAGGGGCCCTGGCTCTCGTCGACCACCACGATCCCCTGCAGGGGCAGCTGCGCGCTCATTGAATGCTCCCAGACGGATGCCCCTGCGGGCCGGGCGACCACCACCCGGCCCGGATTAGCGCATGGCGGCGTGCCCGGCGCATCCGGAGGGGCCGGCAATTGAAAAACCGATTGGACAGCACCGGCGGCGGGATCGATGATCCGCCACACCCTCACCCCACTGGAGACCGCGATGATCCCAACCGCCCTGTTCGACCTGACCGGCAAGGTCGCCCTGCTCACCGGCGCCTCCAAGGGCATGGGCAAGGCCATGGCCGAAGCCCTGGCCGAGCACGGCGCCAAGGTCATGATCTCCAGCCGCAAGCTCGACCAGTGCCAGGCGGTGGCCGATGCCATCAACGCCAAGTGCGGCGAGCAGCGCGCCTGGGCCTTTGCCTGCAACGCCGGCTACAAGGAGCAGCTGCAGGCGCTGGTGGACGCCACCCACCAGCGCATCGGGCCGATCGACATCGTGGTCGGCAATGCCGGGGTCAATCCGTTCTACGGCGCGCAGACAGAGATCAGCGACGAGGCCTACGACAAGATCATGTCCACCAATGTGAAGTCCAACCTCTGGCTGGTGAAGATGGTGGCGCCCGACATGATCGCGCGCGGTGGCGGCTCGATCATGATCACCGCCTCGGTGGGCGCCTTCGGGCCGTCCACCACCCTGGGCACCTA
The DNA here is from genome assembly GCA_018970865.1 of Betaproteobacteria bacterium. GTDB lineage: Bacteria > Pseudomonadota > Gammaproteobacteria > Burkholderiales > Burkholderiaceae_E > Quisquiliibacterium. The sequence goes on from JAGWVN010000021.1 coordinate 28,198, forward strand.
CGCCATCTCCAAGATGGCGGTGATCTCGCTGGTGCGCAACCTCGCTGCCGAGCTCGGCCCGCAGGGCGTGCGCGTGAACGCGATCTGCCCGGGGCTTATCCGCACCGACTTCGCCCAGGCGCTGTGGGACAACCCCGCCGGCGAGAAACGCGCCCGCGAGGCGATTCCGCTGCGCCGCCTCGGCGAGGCCGAAGACCTCAAGGGTCTGGCGGTGTTCCTCGCCTCAGGGGCCAGCGGCTACATCACCGGCCAGGCGATCACGATCTGCGGCGGCAGCCACATGCGCGCCTGATCCGCCACGCCCACGCATCGGAGAGCGCCCATGCCCCAGGCAGCCACCCTCAACAGCGTGCTCGGCCCGATCACGCCCGATCAGCTCGGCTTCACCCTGATGCACGAGCATGTGCTGGTGGCCGCCAGCGGCCTGTACCAGAGCTATCCCGACCTGCTTGGCGTCGGGCCCGAGGCGCGCGCCATCGCGTCGCTCAAGCGCGCCAAGGCCGCCGGCATCGACAGCATCCTCGACGCCACCACCTTCGACCTCGGCCGCCACGCGCCGCTGCTGCGCGCGGTGTCCCAGGCGTCGGGCGTGAACATCATCAATGTCACCGGCTGGTGGCTGGATGTGCCGCGCTTCATGCGCGGCGTGGGCCCCAACCAGATGGCCCGCGAGTTCATCCGCGACATCACCGAGGGATTCCGGGGCACCGACATCCGCGCCGGGCTGCTCAAGTGCGCCGCCGACATCGATGGCGTGACCCCGCCCCTGGAAACCATGGCGCGCGCGGTGGCCCGCGCGCACCGCGAGACCGGCATCCCGATCATGGTTCATTCGCATCCCGGCACGCAGCTCGCGCGCCGGCAGATCGAGATCTTCCGCGAGGAGGGCGTGGACCTCACCCGCGTGAAGATCGACCACTCCAACGACACCACCGATCTGGAGTACCTGCAGTGGATCCTCGACCAGGGCTGCTGGCTGGGCCTGGACCGCTACCCTGGCCGGCTGGTGAGCCCGCGCCAGCGCACCAACACCCTGAAGGCGCTGATCGACCTGGGTCATGCCGGGCGGCTGTGCCCCTCGCACGACTGCATCTGCATCCACCTGCACAACGAGCGGCCCGACGGCAGCATCCCGGAGCAGCACGACTACTACCGCGGCAACCCCGACCAGTACCTGTACATCCATCGCCAGGTGCTGCCGCAGCTGCGCGAGATGGGCGTGCGCGAGGCCGACATCACCACGATGTTCGTGGACAACCCGCGCAACTTCCTGGCGGCGCGCTGAGCCCGATTCGGGCGGACTCGAGCGGGCCGCCCCCGATTCAGGCGAACTCGAACCAGGCGTTGGACACCACCGCCTGATCGCCCACCCGGGCCTCGAACACCACCCGCTGCGCGGACTCGCGCCATGCGAGCACCCGCAGCGTGTCGCCGGGATACACCGGCGAGGAGAAGCGCACCTTCAGCCGCCGGAAGCGCGCCGGGTCGCCGTCGCAGAGCGCGGCCAGCAGCAGCTGCGCGCAGTGCCCGAAGGTGCACAGCCCGTGCAGGATGGGCGTCTCGAAGCCGCCGAAGCGCGCGGCGGCCGGATCGATGTGCAGCGGGTTGTAGTCGCCCGAGAGCCGATACAGATGCGCCTGGTTGCGGGCGATCTGCGCCGAGGTCTCGAGATCGGGCGCGCGCTCGGGCACCGTCACCCGCCCGGCCGGGGCCTGGCCCAGGCCGATGAAGGGCTCGATGTCGCCGAGCGCCTGCACGCCACGCCGGAACGAGCCGTTGACCATGCGGATGCACACCCGCCCCTGCTCATCGGTGACCTGGCTTTCGGTCTCGACAAAGCCGCTACCCTTGCCGCGGGGATGCACGCTGATGACCCGCGAGCGCACGCTGACGCGGCCCTCCAGCGGCAGCGGATGCAGCATCGTGATGTCGCGCTCGGCGTCGATGTTCAGCGGCCCGGGCGAGGGCGGAATGGCCGTGGGATCGATCGGCGCGCCAGCGCCGCCCCAGCGGATCGCGAAGGTGGGAAACACCGCGAAACCGGGATGCTTCTCGAAGGTGTAGCGCAGGTCCTCGATGCCGATGCCCACCGCATAGAGCAGCACATCGCGCTGGGTGTAGTCGATGACGACCGGATCGCCCCAGGGGCCGGGCTGGCCGCCGGGAAGCATCGCTGCCGGGTTGTAGACCGCCATGGCAAGACTCCGTATGCGAAGGGGGAAGCGCCGATGGTAGGGGCGATGCCGTCGCAGCGCCCCTGCCGGCCCGCGCGGGCTGTTCCAGTTCCCCGGCGACGGGATTGACCGGCGCCGCCCGCGGCAGGAGAGTCGGCCGATTCTGCCGAAGGAACCCCCATGACACAGACCATTCTCTGGCCCCGCGCCCATCCCGACGACCACCAGATCGAGCTGAGCGCCATCGGCGAGGGCTTCAATCCGGTGTTCTGCAGCAGCTTCGACGAGGTCACCGATGCCCAGTGGGCGAGCGCCGACGCGGTGGTCGGGCCGGCGGTGCCGCCGCAGCACATCCCCAAGCTCACCCGCTGCCGCATCTATGTGAAGCCGGCGGTGGGATTCGACGATGTCGATCTCGCCCAGTTCAGCGCCATGGGCATCCCGGTGTGCAACACGCCCGACTACGGCACCCGCGAGGTGGCCGACCATGCCATGGCGCTGATGCTCACCCTCACCAAGAGCATCGCCTTTCACGACGAAAGCCTGCGCGCCGATCTCAAGGCCAACTGGCGGCCGGCGCTCAACCCCTTCGGCCGGCGCATGGCCGACTGCACCCTCGGCGTGGTGGGCGTGGGCCGCATCGGCACCGCGGCGGTGCTGCGGGCCAAGGCCTTCGACATGGATGTGGTGTTCTACGACCCCCATCAGCCCAGCGGCTACGAGCTGGCGCTCGGCGTGCGGCGCGCCGACTCGCTCGAGGAGCTGATGGCCCAGAGCGACATCGTGACCGTGCATGCGCCGCTCAATGAGGGCACCCGCAAGCTGATCGGCCGCCAGGCGCTGGCCGCCGCCAGGCGCGGCATGATCCTGGTGAACACCGCGCGCGGGCCGATCGTGGACATCGACGCCCTGCACGATGCGCTGAAGGACGGCACGGTGCTGGCCGCCGGCCTCGATGTGCTGCCGCAGGAGCCGCCCAGCGCCGAGAGCCCGTTGATCGGCGCGTGGCTGCGCAACGAGCCGTGGATCCGCCACCGGCTGGTGGTCACCCCGCACTCGGCCTTCTACACGCCGGAGAGCTGGCGCGACATCCGCGGCTTCTCGTCGCGCACGGCGGCGCGCTATCTGCGCAGCGGCCGGCTCGAGAACTGCGTGAACGCGGCGCAGCTCGCGCAGCGCCGCTGAGCGCCGCGGGCGGGCACGGCGCTGGCGACGGGGTCGGACCGGGACAGGCAGGCGACCCGGCGACCCCGGCCTCGGCCTGGGCCTCGGCCGCCGCGGAGCCCCCGCCCTCAGCCGCCCAGGCTGCCGTCGCGCAGCATCTCGCGCAGGCGGAACTTCTGGATCTTGCCCGAGGGGGTGGCCGGCATGGCCGGCAGCACCTCCAGGCGCTCGGGGATGTACTGCACCGCCACCTTCTGCGCCTTCAGGAAGGCCACCATGTCGGCAAAGCCGAGCTGCTGCCCGGGCTTGAGCACTGCCACCGCGCAGCCGCGCTCGCCCAGACGCTCGTCGGGATAGGCCACGATGGCCACCTGCGCGATCGCCGGGTGACGGTAGAGCAGCGACTCGATCTCCACCACCGGGATGTTCTCGCCGCCGCGGATGATCACATCCTTGCTGCGGCCGCTGATGCGGATGTAGCCCTGCGCGTCCATGCGGGCGAGATCGCCGGTGTCGAACCAGCCCTCGGCGTCGGTGTTGTTCCACTGCGGCCGACGAAGGTAACCGCCGAAGTTGGAGCAGGCGCGCACCAGCAGCCGCCCGACCTCACCCTCGGGCAGGCTGCGGCCCTGATCGTCGACCACCTTCACCGAGACACCCGGCAGCGCGCAGCCATCGGTGGAGAACGCGCGCTCATCGGCGTCATCCAGCCGGATCAGGGTGACCGCGCCGTTCTCGGTCATGCCCCAGGCCGAGACGATCTTGCTGCCGAGCACGGCGCGGGCCTGCTCGACCAGCGGGCCGGGGATGGGCGCGCCGGCGCACAGGAAGGTGCGCAGGCTGGGCACCGCGAGGCCGCTCTCCTGCACATGGCGGGTGAGGTCGGTGAGGAAGGGCGTGGAGGCCATGGTGAAGCTCGCGCCCTCGGCGCGGATGAGCTCGATGGCCCGGCGCGGCTCCCAGATGTCCTGCAGCACGGCGCTCGCGCGCAGCATCACCGGCATCATCAGCCCGTACATGAAGCCGGTCTGGTGGGCCATGGGCGAGGCCATCAGCACCACATCCTCGGCGCCGAGGTTCATGCGCTCGGCGTAGGGAATGATATTGGCCATCAGGGTGTTGGCGCTGTGCATCACGCCCTTGGGCTCGCCGGTGGTGCCCGAGGTGTAGATGAGCTGCGTGATGTCGTCGGGGCCGGGACGGGCCGCGGTCAGGATGGCGGCGGCATCGGGCGCCTGCTCCCAGGCCGGGCCGCCAAGCAGGGCCTCGAAGCTGTCGGGGCCCTCGCCGTCGACCACCACCAGCTGGCGCAGCGCGGGCAGCGAGGGCTGCAGCGCGCGGGCCATGGCTTCATGGTCGAAGCCGCGGAACACGCGGGGCACCACCAGCACCCGGGCCTCGCCGTGGCGCAGCATGAACGAGAGCTCGCGCTCGCGGAAGATCGGCATCAGCGGGTTGATCACCGCGCCGATGCGCGAGCAGGCGAGGTACATCAGGCTGAACTGCCACCAGTTGGGCAGCTGCATGGCCACCACATCATCGCGGCGCACGCCCAGGCGGTGCAGGCCCACCGCGATGCGGTCGGCCAGCTGGCCGACCTCGCGCCAGGTGAAGCGCCGGGTTTCCCCCGATTCGACCCGCAGCGCGGTCAGCGCGAGCTTGTCGGGGCAGTGGGCAAGGCAGGCATCGAGCGCCTGGTTGATGGTCTGGTCATGCCACCAGCCGCGCGCGATGCTCTCGGCGCGGCGCGGGGCCAGCAGGACGGCGTCGAATTCCAAGGCTGTCTCCTCTCGGATGGAAGTCTGGGCGGGCCTGGCCTCGCCGGCGCGGCAATGCCGCCGGCGGGCTGCCTCTGGCGCCCGGGTTCAGGCCGGCACCGCCTTGCGGCCCGCGCGGGTGCGGGCGATGACGGTCTTCATGATCTGCGCGGTGCCGTCGCCGATCTGGAAGCCCAGCACATCGCGCAGGCGCTGCTCCATCAGGCCGCGGTCATAGCCGGCATGGCCGTGCATCAGCAGGCACTGGTGGATGGTGTCGTAGGCGAGCTTGGGCGCCCACCACTTGCACATCGCGGCCTCGGCGCTGTGCGGCGCGCCCCGGTCCTTGAGCCACAGCGCCTGCAGGCACAGCAGGCGCGCCGCCTCGACCTGGGTGTCGAGATCGGCCAGGGTGTGCGAGACACCCTGGAAGGCCGACAGCGGCTTGCCGAAGGCCTCGCGCTGCGCGACCCAGGCCCAGGTTTCCTCGAGGGCCACCCGCGCCACCGCCAGCACCTGCAGTCCGATCAGCGCGCGCGAGAAGTCGAAGCCCTGCATCACCTGCACGAAGCCGGCGTTCTCCTCACCCAGCCGGTGGCTGGCCGGCACCCGCACATCATCGAAGAACAGCGAGCCGCGACCGATGGCGCGCTGGCCATGGCAGTCGAATCGGCTGCGGGTCAGCCCCGGCGTGTCGCCCGGCACCAGCAGCGCGGTGACGCCGTGGGCCGCCGACTCGACCGATCCGGTGCGACCGAACACCACGATGGCGTCGGCCTGGTCGGCCGCCGAGATGGAGGTCTTCTCGCCGTTGATCACATAGCTGTCGCCGACGCGCTCGATGCGCAGGCGCAGGTTGGCGGCATCGGACCCGCCGCGCGGCTCGGTGAGGGCGATGGCCAGCAGCGCCTCGCCGCGGGTGAGGCGCTGCAGCCAGGGCCCGGCCACTTCCGGCTGGCCATGATCGGCGAGGATCTGGCCGTTCAGCGACGCAAGCAGGTTGATGTAGGACAGGCTGAGGTCGGCGCGGGCGATCTCTTCGTGGATGACGCCGGCGGCCAGGCAGCCCATGCCCTGCCCGCCTTGCGCCGGCGCCAGTTCGGGCGCGATGAAACCCATCTCGCCCATCTCGCGCATCAGCGCGCGGTCGAGCACCCGGGTGCGGTCGCGTTCCTGGAAGCCGGGCGCGATGCGCTCGGTGGCAAAGCGCCGGGCGTGGCCGGCAAGCGCGACCAGGTCGTCGTCGAGATAGGGATTGGGCGTCATGGCCTCACTTCGCGTACTTGCGGAACTCGGGCTTGCGCTTTTCCTTCAGGGCCGACACCCCTTCGCGCGACTCGTCGGTGTCGTAGTAGAGCTTCAGCGCGTACATGCCCATGCCGGCGATGCCGGCCTGATGGGCGGTGTCCATGTTGAAGCTGCGCTTGGCGATGGCGATGGCGGTGGGGCTGCGCTCGCAGATGGTCTCGGCCCACTCCTGCACCGTGGCGTCGAGCTGCTCGGGCGGCACGCAGACATTGGCCAGCCCCATGGCCACGGCTTCCTGGCCGGAGTAGCGCTTGTTCAGGTACCAGATCTCGCGGGCTTTCTTCTCGCCGACCACGCGGGCGAGGAAGGCCGTGCCGTAGCCCGGATCGACCGAGCCCATCTTGGGGCCCACCTGGCCGAAGATGGCCTTCTCGGAGCAGATGGTGAGATCGCAGATGGTGGCCAGCACATTGCCGCCGCCGATGGCAAAGCCCTGCACCCGGGCGATGACCGGCTTGGGCACATCGCGGATGGCGGTGTGCAGTTCTTCCATCGGCAGGCCGATGGTGCCGCGTCCGTCGTAGTTGCCGTCGTGCGCGGACTGGTCGCCGCCGGTGCAGAAGGCCCGATCGCCCGCGCCGGCCAGCACGATGCAGCCGATGTCGCGGTCATAGCCCGCCTTGTTGAAGGCGCGGATGAGCTCATCGCAGGTGGTGCCGCGAAACGCGTTCATCTTGTCCGGGCGGTTGATGATGATCCAGGCCACGCCGTTGCGGACCTCGTACAGGATGTCTTCGAATTGCATGGGGGTTGCCGTTCAGTGAATGGATGGGTGGCTGATCAGCCGTTCATGGTCAGGCCGCCCGACACGCTGAGCACCTGGCCGGTGACGAAGCCGGCATCCGCGCTGGCGAAGAAGGCGATGGCGCCGGGGAGGTCATCGGGCTGGCCGATGCGACCCAGCGGGATGGAGCGGGTGAAGGCCTCGACCAGTTTTTCGGGGTTGGAGGCGCCCTGCTTGAAGCCGTCGAAGAGCGCGGTGTCGGTCGGCCCGGGGCAGACCACATTGACGGTGATGCCGTGACGGGCGTGCTCGCGGGCCAGGGTCTTGGACAGGGCGACCAGCCCGCCCTTGCAGGCGGCGTAGACCGCTTCGCCGGAGGAGCCCACGCGCGCGGCATCCGAGGACACATTGACGATGCGGCCGCTGCGCCGGGCCACCATGCCGGGCAGCACGGCGTGATGCATGTGCAGCGCGCCCACCAGGTTGATGGCGATCAGCTTCTCCCACTGCGCGGGAACGGTCTTCACGAAGGGCAGGAAGACATCCCAGCCGGCGTTGTTGACCAGCACATCGATGGGGCCGAGCGCCGACTCGGTGGCCGCCACGGCGGCATCGACCGTGGCGCGATCGGCGATGTCGCAGGCGAAGGCCTGGGCGTTGCCGCCCTGCGCGACGATGCCCTCGGCCACCGCCTGCGCGGCGGACAGGTTGAGATCGAAGACCGCGACCTTCGCGCCCTCGGCCGCGAAGCGACGGCAGGTGGCCCCGCCGATGCCGCCACCGCCGCCGGTGACGATGACTGTCTGGTTGCTGAAACGGGTCATGGAAGGCTCCTGGGAGAGGGCGCCGCGAGCGCGGCCGACGGCCGCAAGGGCGTGGTGACGAGATCGTGCGCCTGTCGCGTGTTTATGTCAATATATTTACCTATAAGCCTGCGTGCAGGCACTCACCAGGACGCCAGAACCCTTCCGACATGCCGAACACCGCCGCAAGAAACAATAGGGATGGACAGTCCGACGCCCGGTTCGATCTCGCCAACCGGCTGTTCTTTCGCCTGTATCAATGCGCCAACCTGTTGCATAAAACCGGAACGCGCGCCGTCGAAGCCGAGGGTCTCACCACGCAGCAGTGGGCGGTACTCGGCGCGCTCTCGCGCGAGAGCGCGCGCAACGGCATGGCGATGGGCGAGCTCGCGCGCTACCTGATGGTCACGCGGCAGAACCTGTCGGGGGTGATCAGCCGCATGGAGCGCGATGGCCATGTCGCCATCGCCCAGGGCGGCCAGGACCGGCGGGCGCGCCTGGTCAGCATGACCACCTCGGGCCGTCATGTCTGGCAGGACCTCGCCCAGCCGAAGATTCGCGCCTACTACGCGCAGGCGCTGGCGGAATTCTCGGGCGATGACCTCAGCCACGCGCTGCACTACCTGCTCAAGCTGGTGGGCAGCATGCAGCGGCTGGATGAGGGCCCGCAGCCCGGGCAAAACAAGAAGCCCCGCTGACAGCGGGGCTCGGGCAAGACCGCCCGCCCGGGCGCGATGCCGGAGGCGGCAGGCGGGCCGGCGCAGCGCGCCGGCCGGGCAGCCTCAGTAGACCTCGAACAGACCGGCCGCGCCCATGCCGCCGCCGATGCACATCGACACAACCACATGCTTGGCGCCGCGACGCTTGCCTTCCATGAGCACATGGCCGGTGAGGCGCGCGCCGGTCATGCCGAAGGGGTGACCGATGGCGATGGAACCGCCGTTGACATTGTATTTGGCGGGATCGATGCCGAGCTTGTCACGGCTGTAGAGGCACTGGCTGGCGAAGGCCTCGTTGAGTTCCCACAGGTCGATGTCGTCGATCTTCAGGCCGTGCCGGGCGAGCAGGCGCGGAATGGCGAAGACCGGGCCGATGCCCATCTCGTCGGGCTCGCAGCCGGCCACCGCCCAGCCCTTGAAGGCGCCCATCGGCTGCAGGCCGCGGCGCTCGGCTTCGCGGGCTTCCATGACCACCACCGCAGCCGCGCCGTCGGAGAGCTGGCTGGCATTGCCGGCCGTGATGAACTTGCCCGGACCCTTCACCGGCTCGAGCTTGGCCAGGCCCTCGAGCGTGGTGTCGGGGCGGTTGCACTCGTCCTTGTCGACCACCACATCGACCATCGACTCGGCCTTGGTGACCTTGTCGACGACCTTCATGCGGGTCTTGACGGCGATGATCTCGTCCTTGAACTTGCCGGCCTTCTGGGCCGCCGCCATGCGCTGCTGCGACTGCAGCGAGTACTCGTCCTGGTATTCGCGGCTGATGCCGTAGCGCGCCGCGACCACATCGGCGGTGTCGATCATGGGCATCCAGTAGGCCGGGTACATCTCGGTGATGCGGTCTTCCTTGCCGCCCCCGCCGCCGCCCTGGAAGCTGATCGAGTCGACGCCGCCACCGACGACGATGTCGGCGCCCTCGTTGGTCACATAGTGGCAGGCATGCGCGATGGCGTTCAGGCCCGAGGAGCAGGCCCGGTGGATGGTCATGCCCGAGGTGGTGACCGGCAGACCGGCCAGCAGCGCCGCGCCGCGCGCGACATTGCCCGAGGCGGCCACGCAGCCGGCGATCACATCCTCGACCTCGGCGGGGGCCACGCCGGAGCGCTGCACCGCGTGCTGCACCGCGTGGCCGAGCAGGGCCATGTTGGAGGTGCTGTTGAAGCCGCCGCGGGCGGCCTTGGCCAGGCCGGTGCGGGCGTACGAAACGATCACTGCTTGCCGCATGGGTGTCTCCTCGGGTGCGGGATGGATGTCCGGCGCAGGCCCCCGGGAGGCGCCTGCGGATCGACCCGCATCTTCACACCATCCGCCGGCCTGCGAAAGCCGCGGCGATCCGGGAATCGGCCGGGTGACCGCGGCCGGACCGCGGCCCGCGCGAGACGGGATGCGCCCTGCCCCGCGCTGGTGGACAATGCAGCGCGACATCATCACGGCCGCGCCGGCCCGCCGGCAGCGGCTCCAACACCCCGGGGGAGACACCATGAGGAAGAACGCCGCACTCGCGAAATGGCGCGCCGGCCAGCAGACCATCGGCGGCTGGCTGTCGCTGTCGAACACCCACAGCGCCGAGGCGCTCTCCAAGATCGGCTTCGACTGGCTGTGCGTCGACATGCAGCACGGCCTGCTCGACTATGGCGACCTGCGGCACATGCTGCCCGCCATCTCGGGCAGCGACACCACCCCCATCGTGCGGGTCTCGGGCAACGACCCGCGCGAGATCATGAAGGCGCTCGATGCCGGCGCCTACGGCGTGATCGTGCCGCTGGTCAACACCCGCGAGGAAGCCGCCGCGGCCATCTCGGCCTGCCGCTATCCGCCGCTGGGCAGCCGCTCCTTCGGGCCGCTGCGCGCCGGTCTCTATGGCGGCGCCGGCTACGCCAAGGAGGCCAATGACGAGATGGCCTGCATCGCGATGATCGAGACCCGCCAGGGCCTGGACAACCTCGAGGCGATCGTGAGCACGCCCGGCCTGGGCGGGGTGTACATCGGCCCGGCCGATCTCGCGCTGGCCATCGGCCTGCCCGCCCAGGGCGACACCGACGAACCCCGGCATCTCGAGACCGTCGAGCGCATCCTGCAGACCTGCAAGAAGCACAAGGTGCCGGCCGGCATCCACACCAGCAGCCTGGCCTGGGCCAAGCGGCGGCTGGCGATGGGTTTCGAGTTCGTCACGCTCGGCTCGGACATCGGCTTCATGATGTCGGCGGCCACCGCCGAGCTGGCCAGCGCCCGCGGCACGATCGCCCCCAAGGGCCCAGCCACGGCCTACTGAGCGCGCGCGTCGGCCGCGGCCCGCGCAGGCGGGCCGCGCCACGCTGCATCCCCATCCCCAGGCGGCCCGCAAGGCCGCCCACTCGAGCCACCGCATGAGCACCACCGCGCTGCCCACCCGCCAGCAGGCCCTGGCCATCCTCACCGCGCCCGGCCAGCCTTATGAGCTGCAGACCCGCGAGGTCGCCGGGCGCCCCCTGCGCCTGTTCGTGAACGCCCCCGCGTCGCTGCGCCAGCTCTTCGAGGACACCGCCACCGAGCAGCCCTTCCTGGTGTACCAGGACGAGCGGCTGAGCTTCGCGCAGACCCGGCAGCGGGCGGCCGCGCTGGCCAGCGTGCTGGTGACGCGCTACGGCGTGGGTCATGGCGACCGGGTGGCGATCTCGATGCGCAACTACCCGGAATGGGTGATCGCCTTTACCGCGGCTGTCTCGATCGGCGCGGTGGCGGTGGCCATGAACGCCTGGTGGCAGCCCGAGGAGATGGCCTACGGCCTGCGCGACAGCGGCGCCCGCGTGCTGATCGCCGACCAGGAGCGTCTGGATCGCTTCGCGCAGAGCGGCGCGCAGGGCGTTCAGGCGATCGCCGTGCGGGCCGGCGCCGCGCCGGCCGGTGTGCCGGACTTCAACGCGCTGCTGGCGCAGGCCGGCAACCCGCCGATGCCCCCGGCCACCGTCAGCGGCGAAGACCTCGCCGCCATCTTCTACACCTCGGGCTCCACCGGCCATCCCAAGGGCGTGATGCTCACCCACCGCAGCGTGCTGGCCGCGCTGCTCTCCTGGGAGCTCGACGCCCAGGCCGCCATCCTCATGAGCGGCCAGCCCGCGCCCACGCCGGCGCACCCGCCCTGCACCCTGCTGGCCGTGCCGCTCTTTCATGCCACCGGCTCGCACGCGGTCTGGCTGAGCTGCTACCGCCAGCAGCGGCGCATGGTGTGCATGCACAAGTGGGATGCCGTGCAGGCCGCCGAGCTGATCGAACGCGAGCGCATCACCTCGTTCATCGCACCCGCGGCCATGACCGGCGATCTGGTGCGCGAAGCCCAGCGCAGCCAGCGCGATCTGTCCTCGATGCTCGCGGTGGGCGGCGGCGGCGCGCCCCGGGCGCCCGAGCAGGTGCGCCAGATCGACCGTTCCTTTGCCAACGCCCTGCCCGGCACCGGCTGGGGCATGACCGAGACCAACGCCATCGGCACCGGCATCGGCGGCGAGGAGTACCTCATCCGGCCCGCCAGCTCGGGCCGCTGCTCGGCCGTGATGGAGCTGAAGGTGGTCGACGAGCAGGGCCGCGCCCTGCCGGCCGGTGAGCGCGGCGAGCTGCTGGTGCGCGGCACCGGCCTGTTCAGCGGCTACTGGAACCGGCCCGAGCTCAATGCCGGCCTGTTCGAGGACGGCTGGTTTCGCACCGGCGATGTCGCCTATCTCGACGACGAGGGCTATCTGTTCATCGTCGACCGCATCAAGGACCTGATCATCCGCGGCGGCGAGAACATCGGCTGCGGCCAGGTGGAGGCCGCGCTGCTCATGCATCCTCAGGTGCACGAGGCAGCGGTGTACGCCGTGCCCGACGAGCGCCTGGGCGAGGAGGTGGGCGCCACCGTGCACTGCACCGAACCGCTCGAGCCCGAGGCCCTGCGCGAGTTTCTCGCCGGCCACCTCGCCCGCTTCGAGGTGCCGCGCTACATCCTGAAATCCGACGGGCCGCTGCCGCGCACCGCATCCGGCAAGATTCTCAAGCGCCAGCTGCGCGACGCCGCGGTGGCCAGCCTTGGCGTGAAAGCCTCCTGAGGAGACAGCGGACATGAGCACCCCCATCCCCGGCTACGATGTGCCGGCCGTCGAGGCCTGGATCAGCGCCCATGTGCGCGGGCTCACCCCGCCGCTGCGCTGGACGCGCCTGGAGGGCGGCCACAGCAACCTCACCTACCGGCTCGACGACGCGCAGGGCCGCAGCGCGGTCATCCGCCGCCCGCCCATGGGCGAGCTGCTGCCCAAGGCCCACGACATGGAGCGGGAGTGGCAGCTGATCAGCGCCCTGGGTCCCACCGCCGTGCCGGTGCCGGCGGCGCTCGGGCTGTGCACCGACCGCGCGGTCACCGGCGCGAACTTCTATGTGATGGGCATGGTCGACGGCCACCCGCTCTACAGCGCCGCCGACACCCTGCGCTGGGTGCCCGCCGACCGGCGCATGGTGTTCGCCCACTCCTTCATCGATGTGCTGGCCGACCTGCATGCGGTGGATCCCGATGCGGTCGGGCTGGGCGAACTGGGCAAGCGCGACAGCTATGTGGGTCGCCAGCTCAATGCCTGGTACCGCTCCTGGACCGCCTCGGCCGCGGCCGCGAAGTACGACGACCCGCGCGCGCACTCGCTGCAGAAATTCTTCCTCGAGAACCTGCCCGCGCAGGAACCCGCGAGGGTGGTGCACGGCGACTACGGCACCCACAATGTGCTGGTCGGTCCGCAGGCCACGGTGGCCGCGGTGGTCGACTGGGAGATCTCCACGCTGGGCGATCCGCTCGCCGACCTCGCCTATGCCCTGAACTGGTGGCCCGACCCGCGCGACGCGATCCCGCAGGCCGCCGACGCCTCCACCTCGGTGCCGGGCTTCCCTGACCGCGCCTATCTCGCGCAGCGCTATGCCGAGCGCAGCGGCCGCGACCTCTCGCGCATCGACTACTACCTGGGCTTCAACCGCTGGAAGACCGCGATGATCGTGCACGGCGTCTATGCCCGCTACCTCGAGGGCAAGAAGAGCAGCGCCGGCATCGATCTCGATCACATGCGAGGGCGCATCGGCACGGCGCTCACGCTCGCCGAGCAGGCGGTGGAGCGGGTGAGACAGGCCGCCTGAGCGGCCGGCCCGCGAGGGCGGCGGCACCGGAGAAACCGGTGCCGGCACCCCACCGGCGCGGCTAGACCGCGCCCCGATGGCACGCGATTCAGGAGGTGCCGACGATCCCGCCGTCGCAGGCGATCACCTGCCCGACGATGAACTCGCTGGCCCGCGAACTCAGGAAGATCGCCAGGCCGGCGATGTCCTGCGGCGTGCCCACCCGACCGCTCGGGTTGCGCGCGCCCACGCTGTCCCAGTCGACACCCTCGGTGGCGCCGCCGAAGCCCACCCCGGTGCTGAGCATCCAGGTGGGAAAAGGGCCCGGCGCGATCGCATTGCACAGGATGCGCTCGCGGGTGAGGTGGGCGGCCAGGAACCGGGTGAGGTGGTGCACCGCCGCCTTGGACGCGCCATAGGAGAAGGTGTCGAAGATGGCGCTCTTGAGGCCATCGATGGAGCCGATGTTGATCACCCGCGCCGGGCTGGGACCGGCACCGGCGGCGCGCAGCAGCGGCAGCAGCTTCTGGGTGAGGAAGAACACGCCCTTCACATTGGTGTCCATCACCTTGTCCCAGCCGATCTCGGGGAACTCGTCGATGGGCGCGCCCCAGGCCGCCCCGGCGTTGTTCACCAGGATGTCCAGCCGCGGCTCGAGGGCCGACAGACGCTGCGCCAGCGAGCCCACGCCCTCGATGCGGGAGAGATCGGCCGGCAGCGGGATGCACTGGCCGCCATAGGCCTGCTCGAGCCGGCGCGCGGTGGCCTCGCAGGCATCGGCCTTGCGCGAGGAGATGTAGACCTTGGCGCCGGCTGCCATGAACCCGGCGGCGATCATCTCGCCGATGCCGCGCGAGCCGCCGGTGACCAGGGCGACCTTGCCCTTGATGGAAAACAGATCGTCGAATGACGGATTCATGCGGGTTGCTCCGTGACGGTGAAGAAACGGGGCCGGCCGGCTCGCGCCGGACGGCCCCGTGGGCGGGTCAGATGACGACCGGGCCGGTTCAGTTGCGCCAGACCATCGAGGAGGTCATCTCCTCGTCGTCGCTCTCGAGGCGGCGGACCTCGTTGCGGCCGACCACCAGGTGATGGACCTCGTCGGGACCGTCGGCCAGGCGCAGCGTGCGCTGACCGGTGTACATGCCGGCGAGCGGGGTCCACTGCGAGATGCCGGTGGCGCCGTGCATCTGGATGGCCTGGTCGATGATCTTGCAGACCTTCTCGGGCACCATGGCCTTGACCATGTGCACCCAGATGCGGGCCTCGCGGTTGCCGAGCACATCCATGGCCTTGGCCGCCTTGAGCACCATCAGGCGCATGGCCTCGATCTCGATGCGGGCGCGCGACACGATCTCGATGTTGCCGCCCAGCCAGATGATCTTCTTGCCGAAGGCCTCGCGCGACAGGCCGCGCTTGAGCATGAGATCGAGCGCCTTCTCGGCCTGGCCGATGAGCCGCATGCAGTGGTGGATCCGGCCCGGGCCGAGGCGCACCTGCGAGATCTCGAAGCCGCGACCCTCGCCCAGGAGCATGTTGTCCTTGGGCACGCGGACATTCTCGAAGCGGATGTGCATGTGGCCGTGCGGCGCATCATCGTCGCCGAAGACCTCCATGCCACCGAGGATGGTGACGCCCGGAGTGTCCTTCGGAACCAGGATCATCGACTGCTGCTTGTGCGGCGGCGCGTCGGGGCTGGTCTTGACCATGGTGATGAGGATCTTGCAGCGCGGGTCGCCGGCACCGGAGGCGTAGTACTTCTCGCCGTTGAGCACCCACTCGTCGCCCTCGAGCACCGCGCGCATGCCGATGTTCTTGGCATCGGACGAGGCGTTGTGCGGCTCGGTCATGGCATAGGTGGAGCGGATCTCGCCGGAGAGCAGGGGCTTGAGCCACTTCTCTTTCTGGGCCGGCGTGCCCACCCGCTCGAGCACCTCCATGTTGCCGGTGTCGGGCGCCGAGCAGTTCATGCACTGCG
>JAGWVN010000132.1 GCA_018970865.1 Betaproteobacteria bacterium
GAGCAGCGCCGCGCCCGTCGCTGGAGCATCTTCTTCCGCCTCGCCTTCCTGGCCTATCTCACCCCGGTGGTGCTGGCCTTCTTCGGCCTGTGGGCGCCCGGCGGGCTCAAGAGCAGCAGCCTCACCCGTCACACCGCGCTGGTCGAGGTGAAGGGCGAGATCGAGGCCGGTGGCGAAAACTCCGCCGAGGCGATCATCGCCGCGCTCCGCTCGGCCTTCGAAGACCCGAAGACGGCCGGGGTGGTCATCCGGCTGAACACCCCGGGCGGCAGTCCGGTGCAGGCCGGCATCGTGCACGACGAGATCCGGCGACTGCGCAAGCTTCACCCCGACACGCCGGTGGTCGCCGTGGTCGAGGAGGTCTGCGCGTCGGGCGGCTATTACATCGCGGCCGCGGCCGACAAGATCTTCGTCGACAAGGCCAGTCTGGTCGGATCCATCGGCGTGCTGATGGATGGTTTCGGGTTCACCGGCGTGATGGACAAGGTCGGCGTCGAGCGGCGGCTGTTCACCGCGGGCCGCAACAAGGCCTTCCTCGACAGCTTTTCGCCCCTCACCGAGGAGCATCGCCAGATCGTCAACCGCATGCTGGCCGAGATCCATCAGCAGTTCATCGAGGTGGTCAAGGCGGGGCGTGGCGCCCGCCTGAAAGACTCGCCGGAGATCTTCACCGGCATGGTCTGGTCGGGCGCGCGCAGCATCGAGCTCGGGCTGGCCGATGCCCTGGGCACGGTCGACAGCGTGGCCCGCGATGAATTCAAGGCCGAGGAGGTCGTCGACTTCTCCACCCATGAGAACCTCGCCGAGCGCCTGGCCCGTCGCATCGGCGCCGCGGCCGGTCAGGCAGCGGTGCGGGCTATCGGCGCTTCTTCCTCGCTGCCGCAGTTGCGCTGAGCGGGCCGGCCGCGCTGGCCGCAGCCTGCAGCAGGAACACCGCCGGCGCCCTCGGCAGGGTCGCGGCATGAGCGCGCCACTGTGCCGCCGGCGCGCTTCTCACCCACTGTTCGGGCAGGCTGAGCGAGGCGGCCACGGCGAGATGGGCGTCGTCGGGGAGGGCCTCGAGCAGGGCGTCCAGAAGCGCCTGATTGCGATACGGCGTCTCGATCATCAGCTGGGTCTGGCCGAAACGACGGCTGCGGGCCAGCAGTTCCTGGATGGCAGCGCGTCGCGCCGCCGGGTCCACCGGGAGGTAACCGGTGAAGGCGAAGGACTGACCGTTCATGCCGCTGACCATCAGGGCCAGCAGCAGCGCGCTCGGCCCGATCAGCGGCATGACCGGCAGCTGCTCCCGGTGGGCGAGCTGGACCAGCGCGGCCCCGGGGTCGGCCACCGCCGGACACCCCGCCTCCGACATCAGGCCGAGCGGACGCCCGGCACGCAGGGGCCCGAGCAGCTCCGGCAGGAGGGCAGGGGGCGTGTGCTGATTGAGCTCCCGGATCTCGAGCGCCTGCAGCGGCCTGCCCATCGGCAGACGGCGAAGCACCGCGCGCGCCGATTTGGCATTCTCGGCCACGAAGCAGTCGAGCCGGCAGATCACCGACACGGTGGCCGGGGGCAGGTGCGCCTGCGGGTCGGCGCCGTCGCCAAGCGGCACCGGCACCAGGTAGAGCGCGGCAGGCAGCGGCGGTTCGGCCGCCAGGGCCGGATCGCTCACGAAGCCGGCTGCGCGAGGGCGTCGATGCCGGCCTCGCGCAGCATGCGGTTCAGCGCGATCAGCGGCAGTCCGATGATGGCGGTCGGATCGTCGCTCTCGAAGCTGCTCATCAGCGCGATTCCGAGGCCTTCGGCCTTGGCCGATCCGGCGCAGTCGAGTGCCGGTTCCAGGGCGAGATACCGGTCGATGGCGGCATCGCTCAGCGCGCGAAAGCGCACGCGCGTGTCGACCACCTCGACCCGCGCGAATTGCCGGGCCTGGCAGATCACCGCCAGGGCGGTGTGGAAGGTGAGCAGCTGACCGGAGGCGGCGCGCAGCTGTTCGCGGGCGCGCTCGAGCGTGCTGGGCTTGCCGATCACCCCGCGCCCATCGAGGGTGGCGGTCTGGTCCGAGCCGATCACCACGGCCGCGGGCTCGCCGGCCGCCACGGCGTCCGCCTTGGCCAGGGCGAGCCGGCGGGCGAGTTCGGCCGGCGTCTCCCCCGCGCGGGCGGACTCGTCGGTGCCCGGCGAGCACACCCGGAAGCGCAGGTGAAGGCGCTCGAGCAGCTGCCGGCGGTAGACCGAGGTGGAAGCCAGAATCAGCTCGGGCGAGCCGGTGGTCGCGGTGGCGGGCATGAGGGGGTCCGGGGGCAGGGGCGGGCGGCGCTATGATAGCGGCCCGTCTGCCGTGAGCCCCCTGCGATGACCGACCCCGCTTCACCCGCCGCCACGGTCATCGATCCGCGCGAACTCGCGCGCAGCGGCGGGTCGGTGGGCGGCCGCTGGCCGCTTGCGCGGCTGCCCCGGCTGGCCGACACCCTCACCGACACCGAAGGCGAGGTCGACTGGTCGCTGAGCGGGCAAAGCCTGCGTCGCGCCGATGGCGGCGCCGATCTGCACCTCGCGCTCAGCCTGCAGGCGCGCGTCAGTCTGCGCTGCGTGCGCTGCCTGGAGCCGGTGCCCGTGGCCATCGACGAGGAGCGGCGCTACCGGCTGGTGGCGAACGAGCAGCAGGCGCTCGCCCAGGATCCGGACGACGACGAATTCGATCTGCTTGCGGTCACGCCGCGTCTGGCGGCCATCGATCTGCTCGAGGACGAACTGATCATGGCCTTGCCGCTGGCGCCGCGTCACGAGGACTGCCGGCCGCCCGGTTCGTCGGACAGGCTCGTGGGGGCAGGCCCGGCCGACCGCGACGACGGGGCCCAGGCCGAATCCGGACGGCCCAACCCGTTCGCCGTGCTCGCGCGCCTGCGGCGGCCGAACCCCGGGCCCGGCAGCGACGAAAACCCCGCGTGAGGATCATCGGCCAATTCCTTGATATGATTGCGGATTGACCTTTCACAGGAGCGACCGCCATGGCCGTTCAGCAGAACAAGAAATCGCCTTCCAAGCGCGGCATGCACCGCGCTCATGACTTCCTGGGCACCCCGCCCACCGCGGTGGAGCCCACCACCGGGGAAGTGCACCTGCGCCACCACATCAGCCCCAACGGTTTCTACCGCGGCCGCAAGATCGTCAAGACCAAGTCTGACGAATAAGCCCTTGCGTCGCCGCACCGCGACGCGGGTTGCCTGCGGGCCGGCTCGGGTCCGCTTTCCCTGGATCGCATGACCCTGAGAATCGCCATCGACTGCATGGGCGGTGACCACGGTCTGCCGGTGACCGTGCCGGCAGCCCTGGCCTTCCTGAAGGCCACCCCCGATGTCAGTCTCATCCTGGTCGGCGATTCCGCCGCCCTGGAATCGTCCCTGCGCGCGGGCGGCATGGTCGATCGCAGCCGGATCGAGATCCGGCACGCCGCCGAGGTCGTCGCCATGGATGAACCGCCCGCCAGCGCGCTGCGCGGCAAGCGGCAGTCCTCGATGCGCCTGGCGATCGAAGCGGTGAAATCCGGCGATGCCCAGGCCTGCGTCAGTGCCGGCAACACCGGGGCGCTGATGGCCATTTCCCGGTTCGTGCTGCGCATGCTCGAGGGCATCGATCGCCCGGCGATCGCCGCGCCCCTGCCCAACCAGCGGGGCGGCGTGACCACCATGCTCGACCTGGGCGCCAATGTCGACTGCGAGCCGCAGCACTATCTTCAGTTCGCCATCATGGGCGCCGCCCTCGCCACGGCCATCGAAGGCAAGGCCTTGCCCACCATCGGCCTGCTGAACATCGGCGAAGAGGTCATCAAGGGCAACGACACCGTCAAGCAGGCGGCTGAACTGCTGCGTGCCAGCAGCCTCGATTTCCGCGGAAATGTCGAGGGCAACGACATCTTCGAGGGCACCACCGATGTGGTGGTCTGCGACGGCTTCGTCGGCAATGTCGCGCTCAAGACCTCCGAGGGGCTGGCCCGGATGATCGGCGGGTTCATCCGCGAGGAGTACGGTCGCTCGCTGCTGTCCCGCGTGGCCGGGCTGGTCTCGCTGCCAGTGCTCGGACGGCTGCGCCGGCGCCTGGACCACCGTCGCTACAACGGCGCCAGCCTGGTCGGGCTGCGCGGCATCGTCATCAAGAGTCACGGGTCGGCCGATGCGCTGGCCTTCGAGCAGGCCCTGCGGCGCGCCCACGAGGCCGCGCGCAACCGCCTTCTCGAGCGCATCGCCGACGCGATGACCCGACTGTCGGCCGAACCGGCCAAGGTGGGTTCATGAGCAAGTACGCCCGGATCGTGGGAACCGGCTCGGCCCTGCCCGAGCGCCTGGTCAGCAATGCCGAGCTGGTGGCCGAACTGGCTGCGCGGGGCATCGAGACCTCCGAAGACTGGATCGTCGAGCGCACCGGCATCCGCCAGCGCTATCTCGCCGCGCCCGATGTCGGCAGCAGCGTGCTCGGCGCGCGCGCCGCGCGCGAGGCGCTGGCCGCGGCGGGCGTGAACGCCGCCGACATCGACCTGATCGTGGTGGCCACCTCCACGCCCGACTTCATCTTCCCCAGCACCGCCTGCCTCGTCCAGAAGGAAATCGGCGCCCATGGCGGGGCCGCCTTCGATGTGCAGGCGGTGTGCAGCGGCTTCGTCTATGGCCTGGCCACCGCCGACGCGATGATCCGCACCGGCATGGCCAGCCGCGCGCTGGTGATCGGCGCCGAGGTCTTCTCGCGCATCCTCGACTGGAACGACCGCGGCACCTGCGTGCTCTTCGGCGACGGGGCCGGCGCGGCCGTGCTGGTGGCCGACGATCATCCCGGCATCCTCGCGGCGCGCCTGCACGCCGACGGACGCCATGAAGGCATCCTGCGCACGCCCGGCACGGTGAACCGCGGGGCGGTCTGCGGCCATCCCTTCCTCACCATGGACGGGCAGGCGGTGTTCAAGCTCGCGGTCTCGGTGCTCGACGCCGTGGCGCGCGAGACGGTCGAGGCCGCTGGCCTCACCCTCGACGCTGTCGACTGGCTCATCCCCCATCAGGCCAATGTCCGGATCATCCAGGCTACGGGCCGTCGGCTGGGCATCGCGCCGGAGCGGGTGGTGGTCACCGTTGACCGTCACGCGAACACCTCTGCCGCCTCGGTGCCGCTGGCGCTCGACCTCGCCATGCGCGACGGCCGCATCCGGCCCGGGCAGCATGTCCTGCTCGAAGGGGTCGGCGGCGGATTTGCCTGGGGCGCCGCCCTGGCCCGGATCTGACCGTTCCCGACCCAGCCGCCTCCGACGCCTTTCATCCGAACCATCATCATGACCATTGCCTTCGTCTTTCCTGGCCAGGGTTCGCAAGCGGTCGGCATGCTCGATGCCTTTGCCGCCCAGCCTGAGGTCGCGAGCCTGATCGCGGCGGCCGATGCCGCGCTGGGTGAGCCGCTGTCCGCGCTGATCGCGCAGGGCCCGGCCGAAGATCTCGCCCTCACCGTCAACACCCAGCCGGCCATGCTGCTGGCCGGGTATGCGTGCTGCGCCGCCTGGCGCGCCGCGGGCGGTCCGCCGGCCGCGGCGGTCGCCGGCCACAGCCTTGGCGAGTACACCGCGCTCACCGCGGCCGGCGCGATCCCGCTCGACGAGGCTCTGCGGCTGGTTCGGGTTCGGGCGCGGGCCATGCAGGAGGCGGTGCCGGTGGGCACCGGCGGGATGGCCGTGATCATGGGGCTGGATGACGACCCGGTGCGGGCGGTGTGCGCCGCCGCCAGCCAGCCCGGCGATGTGGTCGAGGCGGTCAACTTCAACGCCCCCGGACAGGTCGTGATCGCCGGCCACAAGGCCGCGGTGGAGCGGGCCTGCGCTGGCGCCAAGCAGGCTGGCGCCAAGCGCGCCCTGCCGCTGCCGGTGAGCGCGCCTTTCCACTCCTCGCTGCTGGCGCCGGCCGGGCTGCGGCTGCGCGAGGCCCTGCAGGGCGTCAGGCTGAGCACCCCCGGCATGGCGCTGGTCAACAATGTCGATGTCGCCATCGAGACCGATCCGGCCCGCATCGCCGATGCCCTCGTGCGCCAGGCCTCCTCGCCGGTGCGCTGGGTCGAGGTGGTGCAGCGGCTGAAGGCCGAGGGTGTCGATACCTTCATCGAATTCGGCCCGGGCAAGGTGCTCACCGGCCTCATCCCGCGCATCGACAAGTCCCTGCGCGCGTTCGCTGTCTTCGATCCGGCCTCGCTGCAGGCGGCGCTGGCAGGCGTGGCCGGGAGCGCGGCATGAGCGCGCCCGCCCCCCTCGCCGGGCAGGTGGCGCTGGTCACCGGCGCCTCTCGCGGCATCGGCCGGGCCATCGCACTCGAACTCGCCCGGCAGGGCGCCCGGGTGGTCGGCACCGCCACCACCGAGGCCGGCGCCCTGGCCATCACCGAGGCCTTCGCGGCCGCCGGGCTCGCCGGGCGGGGTGCGGTGCTCGATGTGACCGACGCCGCCAGCGCCGAGGCGCTGATCGAGCAGATGCAGGCCGACGGCGGCGCGCCCGCCATCCTGGTCAACAATGCCGGCATCACCCGCGACAACCTCGCCATGCGCATGAAGGACGAAGAGTGGTCGGCCGTGATCGACACCAACCTGTCATCGGTTTTCCGCCTTTGCCGGCTGGTGATGCGGCCGATGATGAAGGCCCGCTTCGGGCGCATCATCAACATCACCTCGGTGGTTGGCGCCAGCGGCAATCCCGGACAGGCCAACTACGCGGCGGCCAAGGCCGGGGTCGCCGGCATGACGCGGGCGCTGGCCCGCGAACTCGGCAGCCGCAACATCACGGTCAACTGCGTCGCGCCGGGCTTCATCGACACCGACATGACCCGCGCGCTCACCGAGGCCCAGACCGCCGGCCTGATGCAGAACATTCCCCTGGGTCGGCTCGGGCAACCCGAAGACATCGCGGCGGCGGTTGCCTTCCTCGCAGGCCCTGGCGCGGCCTATGTCAGCGGGACGACCCTGCATGTGAATGGCGGCATGTACATGAACTGAACGGCTCGGTCGGGGGTTCAGGGCTCGGCAGCGCCTAACTGGTAGAATCCGCGCCGTTTGGCCTGCCCCCCGGGCGTCATTCACCGCCCAGCCTCCGGCCCCACACCCACTTCGCAACCCGCCCATCCCGGGCTCATCCCCTCACCGGAACACGGCGCCGCCGTAATCCCTCCAGGAGCAGAGAAATGGAAAACATCGAACAGCGCGTCAAGAAGATCGTTGCCGAGCAGCTTGGCGTGAACGAGGCCGACATCAAGATCGAGTCGTCCTTCGTGGATGACCTGGGCGCCGATTCCCTCGACACCGTCGAGCTGGTCATGGCCCTCGAAGACGAGTTCGAGACCGAGATCCCCGACGAGGAAGCCGAGAAGATCACCACGGTGCAGCAGGCGGTGGACTACATCAAGTCCCACGCCAAGGACTGATCCGGGTTCCACCAAGGAGAGCGCCGTGAGCCGTCGTCGAGTCGTCATCACCGGGCTGGGCATCGTCTGCCCGACAGGCAATGAGGTGGCTTCGGCCTGGCAGAATGTGGTGGCCGGCCGCTCGGGTATCGACCGCATCACCCGGTTCGACGCCTCCGCTTTCACCTCGCAGATCGCCGGTGAGGTGAAGGGCTTTGACATCAGCCCCTACCTGCCCGCCAAGGAAGCCCGGCACTTCGACACCTTCATTCATTACGGCATCGCCGCCGGGGTCCAGGCTCTGCGCGATTCCGGTCTGGAGGTGAACGAGAGCAACGCCGAGCGGTTTGGCGCGGTGGTCAGCTCCGGCATCGGCGGCCTGCCGCTCATCGAGGAAAATCACGGCGACTATGTCAAGCGCGGGCCGCGCCGCATCTCGCCCTTCTTCGTGCCGGGCTCCATCATCAACATGGTCTCGGGCCAGCTCTCCATCATGCTCGGCCTGAAGGGCCCCACCTACGGGGTGGTGTCGGCCTGCACCACCGGCACCCACTCCATCGGCGATGCCGGCCGGCTGATCGAGTACGGCGACGCCGACATCATGCTCGCGGGCGGAACCGAGTCCACCATCTCGCCGCTCGGGCTGGGCGGATTCGCCTCCATGCGCGCGCTGTCCACCCGCAATGACGATCCCGCCACGGCCAGCCGGCCCTTCGACAAGGACCGCGATGGTTTCGTGCTCGGTGAAGGCGCCGGGGCGCTGGTGCTCGAGGAGTACGAACACGCCCGTCGGCGCGGCGCCCGCATCTATGCCGAGCTGGCCGGCTACGGCATGAGCTCCGACGCCTTCCACATGAGCGCGCCCTCCGAAGACGGCGAGGGGCCGGCGCGCGGCATGCGCAACGCGCTGCGCAACGCCGGCGTGAACGCCGACCAGGTCAGCTACCTCAACGGGCACGCCACTTCCACGCCGCTTGGCGACATTGCCGAGACCCGCTCCATCCGGCGGGCCTTCGGCGAGGCGGCCAACGGGCTGGTGGTGAATTCCACCAAGTCCATGACCGGCCATCTCCTCGGCGCGGCCGGAGGCATCGAGGCGGTGTTCACGGCTCTTGCGGTGCATCACCAGATCTCGCCGCCCACCATCAACATCTTCAACCAGGATCCTGCCTGCGATCTCGACTACTGCGCGAACACCGCGCGGGATCTCAAGATCGAGGTGGCCATGTCGAACTCCTTCGGGTTCGGTGGCACCAACGGGTCTCTGGTCATGCGCCGGGTCTGAGCCCGGAATTGCCGGCGCCCTGACCGCGAGCCGTCTCCGGGCATGGGTTTCGCCGCCAGTCTGGCGCTGCAGCCGGCCGGTGTCTGGCGGGTCGGGACGGCCGCTTGCGCGCTCGTCGGCCTCGCGGGTCTGGGCCACTGGGCGTGGTCGCAGGCGGGCGCCGTTGCCATGCCCGGCTTTGCGGCACCGAGCGTTGCGCTCCTGATCCTGCTCCTCGGCCTGCGCAGCGGGTGGCGCGCCCGCCGCGCGCGCGCGTCTCAGGCCCTGCAACTGCGCATCGACGCCCTGGGGCATGGCCACCTGCACGGCCCGGACGGCGCCGATCGGCTGCTGCCGCTTGCCGGCCACCGCAATC
>JAGWVN010000133.1 GCA_018970865.1 Betaproteobacteria bacterium
CAGTGCGACTCCCCTTTGGGTTCAGGCCGCAGCGCGGGCCAGATGGCGAACGCCGCATGGCGGATCGCCGACGAGAAGAACATCCAGGGCAGCACCATCTGGATGGGCCACACCTTGATCGGGATGGCCATGCCGCGCTCGCCGAGCGCGGCCGAGCTCTGCACGAAGCCCACGGCATACCAGCCGAGCGCCACGCAGATCAGCATCGAGAGGACATCGCCGATGCGGTCCATGTGCGGATCGAGCGCGCGCGGCAGCCACTTGTCGGCGAACTGCGGCCGCAGATGACCGTTCTCGGCGGTGACCAGCGCGAAGCCGAGCAGGCCGGCGATGGCGGTGGTCCAGACCGCGAAGCGCTGCGCCCCGAAGATGCCGTTGCCGAAGAGCTCACGGGCGAGCACATCGGCCATCAGGGCCAGCGCCGTGAGGGAAAAGGTGAGCACGCATACCGTGGCTTCTATGCGCCACAACCACTTGAGAAACTGCCTGGCGGCCTGCATCGGGACTCCCGGTCGGTAAGAAGGGGCTGGTTGGAAAGGCGATGGCGTCAGCGCGGCGCCGACGAGGGCGAGGAACCGGCGGGCAGGCAGGGCCTGCCGGATGGGTGAGGAGAGACGCTGCCCGGGCTCGCCGCAGCAGCGCGGCGAGGCCTGCAGGCGCGGGCAGGCAGGGCGAGGCGGCCGAGGCTGCCCAGGCTGCCGACCTGCGCGAAAGGGTGGAGCCTGCCGGGGCCGGCCGGCTCCGGGGCAGTGCGCGGGCGCGCGCGAACGCCGGCGCGCGCAGGCGCCGAACGCAGTCGGATCATGTCGTGTCTCCTGGTCTTGACCGGCCGGCGCTGCCCGGTGGACCGGGTCTGGACTGCTGCGCCAGCGTACCGCCCGCAGACTATGCGGGCGCGACGCGACCGGGCGACTTTCCCCTGATCTCAGGATTGACATTCCGCGACACGCCGTTGCCCATCGAGCGGAACACGCCGCATCGACAGCGGCCCGGGCGCGGCGCATCGTGGGGGCGTGACCGCGGCAATCCGCAGCCGATCGGGTTGCCGCCCGCCCCCACGGAGACACCCATGCCAGAGCACATCCGCTGCGAACTCGCCGATTCCATCCTCACCATCACCCTGAACCGCCCCGACAAGCTCAATGCCTACACCGCGCAGATGGGGCGCGAGATCGCCGAGGCTTTCGACCAGGCCGACCGTGACGATGCCGTGCGGGTGGTGATCGTCACCGGCGCGGGCAAGGCCTTCTGCGCGGGCGCCGACATCTCCGGCGGCGCCAACAGTTTCGGCGAAGGCGCCTCGGTGATGTTCGGCGAGACCGCGGGAACGCCGGCCGCCACCCGCAAGGCACCCGAACCGAGCTTCATCGACAGCATCTACCGCTGCCGCAAGCCCTCGATCGCCGCGCTCAATGGTGCGGCCGTGGGGGTGGGCATCACCGTCACCCTGCCCATGGACATCCGCATCGCCGCGAGCAACGCGCGGGTGGGCTTCGTCTTTGCCCGACGCGGCCTGGTGCCCGAGGCCGGCAGCGCCTGGTTCCTGCCCCGCCTGGTCGGCCTGCAGCAGGCCCTGCGCTGGTGCTATTCCGGCCGCCTGCTCACTGCCGACGAGGTGCTGCGCGGCGGCCTGGTGAGCGAGGTGGTTCCGCCCGAGGAACTGCTGCCGCGGGCACGGGAGATCGCCCGCGAGATCGTCGAGGAGACCGCGCCGGTGTCGATCGCCCTCACCCGCCAGCTGCTCTGGCGCTTCAGCGCCGAACCCGATCCCCTGCGGGTGCGCGAGGTGGATGTGCCGATGTCGCGTGAGCTCGGCCGAAGCGCCGATGTCACCGAGGGCGTCAAGGCCTTCCTGGAGAAGCGCAAGCCGAACTTTCCAGGCCGGGTCTCCACCGACATGCCCTCGAACTACCCCTGGTGGAGCGATTCCGACGCCACGCGCTGACCCGCAGGGCGCCGCGGCGGGGCGCGCCGGCTCAGGATGCGCTCTGCGCCAGCGCCTCGGCCAGCAGGCCCAGCGCGGCCGCGGCGAAGGCGCGCATGTTGCCCACCCGGTCGGCGCTGCCGGTTTCCAGGGTGATCACCCGTTCGATCGGCCCGCTGATGGCGATGCAGCTGTGCCCGGGCGCGTCGCCGTACGCGTTGCCGCTCGGCCCGGTGGCGCCGGTCTCGGCCAGCGCCCAGGTGCCCTGGAACCGCTCCCGGGAGGTGCGGGCCAGCAGCGCCGCGTAGGGCTCGCTCGCGGAGCGGATGCCGGCCATCGCCTCGGCGGGAATGCCGCTCAGCAGCGCGCGCGCGCGCCGGGTGTACACCACCGCGCCACCCAGGTAGTAGGCCGATGCACCTGGCACGGCCAGCAGGCTGGCCGAGATCAGGCCGCCCGTGGACGATTCGGACACCGACAGGGTGTGGCCGCGGGCTTTCAGGATGACCGCGATCGCCGCGGCCTGGTCGATGAGCTCGTTCATGGGCATTCTCCTCGGGAACCGGGGATGCCCCACGCCCGGGGCCCGGCCAGCGCCAGTGTCCTCGCTGCGCCGCGCCGGCGTCGCGCGGGCGGGTCCGGAATGTCACGCGCGGCGCGCCGCGATTCCGTTCTCCGGCGCGCTCGGCGCCACCGGCGGGATGCCGCCCGAAGCCGCCCGGCGGCACCGCCTAGAATCGCCGGATCACGCCCGCATCGCGCGCTGTCGTTCTCGCGCGTCAGCACATCAGCCCCCGTTGCCGATCGCGCCCTCTCCTTCACACCGCTGCCCCGGAGCCCCGCCATGAGCCAGCCTCTGCTCTTCACCCCGATCACCCTGCGCAAGCTCACCCTGAAGAACCGGGTGGTGGTGGCACCCATGCACCAGTACGCCGCGGTCAAGGGTTTTCCCACCGACTGGCACCTCATGAACGCAGGCCGCTACGCCGCCGGCGGCGCGGGCCTGGTCATCCTGGAATCGACCAAGGCCGAGCGGCGCGGCTGCGGCACCGTGGGCGATCTCGGCCTGTGGGACGACGCCTTCATCGCGCCGCTGGCCCGCATCGTCGATCTGGTGCATCACTGCGGCGCGGCCTGTGGCATCCAGATCGGGCATTCCGGACGCAAGTCGCGGGTGGGTCGCCCCTGGGAGGGCGGCAAGGCGCTCACCGCCAATCCCGGCATCGACGACTGGGACGCCTGGGAACTCGTGGCGCCGAGCGCCCTGCCCGCCGACGATCGCAGTCCGGTGCCGCGCGCGCTCAGCCGTGACGACATCGCCGAGGTGATCGAGGCCTTCGGCCGCGCCGCGCAGCGCGCCCACGCAGCAGGCTTCGACATGATCGAGATCCACGGCGCCCATGGCTTCCTGATCCACCAGTTCCTCTCGCCGGTGGCCAATCAGCGCGACGACGAATACGGCGGCAGCCTCGAGAACCGCATGCGCTTCGCGCTGGCGGTGGCGCGCCGGGTGCGCGCCGCCTGGCCCGAGGACAAGCCGCTCTTCATGCGGCTGTCGGTCGATGACGATGCCGGCTGGGGGCCGGCCGAGAGCGTGGCGCTGGCTCGCGAACTCAGGGGTTGCGGCGTGGACATGGTCGACTGCAGCGCCGGCGGCATCCTGGCCCGGCCGGTGAGCAGCGCGCCGATCGGCTATGGCTACCAGGTGCCGTTTGCCCGCGCGATCCGCCGCGAGGCCGGCATGAGCAGCATGGCCGTGGGCCTGATCGTGCATCACGACCAGGCAGAAGCCATCCTGCAGTCCGGCGACGCCGACCTGGTCGCGCTCGCCCGCGAGATGCTCTACAACCCGAACTGGGCGATGGACGCCGCGCAGAAGATGGGGGTGGATCCGGGCTTTTCGATGGTACCGGATGCGTACGGCTGGTGGCTGGGCAAGCGGGCGCAGTCGATGCCGACCCTGCGCCCGTCCACCCAGGCGCCGACCCCGACCTGAGCCGGGGCCGGGCCCGCGCTTACTTCTTGAGCAGCGGGCAGACGCTTTCGCTCACCGGGCGGAACGACTTGTCGGCAGGCAGGGTGGCCCGGAGCTTGAAGTAATCCCAGGGATACTTCGACTCGGAGGGCGCCTTGACCTCGAAGAGGTACATCTCGCGCATCATGCGGCCGTCCTCGCGGATGCGGCCGTTCTTCACGAACATGTCGTTGATCGGGTTGGCCCGCATCCACTTGTTGACGGTGTCGGTGTCGTCGGTACCGGTGGCCTTGACCGCATTGAGGTAGTGCATGGTCGACGAGTAGACGCCCGCCTGCAGCATGTTGGGCATCTTCTTCATGCGCTCGAAGAAACGGCGCGACCACTTGCGGGTCTCATCGTTCATGTCCCAGTAGAACGCCGAGGCCATCAGCATGCCCTGGGTGACCTGCAGGCCGAGCGAGTGGATGTCGTTGTCGAACATCAGCAGGCCGGCCAGCTTCTGGTTCTTGGTCAGACCGAACTCGTTGGCCGCCTTGATGGCGTTGATCGTGTCGCCACCGGCGTTGGCCAGGCCGATGATCTTGGCCTTAGAGGACTGAGCCTGCAGCATGAACGACGAGAAGTCGTTGGTGTTCAGAGGGTGACGGACATTGCCGAGGATCTTTCCGCCCTCGGACTTCACGACCTCGCCGGTGTCCTTCTCGAGCGCATGGCCGAAGGCATAGTCGGCGGTGAGAAAGAACCAGGTGTCGCCGCCGTTCTTGACCACTCCGCGGCCAACCACCTGGGCCAGGGCATAGGTGTCCCAGGCATAGTGGATGGTCACCGCGTTGCAGGCCTCATTGGTGATGCGGCTTGCGCCCGGCCCCGACAACAGCACCAGCTTGTGGCGCTGGCGACCGACCTCCGATGCGGCCAGGGCGGTGGCCGACGCGCCGACGTCACCCAGGATGTCGAGCTTCTGGGAGTCGAACCACTCCCGCGCCTTGGCAGCGGCGAGGTCGGCCTTGTTCTGATGGTCGGCCACCAGGATCTCGATCGGCATGCCGTGGACCTTGCCGCCGAACTCCTCGACAGCCATCTTGACTGCCTCGACCGAACCGGGTCCGGCCACATCGGCATAGAGGCTGTTCATGTCGTGGAGCAGGCCGATCTTGATCACGCCATCCGAGATCTTCACCTGGGGCGCGGCGCCCTTGGCGGCACTCTGCGCGGTGGCGGTGGGAAGCGGTGCGATCGCGCCGACGAGACCCAGAGCCAGGGCGAGAGCCTTGAGCGAGGGGCGCAGCAAAGGGGTTTTCATGCGAAGACTCCTGGAAAGACAGGGCAGGCGAGAACGGGCAGGCCGCGGGATTCGGCACCCATGCGGGCAACAGCGATGCGGCGCGGGCATCCTCCCAAAATTCCCGCAGCGGGTCAAAGCCGAACCGCTCCGAACGAATCCGATGCCCCTGCCCTCAGCGCCAGCGCCCCAGCCACCAGGCCGACAGCCCCGCGCCGAGCAGGAAGCACAGCACGGCCACGCCGGCGAAGATTGCCGAGACTTCGGTCTCGCGGCGCTCGAAAGCCAGCCGCGAGGCCAGTCCGCGGTAGGCCTCGCGCAGCGCCGAGGCGTCCGCCGCGGGGACGTAGCTGCCCCGGGTGAGGTCGGCGAGCTGGCGCAGCGGCGCCTCGTCGAGCCGCACCCGCATCGACCAGCCCTCGGTGCTCAGCAGCTCGCCGGCGGGCGTGCCCACGCCGACGGTGTGCACCCGCACGCCGCGCTCGGCGGCCAGGCGCGCCGCGGCGATCGGATCGGCACCGATGTTCGACTGACCATCGGTGAGCAGGATGATCGTCGCGCCCTTGTGCGAACCCGGCTCCACCGGCTCGACGGCCGGCCGGGCGGCGCCGCCCGCGGCCGGCTCCTGCCCGCCCGGTCGGGGTCGCTTTCGCAGGTCAGGGCTCTGCAGGTCGTACTCGAAGTCGGGCAGGATGAGCTGCAGGGAGACCAGGATGGCCGTGCCGGCAGCCGTGCCCTTCTGCAGCTGGAAGCGGTCGATCGCCGACAGCAGGTCGTCGCGATCGGTGGTGGGCGCCTGCGCCACCGAGGCCGAGGCGGCGAAGCTCACGATGCCCACCCGGGTGGTGCCGGGCAGACCGTCGATGAAGTCGCGCGCGGCAGCCTGCGCCGCCGCGATGCGCGAAGGGGCGATGTCCTTGGCCCGCATGCTGCCCGACACATCGAAGGCCAGGATCACCGTGCGATCGAGCGCCGGCACCGACAGCACGGCCTGCGGCCGGGCGCAGGCGAGCAGCGCCGCGGCGAGCCCGGTCAGCCACAACGCGAAGGGTAGGTGCCGACGCCAGCGCGGCCGATGCCGGCCGGCCTCGCGGATCAGCCCGAGGCTGGCCACCCGAATGGCGGTGCTGGCGCGGCGGCGCAGCAGCCACCAGTAGCCAAGCGCCGCCAGCGGGACCAGCACCAGCAGGAGGAGCAGCGGCGGCCAGAGAAAGCGCATGATCGGGATCAGCCTCGGCCCGCGGCGGCCACCGCCGAAGCGGCGCCCGCCCGCAGCCTCGCCTGCAGCCGGCGCAGCCGCAGCAGCGCGGCCAGAGCCTCGCCGGGATCTTCATCGGTGCCCAGCTCCATGGCATCGACACCGGCCGCGGCGAAGTCACCCAGCAGCGCCTCCTCCCGCTCTCCGGCGAGCGCGTCATGACGGGCCCGCCAGTCCGGATCGTGGGTGTCGACCATCATCCAGTCACCGGTCTCGGCGTCGCGCATAGGCACCAGGCCGAGATCGGGCAGCGCGCGCTCCACCGGGTCGAGCAGGCGCACGGCCAGCACATCATGGCGCAGGGCAAGCCGGGCCAGGGCGGGCTGCCAGCCCGGCGTGCTGATGAAGTCCGACAGCACGATCACCAGCGAGCGCCGGCGAGCGACGCCGCCGGCCGCGCCGAGGAGGTCGCCCAGATTGGTGAGGCCGGTTGCCGGCGCCTCATCCCGCGCGCGCGGCGCGCCGGGGCTGGCGGCGGGATGATCGATCCAGTCGATCAGCTGCATGAGGTGCGCCCGGCCGCTGCGGGCCGGCAGCACCTCGCGGCGCGGGCCTTCGGCGCGGATCGCGCCGAAGCGGTTGCCGTGGCGCAGCAGCAGCAGCCCGAGCAGACCGCACAGCGCCGCGGCGGCCTGCCGCTTGGTGACCAGGCCGGAGCCGAAGTCCACCGAGGGGCTGAGGTCGAGCACGAACCAGGCGCCGAGCTCGCGGTCCTCGAGGTCATCACGCACATGGGGATGGTCGAGCCGCGCCGTGGCGTTCCAGTCGATGCGCCGGACATCGTCGCGGTACTGGTACTCGCGCAGGTCGGCCAGATCGAGCCCGCTGCCGCGCATGAGCGTGCGGTAGTCCCCCTGCAGCAGCCCGTCGAGCCGCCGCAGCGAGGTCCACTCCAGGCGGCGCAGCAGGCGGTCAGCCGGCAGGCGCGGCATGGGACGCAGGCTGGGCCTGAAGCGGACGCGCTGGCGGCGGCAGCGCCTCGAGCAGGCGCGCGATGAGATGGTCGGCGGTCACGCCCTCGGCCAGCGCCTCGTAGGACAGCGCGAGGCGATGACGCAGCACATCGGGGGCGACATCGACCAGATCCTGCGGGAAGACATAGTCGCGCCCCCGCAGGAAGGCCAGCGCGCGGGCGGCCTCCACCAGGCCGATCGAGGCGCGCGGGCTGGCGCCGAAGGTGATGAAGCGCGACAGCTCCGCGAGCCCCGCGCGGGCCGGATCGCGGGTGCCCCCGACCAGGCGCACCGCGTACTGCATGATCACCGGGTCGACGAAGCCGCGCCGGCATCGCGCCTGCAGGGCGGCGAGCTGCCCGGTGGTGGCCACCGGCTGGATGGCCACCGGCGCGCTGGTGACCCGTTCGACGATGACGAACTCCTCCTCCTCGCGGGGATAGCCGACCAGCACCTTCATCATGAAGCGGTCGACCTGCGCCTCGGGCAGCGGGTAGGTGCCTTCGGTCTCGATCGGGTTCTGGGTGGCCATCACCAGGAAGGGCTCGCCGACCCGGTGGGTCTGCCCGGCGATGGTCACCTGGCGCTCCTGCATCACTTCGAGCAGCGCGCTCTGCACCTTGGCAGGCGCGCGGTTGATCTCGTCGGCGAGCAGCAGGTTGGTGAAGACCGGGCCCAGCGCCGTGCTGAACTCGCCGGTGCGCTGGTTGTAGATGCGGGTGCCGACCAGATCGGCGGGCACGAGATCAGGCGTGAACTGGATGCGGCCGAAGCCGCCCTGGATGGCGTTGGCCAGGGTACGCACGGTGAGGGTCTTGGCCAGCCCCGGCACGCCCTCCACCAGCAGATGGCCCTGAGCGAGCAGCGCGACCATCATCCGTTCGAGGAAGTGGTCCTGGCCGACCACCACCTTCTTCACTTCGTAGAGGATGCGCTCGAGCAGCGCTGCGCTGTCTGCCGCCGAAGCGGATCGGTCGTCCATGCCGTGCTTTCGCAGTTGTCGCGCCCGCGGGCGCGCGGTTGGGGATCAGAAGGGCGGCACACCCGCCGCGCTGGCCGCGGTCTCGATGGGGACCGCGAAGGCGATGCCGATGAAGGTGCGCTGGCGTCCGGGGCTGAGAATGCCGGTGACCACGCCCACCACCTCGCCCTCGGCATTGACCAGCGGACCGCCGGAATTGCCCGGGTTGGCGGCGGCATCGAACTGGATGAGGTTGCGGATGGGCTGGCCGTTCTCGTTGCCGGCATGCTCGCGCTTGAGGCCCGAGACCACCCCCGCCGAGGTGGAGGGGCCGATGCCGAAGGGAAAGCCCACCGCGACCACCAGGTCGCCCACCGCGAGGTCGGCGCTGGAGCGCAGCGAGGCCGCGACGAGGTCGTCGGGGATGGTGAGCGCCTGCAGCACCGCGAGATCGTTCTCGGGCTGGCTGCCGATCACCCGGGCCTCGCCCTGGGTGCCGTCGAAGAAGGTGACCCGGATCGCGCTGGCGCCCTCGACCACATGCAGGTTGGTGAGGATGATGCCCTTGTCGACGATGACCACGCCGGTGCCCACCTGGGTGCCGGGCGCCTGGCCCTCGTCGCCCCGGGGCTCGGGCCCGGCCTCGCCCGCCTTGTTCCGGCCGGCGGGCCTTGCGGG
>JAGWVN010000022.1 GCA_018970865.1 Betaproteobacteria bacterium
CCCACAGGCCGGGCTGGCGGCGCGGGAAGTCGGCGCCGGCCACGGAGTCGCCCGCCGCGGCGCCCACCGGTGGCGCGGCGCTGGCCTGCGCGCGCGCGGGCAGCGGCAGCAGAGCCGCCGCGCACAGGCCGAGCAGGAGGGCGTCGGTGCGTGCCATGTCAGCGGGCCATCAGAGCCGGCATTCATTGGCCAGGGTGCGGCCGGCCCTGGCATCGAGCAGCATCGACTTGCCGACGATCACCAGCCAGACGAGGCCGGCGCGGGTGTTCTCGAAGCGACGGGCCCCGGTGCGCGCCTCGACGGCATCGAGAGGCCAGTCCTTGCCCTGCCAGCCGATCACCAGGTTGCGTCCATCGGGCGAGATGCGTCGCACGATCACGCGACGCCCGAGTTCGCAACGATAGAGCCCGGGTTCGATGGCCAGTGGCACGACCGCCGGCTCGACCGGCGGCGCGGGCGCCGGCGGCTCGACAGGCATTGCCGGCGCTGCCGGCGTGACCACCGGCGGCGCGGCCGGCGCGGTCGCCACGGCAGGAGCCGGCGGCGGCGCCACTGGCGGCGACGGCCTGGGCGTGCTGGCGCAGGCGGCGAGCCCGCTCAGCGCCAGCAGGGCCAGCCAGCGTCCGGCGCGCGCGCCCGGGCGGATGCCCGGCGCGGGCCGGGGGCTGGCGATGTCGGCCATGGCGGCGCGGGCTCAGGCGCGGGCGTCGATCGGCACGAAGCGCAGATCCTCCGGGCCGACATAGTTCGCGCTCGGCCGGATGATCTTGTTGTCGATGCGCTGCTCGATCACATGCGCGGCCCAGCCCGAAGTGCGCGAGATCACGAACAGCGGCGTGAACATCGCGGTGGGCACATCCATCATGTGGTAGCTGACCGCGCTGAACCAGTCGAGGTTGGGGAACATCTTCTTGATGTCCCACATCACGGTCTCGAGGCGCTCGGCGATGTCGAACATCTTGGTGGTGCCGGCGTGCTGGGAAAGCCGGCGCGCGACTTCCTTGATCACCTTGTTGCGCGGGTCGGCGATGGTGTAGACCGGGTGCCCGAAGCCGATGACCACTTCCTTGTTCTCGATGCGACGGCGGATGTCGGTCTCGGCCTCGTCGGGGTTGTCGTAGCGCTTCTGGATCTCGAAGGCCACCTCGTTGGCGCCGCCGTGCTTCGGGCCACGCAGCGCGCCGATGCCGCCGGTGATCGCCGAATACATGTCCGACCCGGTGCCGGCCACCACGCGGCAGGCGAAGGTGGAGGCGTTGAATTCATGCTCTGCGTACAGGATGAGCGAGGTGTGCATGGCCTTGACCCAGATCTCGGGCGCGGGCCGGCCGTGCAGCAGGTGCAGGAAATGGCCGCCGATGGTGTCGTCGTCGGTCTCCACCTCGATGCGCTTGCCGTTGGTGCTGAAGTGGTACCAGTAGAGCAGCATGGAGCCGAGCGAGGCCATCAGCCGGTCGGCGATGTCGCGCGCGCCCGGAGTGTTGTGGTCGTCCTTCTCGGGGAGCTGGCAGCCAAGCGCCGACACGGCCGTGCGCATCACATCCATGGGGTGGGTGCCGGCGGGCAGACACTCGAGCACGGTCTTCACCGCCGCCGGAATGCCGCGCATGGCGCGCAGCCGCGCCTTGTAGGCGGCGAGTTCGGCGCGGTTGGGCAGCTTGCCGTGAACCAGCAGGTGGGCGATCTCCTCGAACTCGGCCACATCGGCGATGTCGAGGATGTCGTAGCCGCGGTAATGCAGGTCGTTGCCGGTACGGCCGACGGTGCACAGCGCGGTGTTGCCGGCGGTCACGCCCGAGAGCGCGACGGATTTCTTCGGTTTGGGCCCGGTGGCGGCGGGTGCTTGGCTCATTGGCGAAGGTCCTTTACGGGTGGTGACGGTGTCTGCGCAAGGGCGGCGGTCAGCGCCGCGGCTGCTGGGCGAACAGCTGATCGAGCTTCTTCTCGAAGTCCCAGTAGCCGATCGAGTCGTAGAGTTCCTGACGGGTCTGCATCATGGGCACCACCGCGGCCTGGGTGCCATCGCGGCGCAGGGTCTCGTAGACGGTCTGGGCGGCCTTGTTCATGGCGCGGAAGGCCGACAGCGGATAGAGCACGATCGCCACATCGACCGCGGCGAGCTGTTCGACCGTGAAGAGCGGGGTCTGGCCGAACTCGGTGATGTTGGCCAGCACCGGCACCTTCACGGCGCGGGCGAACTGCTGGTACATCGCCAGATCGGTGATCGCCTCGGGGAAGATGCCGTCGGCGCCGGCTTCCGCGCAGGCCACCGCGCGCTCGATGGCCGCTTCAAGACCCTCGCTGGCCAGGGCGTCGGTACGGGCCATGATGAAGAAGCTCGGGTCCTTGCGGGCATCGACTGCGGCCTTGATGCGGTCGACCATCTCCTGCCGGGACACGATCTCCTTGTTGGGCCGATGGCCGCAGCGCTTGGCGCCGACCTGATCCTCGATGTGCATGGCCGCGGCTCCGGCCTTGATCAGGGAGGCGGTGGTGCGGGCCACATTGAAGGCCGACGAGCCGAAGCCGGTGTCGACATCGACCAGCAGCGGCAGGTCGCAGACATCGGTGATGCGGCGCACATCGGTGAGCACATCATCGAGCCCCGAGATGCCGAGGTCGGGCAGCCCGAGCGAGCCGGCGGCCACGCCGCCACCCGAGAGGTAGATGGCCTTGAAGCCGGCACGACGGGCGAGCAGGGCGTGGTTGGCGTTGATGGCGCCGGGGATCTGGAGCGGCTGCTCCTGGGCGAGGGCGTCGCGAAACTTCTGTCCGGGCGTGGTCATGGGGCCTCCGGGGTGGGGTGGGGCGCCGGCGCGGTGCTGGCGTGGTCGGGCGCGCCGGCTGCGTGCCGGCTCGCCCGCGCGACGAGGCTCAGCCCAGCAGGTGCTTGACGCCGTCGCGTTCCTCGAGGAGTTCCTTGAGGGTGATGTCGATGCGCGAGCGCGAGAACTCGTCGATCTCCAGGCCCTGGACCAGGCTGTACTCGCCGTTGGCGCAGGTGACCGGATAGCCGAACATGATGCCTTCGGGGATGCCGTAGGAGCCGTCGGAGGGCACGCCCATGGTCACCCAGCGGCCGTTGGTGCCGAGCGCCCAGTCGCGGACATGGTCGATCGCGGCATTGGCGGCCGAGGCGGCCGACGACAGGCCGCGGGCCTCGATGATGGCCGCGCCGCGCTTGCCCACCGTGGGCAGGAAGACATCGCGGTTCCAGGGCTCGTCGTTGATCATGGCCTTGACCGACTGGCCGTCGATGGTGGCGAAGCGGTAGTCGGCGTACATGGTGGGCGAGTGGTTGCCCCAGACCGCGAGCTTCTCGATCGAGGACACGGGTTTGCCGGTGCGCGAGGCGATCTGCGACAGCGCCCGGTTGTGGTCCAGCCGCAGCATGGCGGTGAAGTTGCGCGCCGGCAGGCCGGGCGCGGACTTCATGGCGATGTAGGCGTTGGTGTTGGCCGGATTGCCCACCACCAGCACGCGGCAGTCGCGGCTGGCGGCTTCATCCAGGGCGCGGCCCTGCACGGTGAAGATGGCGCCGTTGGCCTCGAGCAGATCCTTGCGCTCCATGCCCTTGCTGCGCGGGCGGGCGCCCACCAGCACGGCGTAGTCGGCGTCGCGGAAGGCGGTCTTGGGATCGTCGGTGATCACCACGCCGGCCAGCAGCGGGAAGGCGCAGTCCTCGAGCTCCATGACCACCCCCTTGACGGCAGGCAGGGCGGCGGTGATGTCGAGCAGCTGCAGGATCACGGGCTGGTCCTTGCCGAGCATGTCGCCATTGGCGATGCGGAACAGCAGGCTGTAGCCGATCTGGCCGGCCGCGCCGGTGATCGCGACACGCTTGACGGGTTTGGTCATCAGGAAACCTCGCGTTGGATGCGGTTGGAGACAGCGGCGCGCGGCTGCCTTGGCAGGCCAAGACCGGGCCACGGGTGTGGTTTCGAGGATAGCGGCGGGCTCGTGCCGCTGTCAATCCGAAAAGCTATCTTATATAAGACATATGTTATTGAAATTTCGAGCAGCTCTGTGATTCAATGAGGGCATGACCGACCATCGCCCCGGTGTCGAGGCGGCGCGGGCCGACACCCCGCGCTTCAGCCCGCTCTACCGACAGATCAAGGGCCTGATCACCCGCGGCCTGCAGGCTGGCGAGTGGAAGCCGGGCGAGCCCATTCCCAGCGAGACCGAGCTCGCCGCGCGCTTCGGCGTCAGCCAGGGCACGGTGCGCAAGGCGGTGGATGAACTGGCGGCCGAGAACCTGCTGGTTCGCCGGCAGGGCCGCGGCACCTTCGTGGCCACGCATCATGAGGAGCGCACGCAGTTCCGTTTTCTGCGCCTGCGGCCCGATGACGGCGGCCCGCCGGGCCGCATGGAAAGCCGCATCCTCGAGTGCCGGCGCCTGCGCGCGCCGGTGGAGATCGCCCGCGCGCTCGGGCTGCGCGGTGGCGAGACCGTCGTGTTCATCCGGCGCCTGCTCTCATTCGAGCAGCGGCCCACCGTGCTCGACGACATCTGGCTGCCGGGCGCGCTGTTTCGCGGGTTGAGCGCCGAGCGTCTCGGCGCCTCGGTCGGGCCGCTGTACGGTTTGTTCGAGTCGGAGTTCGGCGTGCGCATGATCCGCGCGGCAGAACAGCTCCGGGCGGTGGCCGCCGACCGCGAGGTCGCCACGCTGCTGGGCGTGGCGCCGGGCTCTCCGCTGCTGCAGGCCGAACGGGTCACTTATACCTATCAGGACCGCCCGGTTGAGGTGCGTCGCGGCCGCTATGTCACCGATTCCTTCCACTACCGCAGCGCGCTCGGCTGATGACGCTCCTGAACCGGACCCGAAGCCCGGGCACTGCATTGGTGCGCCGCGCAAAAATGCTTCAGAATACGATCGCCTTTTTGTTGCACCGTTCGAATCTCCGTCCCCGATGAGGCACTGATGTCAGAACTCGCAGGAAGCAAGGGGCCGCGGGCCCGTCCTCAATTCCGGAACATCCACGTCTCGCAGATCCTCCAGTACCGTCTCCCAGCCGCCGGCGTCATCTCGATCCTTCACCGGGTCAGCGGCGCGCTCATGTTCCTGGTCGGCCTGCCCTTCGCGCTCTATCTCTTCCAGCAGAGCATCACCTCCGAGATCAGCTTCGAGTCCTACCGCGCCATCGTCGGGTCGGTGCTGGGCAAGCTGGCCATCCTGGTGCTGAGCTGGGCCTACCTGCACCACTTCTGCGCCGGCATCCGCTACCTGCTGCTCGACCTGCACATGGGCACCGCCAAGGAGCAGGCGCGCACCTCGGCCACGCTCGCCATGGGCGCAAGCCTTTTCCTCACCGCGCTGGTCGCGCTCAAGCTCTTCGGGGTGTTCTGACATGACCACCAAGCGAATCGTCGTCGGGGCCCACTACGGCATGCGAGACTGGCTCGGCCAGCGCGTGACCGCGGTGCTGCTCGCCGTCTACACCCTGGTGCTGCTGGTGTCTTTGCTCACCCTGCCCGAGCTCAATTACGGCACTTGGGCAGGGCTGTTCGCCAGCGGCTGGATGAAGGTGCTCACGCTGCTGGCGCTGCTGTCGCTGGTCTATCACGCCTGGATCGGCGTGCGGGACATCTACATGGACTACATCAAGCCCACCGGCGTGCGCCTCGTGCTGCAGGTGGGCACCATCGTGCTGCTGGCCGGCTATGCCTGCTGGGCGGTCCTGATCCTCTGGAGAGTCTGAGATGGCCGAAGTCCTCAACAACCTGGCCAACAACCTGCCGCGTCGCAAGTTCGATGCGGTGATCATCGGTGCCGGTGGTTCCGGCATGCGCTGCTCGCTGCAGCTCGCCGAGGCCGGCTACAGCGTGGCCGTGCTCTCGAAGGTGTTCCCCACCCGATCGCACACCGTGGCCGCGCAGGGCGGCATCGGCGCCTCGCTCGGCAACATGAGCGAGGACAACTGGTACTGGCACATGTTCGACACCGTGAAGGGCTCCGACTACCTCGGTGACCAGGACGCGATCGAGTTCATGTGCCGCGAGGCACCCAAGGTGGTCTACGAGCTCGAGCACTTCGGCATGCCGTTCGACCGCAACCCCGACGGCACCATCTACCAGCGTCCGTTCGGCGGCCACACCGCCAACTTCGGCGAGAAGCCGGTGCAGCGCGCCTGCGCCGCCGCCGATCGCACCGGCCATGCGCTGCTGCACACCCTCTACCAGCGCAATGTGCGCGCCCGCACCCAGTTCTTCGTCGAGTGGATGGCGCTGGACATCCTGCGCAACGCCGAGGGCGACTGCGTCGGCGTCATCGCCCTCGAGATGGAGACCGGCGAGGTCATGATCCTCGAGTCGAAGGTCACCGTCTTCGCCACCGGCGGCGCCGGCCGCATCTGGGCGGCCTCCACCAATGCGTTCATCAACACCGGTGACGGCATGGGCATGGCGGCGCGCGCCGGCATCCCCCTGGAAGACATGGAGTTCTGGCAGTTCCACCCCACCGGCGTGGCTGGCGCGGGCGTGCTCATCACCGAGGGCGTGCGCGGCGAGGGCGGCATCCTGCTGAACAAGCACGGCGAGCGCTTCATGGAGCGCTACGCGCCCACCCTGAAGGACCTTGCCCCGCGTGACTTCGTGTCGCGCTCGATGGACCAGGAGATCAAGGAAGGCCGTGGCGCAGGTCCTGATGGCGACTATGTGCTGCTCAAGCTCGATCACCTCGGTGCCGACACCATCATGAAGCGGCTGCCCTCGATCCGCGAGATCGCGATCAAGTTCGCCAATGTCGATCCGATCAAGGACCCCATCCCGGTGGTGCCCACCATTCACTACCAGATGGGCGGCATTCCCACCAACTTCCATGGTCAGGTGGTGGTGCCCCGCAACGGCAACCCCAACAGCGTGGTCCAGGGCCTCTACGCCATCGGCGAGTGCGCCTGCGTGTCGGTGCATGGCGCCAACCGGCTGGGCACCAACTCGCTGCTCGACCTGGTGGTCTTCGGCCGCGCCGCCGGCAATCACATCGTCTCCAGCCGCCTGAAGGACGAGGCCCACAAGCGCTTGCCCGATGACGCCGGCGATGCCACCCTGGCGCGTCTGGCCCGCCTTGACGGCTCCACTGGCGGCGAGAACACCCAGGTGGTGGCCGATGAGATCCGCCGCACCATGCAGGCCCACTGCGGCGTGTTCCGCACCTCCGAGCTGCTCAGCCAGGGCGTCGAGCGCATCCTCGAGCTCGACGCGCGCGCCCAGCACATCCACCTCAAGGACAAGAGCAAGGTCTTCAACACCGCGCGGGTCGAGGCGCTGGAGCTGGCCAACCTCACCGAGACGGCCAAGGCCACCATCGTGTCGGCCGAGGCGCGCAAGGAGAGCCGCGGCGCGCACGCCCACCGCGACTTCCCCAACCGCGACGACGCCAACTGGATCCGCCACACCCTGTGGTTCTCCGAGGGCAACCGCCTCGACTACAAGCCGGTGAACATGAAGCCGCTCACCGTCGAGACCTTCGAGCCCAAGGCCCGTACCTTCTGAGAAAGCCGCCACCGACATGAGCGCCACCATCGAAGCCCCTGTCGCCGCGCCTGCCGCGGCCGCCACCCGCGTGGTCAAGTTCTCGATCTATCGCTACGACCCTGACAAGGACGAGCGGCCGTACATGCAGAACATCGAGGTCGAGCTGCTGCCCACCGACAAGATGCTGCTCGACGCGTTGATGCGCATCAAGCAGACCACCGATGACTCGGTGTCGTACCGCCGTTCCTGTCGCGAGGGGGTGTGCGGCTCCGACGCCATGAATATCAATGGCAAGAACGGGCTGGCCTGCATCACCAACCTGCGCGACCTCAAGCAGCCGATCGTGCTCAAGCCGCTGCCGGGTCTGCCGGTGGTGCGGGACCTGATCGTCGACATGACGCAGTTCTTCAAGCAGTACCACTCGATCAAGCCCTTCCTGATCAACGACACCCCGCCGCCCGAGAAGGAGCGCCTGCAAAGCCCCGAAGAGCGCGAGGAACTCGACGGGCTCTACGAGTGCATCCTGTGCGCCTGCTGCTCCACCTCCTGCCCCTCGTTCTGGTGGAACCCCGACAAGTTCGTGGGGCCGGCCGGTCTGCTGCAGGCCTACCGGTTCATCGCCGACAGTCGTGACCAGGCAACCTCCGAGCGGCTCGACAACCTCGAAGACCCCTACCGCCTTTTCCGCTGCCACACCATCATGAACTGCGTCGATGTCTGCCCGAAGGGTCTGAACCCCACCCGGGCGATCGGCAAGATCAAGGAACTGATGGTCCGTCGGGCGGTCTGACCCCGGCCCCTCTCGGTGTCCCGCTTCCCCGGCCGCTGCCTTCGTCGCTCGTCGCCCCACCATGCCCTCTGACCTGCACAGCGACAGCACCGGGGCGGCCGCGGCCGCCACGCCGATCGACGCCGCGCGCCGCCGCCGCCTGCGCTGGCGCTCGCGGCGTGGCCTGCTCGAAAACGATCTGGTGCTCACCCGCTTCTTCGATCGGCACGAGCACTCGCTGTCCGATGATGATGTCGCCGGGCTCGACCAGTTGCTCGACGCGCCCGACAATGAACTGCTCGACCTGATCCTCGCCCGCACCGAACTGCAGGGCGAGGCCGCCACGCCGGCCGCGGTGCGCGTCCTCGCGCAGCTGCGCCAGCTCTGACCGAACTCCGCCTTCGCCCAACCGACCGATCCAGGGGACCTTCGCCATGACCACGCAGCACAAAGCCACACTGTCGTTCTCGGACGGCACGCCGTCCGTCGAGTTCCCGGTCTACCAGGGCTCGGTGGGTCCCGATGTCGTCGACATCCGCAAGCTCTACGGCGCGAGCGGCAAGTTCACCTTCGACCCCGGCTTCCTCTCCACCGCCTCCTGCGAATCGAAGATCACCTACATCGACGGTGACAAGGGCGAGCTGCTCTACCGCGGCTACCCCATCGAGCAGCTCGCGGTGAACTGCGACTACCTCGAGACCTGCTACCTGCTGCTCAACGGCGATCTGCCCAACATCGCGCAGAAGAAGGATTTCGTGCGCCGCGTGACCATCCACACCATGGTCCACGAGCAGATGACCCGCTTCTTCCAGGGCTTCCGTCGCGATGCGCACCCGATGGCGGTGCTGGTGGGCTGCGTGGGCGCGCTCTCGGCCTTCTACCACGACTCCCTCGACATCCAGAATCCCGAGCACCGCTTCATCTCGGCCATCCGCCTGGTGGCGAAGATGCCCACGCTGGTGGCCATGGCCTACAAGTACTCCACGGGCCAGCCGTTCATGTACCCGCGCAACGAGCTCTCCTACTCGGCGAACTTCATGCGCATGATGTTCGGCACCCCCTGCGAGGACTATCACCCCAACGAGGTGCTGGTGCGCGCGCTCGATCGCATCCTGATCCTGCACGCCGACCATGAGCAGAATGCCTCCACCTCCACCGTGCGGCTGGCCGGCTCCTCGGGCGCCAACCCCTTCGCCTGCATCGCGGCGGGCATCGCCACCCTGTGGGGGCCTGCCCACGGTGGCGCCAACGAGGCCTGCCTCGAGATGCTCGACGATATCCAGGCCCAGGGCGGCGTGGCGCGCATCGGCGAGTTCGTGGCCAAGGTGAAGGACAAGAACTCCTCGGTGAAGCTGATGGGGTTTGGCCATCGGGTCTACAAGAACTACGACCCGCGCGCCAAGCTCATGCGCGAGACCTGCTACGAGGTGCTCGGCGAGCTCGGCCTGGAGAACGACCCCTCGTTCGCGCTGGCCATGGCGCTCGAGAAGATCGCCCTCGAGGACGACTACTTCGTGCAGCGCAAGCTCTACCCGAATGTCGACTTCTACTCGGGCATCGTGCAGAAGGCGCTCGGCATTCCCACCTCGATGTTCACCTGCATCTTCGCGCTGGCCCGCACCGTCGGCTGGATCGCGCAGTGGAACGAGATGATCTCCGACCCCGACCAGAAGATCGGCCGTCCGCGTCAGCTCTTCACCGGCGCCACCCGGCGTGATGTCCAGGCAATCGGCAACCGCTGATCCGGCCTGAGGAAGGGCCCGGCCCGAGGGCGGGCACGGGAAAGAACAAGGGCGCCCTCGGGCGCCCTTGTTGTTGCAGGGCCCGCAGGCCTCAGCGCAGCGACTGGTTGATCCGCTCCAGCGCTGCCGCGCCCGGGCACAGCTGCGCGGCGCCCATGGCGTTGAACGGTCTGGCCGGCGTGTTCAGGTGGGCATGGAGGTCCTGGGCCTGCGGGTCGACATAGAGCAGGCCGGTGACCACCTCGCCGCGCGCCTGGTGGGTGGCGATGTACGACATCGCGCCCAGCCGGTCGGTGGCGTCATAGTCGGTGGCGATCTTGCGCAGCCGCAGCACCGAGCCGTCGTGCTGGGTGACCTCGGTGACCTCGCCCGGCGCGTAGGCTGCGGTGATCTCCGAG
Organism: Betaproteobacteria bacterium; assembly: GCA_018970865.1. Lineage (GTDB taxonomy): Bacteria > Pseudomonadota > Gammaproteobacteria > Burkholderiales > Burkholderiaceae_E > Quisquiliibacterium. The sequence continues at coordinate 10,386 of JAGWVN010000022.1, forward strand.
CGCCGCGGCATGAAGTCGATCTTGTTGACCGCCTCGTTGTGCTCGCGGACATAGTCGTAGCTCTTGGTGCTGCCGGCGTGATTGTTGAAGGCCACGCAGGGGCTGACCACATCGATGAAGGCGGCTCCGGGATGCGCGAGGGCGGCCTTGATCAAGGGCACCAGCTGCTCCTTGTCGCCCGAGAAGCTGCGCCCCACGAAGCTCGCCCCGAGCTGCAGCGCCATGGCCACCAGGTCGATGGGCGAGTCGCTGTTGACGATGCCCTTCTTCGACTTGGAGCCCTGGTCGGCGGTGGCCGAGAACTGGCCCTTCGTGAGCCCGTACACGCCGTTGTTCTCGACGATGTAGGTCATGTTCACCCCGCGGCGCATCGCGTGCGCGAACTGCCCCAGGCCGATCGAGGCCGAGTCGCCGTCGCCCGACACGCCCAGGTAGATCAGCTCGCGGTTGGCGAGGTTGGCGCCGGTGAGCACCGAGGGCATGCGGCCGTGCACGGTGTTGAAGCCATGCGAGTTGCCCAGGAAGTAGTCGGGCGTCTTGGATGAGCAGCCGATGCCCGAGAGCTTGGCCACCCGGTGCGGCTCGATGCTGAGGTCCCAGCAGGCCTGGATGATGGCCGCCGAGATCGAATCGTGTCCGCAGCCGGCGCACAGGGTGGAGATCTTGCCCTCGTAGTCGCGCCGGGTGTAGCCGAGCGCGTTGTAGGGCAGGGTGGGGTGGTGGAGCTGGGGTTTGGTGATGTAGGTCATCGCGTGCCCTGGTGTGCGTGCGGTGTGCCGGCTCAGGCGGCCTTGCCGCGGGTGATCGGCTCGACATTGCTGCCGCGGATGCGGTCGCCGATCTCGCGCACGATGAACCGGGCGGTGATCGGCGTGCCGTCGAAGTGCAGGATGGGCACCACCGCGGCCGGCGAGGCGTCGAGTTCGTTGATCAGCATCGAGCGCAGCTGTCCGTCGCGGTTCTGCTCCACGACGAACACGGTGTCGTGCTCCTCGAGGAAGCGCTCCACCGCGGCATCGAAGGGGAAGCCGCGCACCCGCAGCAGGTCGGCGTGCACGCCATCGGCCTCGAGCACATCGCTGGCCTCGGCCATGGCCGGGCTGGTCGAGCCGAAGTAGATCACGCCGAAGCGGGTCTTCTGCGAGGCCGGCTTCAGCACCGAGGCCGGCACCAGCTTGCGGGCGGTCTCGAACTTGCGCAGCAGCCGGGTGACATTCTCGACATAGTCGGGGCCCGCCTCGGAGTAGCGCGCGAAGCGGTCCTTGGTGGTGCCGCGGGTGAAGTAGGCGCCGCGGTTGGGGTGCGTGCCCGGATAGGTGCGGTAGGGGATGCCGTCGCCGTCGACATCGTTGTAGCGCCCGAAGACCTGGCCGGCCTCGAGCTGTTCGTGGGTCATGACCTTGCCGCGGTCGAACTCGCGGGCGTCGTCCCACACGAAGGGACGGGTCAGGCGCTGATTCATGCCGATGTCGAGGTCGGTCATGACGAACACCGGGGTCTGCAGCCGGTCGGCGAGGTCGAGCGCCAGCGCCGAGAACTCGAAGCACTCGTGCGGATCCTCGGGCAGCAGCAGCACATGCTTGGTGTCGCCGTGCGAGGCATAGGCGCAGGCGAAGAGGTCGGCCTGCTGGGTGCGGGTGGGCATGCCGGTGGAGGGGCCGCCGCGCTGCACATCGATGATGGTGACCGGAATCTCGGCGAAGTAGGCCAGGCCGATGAACTCGGTCATCAGCGAGATGCCGGGGCCCGAGGTGGCGGTGAATGCGCGCGCGCCGTTCCAGCCCGCGCCCACCACCATGCCGATCGAGGCCAGCTCGTCCTCGGCCTGCACGATCGCGAAGCGGTTCTCGCCGGTCTCCTTGTCGACGCGCAGCCGCGAGCAGTAGTTCTGGAAGGCTTCGGCCACCGACGAGGACGGGGTGATCGGATACCAGGCGCACACGCTGGCGCCGCCGTAGACGCAGCCCAGCGCGGCGGCGGCGTTGCCGTCGATGAAGATCTTCTCGCCGACATTGTCGGCGCGGCGCACCTTCAGGTCGCAGGCATCGGCCAGGTGCTGCGCGGCGTACTCGTAGCCTTTGCGGAAGGCGTCGAGGTTGGGCTCCATCAGCTTCTGCTTGCCCTTGTACTGCTCGCCGAGCAGCCTGGGCACCACATCGGGCTCGATGCCGAGCATGGAGGCCAGCGCGCCCACGTACATGATGTTCTTGAGCAGCTGGCGTTCCCGCGGATCCTGGTAGGCCGCGTTGCACATCTCGGTGAGCGGCACGCCGATCACGTGCACATCGGCGCGCACGCGACCCGGCGCCAGCGGCCGGGTGCTGTCATATAGAAGGTAGCCGCCCGGCTCGATCTCGGCAATGTCCTTGTCCCAGGTCTGCGGGTTCATGGCGACCATCATGTCGACGCCGCCGCGCCGCCCGAGGTAGCCCTTCTCGGTCACCCGCACCTCGTACCAGGTGGGCAAGCCCTGGATGTTGGAGGGAAAGATGTTGCGCGGGCTCACCGGCACGCCCATGCGCAGGAAGCTCTTGGCGAACATCTCGTTGGCCGATGCCGAGCCGGAGCCGTTGACATTGGCGAACTTGATCACGAAGTCGTTGATGCCGGCGATGCGGCGGGGAGCAGGGGCGGTCATGGCTCAGGCGGCCTTTCGCTGGGGCGTCCGGCATCCCGGGCCGGCATGGGTCATGGTCAGCAGGAACTTGTGCATGTCCCAGGCGCCGGTGGGGCAGCGCTCGGCGCACAGGCCGCAGTGCAGGCACACATCCTCGTCCTTGACCATCACGCGGCCGGTCTTCAGATCGGGCGATACATACAGGCTCTGGTCGGTGTGACGGGCCGGCGCGCGCAGCCGGGTGCGCAGATCGGCCTCCTCGCCGTTGGCGGTGAAGGTGATGCAGTCGGTGGGGCAGATGTCGACGCAGGCATCGCATTCGATGCACTGGCCAGCGTTGAACACCGTCTGCACATCGCAGTTCAGGCAGCGTTGCGCCTCCTTCAGGGCGGTGGCGGGGTCGAAGCCGAGCTCCACCTCGACCTTGATGTCGCGCAGGGCCTTGTTGATGTCGCGCCAGGGCACCTTGTTGCGGGCCTCGGGCGCCACCTCGTTGTCATAGCTCCACTCGTGGATGCCCATCTTCTGGGACACGAGATTGACGCCCGGCGCCGGCCGCTCGCGGACATCCTCGCCGTTGAGGAAGCGGTCGATCGAGACCGCGGCCTCATGACCATGGGCCACCGCCCAGATGATGTTCTTGGGGCCCAGAGCCGAGTCACCGCCGAAGAACACCCGCGGCAGGGTGGACTGCAGGGTGACCTGGTCGAGCACCGGCATGCCCCAGCGATCGAACTCGATGCCGGTATCGGCCTCGATCCAGGGAAAGGCGTTCTCCTGGCCGACCGCGATCAGGACATCGTCGCATTCCACGATGGTGTCGGGCTCGCCGGTGGGCACGAGGTTGCGCCGGCCCTTGGCGTCGTACTCGGCGCGCACCTTCTCGAAGCTCATGCCGGTGAGCTTGCCGTTGTCGTGCAGGAAGGCCTTGGGAACCAGGAAGTTGAGGATGGGGATGCCCTCGTGGATGGCGTCTTCCTTCTCCCAGGGCGAGGCCTTCATCTCGTCGTAGCCGGAGCGCACGATCACCTTGACACTGTCGCCACCGAGGCGGCGGGCGGTGCGGCAGCAGTCCATGGCGGTGTTGCCGCCGCCCAGCACGATCACCCGCTTGCCGATCTTCTCGACATGGCCGAAGGACACCGAGGAGAGCCACTCGATGCCCACGCGGATGTTAGCCGCAGCCTCCTGGCGACCCGGCAGGTCGAGGTCGCGGCCACGCGGCGCGCCGGAGCCCACGAACACCGCGTCGTAACCCTCGGCGAGCAGCGACTTCATGGAGCTGATCTCCACCCCGGCGCGGAACTCCACGCCCAGGCTCAGCACATAGCCGGTCTCTTCGTCGATCACCTCGGCGGGCAGGCGAAAGCGCGGGATCTGCGAGCGGATCATGCCGCCGGCGCGCGCGTCGCGATCGAACACCGTGACCTGATAGCCGAGCGGGGCGAGGTCACGAGCCACGGTGAGCGAGGCCGGGCCGGCGCCCACGCAGGCGATGCGCCGGCCGTTGGGCCGGGCGGCCGGCCGGGGCAGCCGCGCGGAAATGTCGTCCTTGAAGTCGGCCGCTACCCGCTTCAGGCGGCAGATGGCCACCGGCTCGGGCCGCTCCTGCTGGGCTTCCTCGACGCGGCCGCGTCGGCAGGCGGGTTCGCAGGGCCGGTCGCAGGTGCGTCCGAGGATGCCGGGGAAGACATTGGACTTCCAGTTGACCATGTAGGCATCGCTGTAGCGCCCGGCGGCGATCAGGCGGATGTACTCGGGAACCGGGGTGTGGGCCGGGCAGGCCCATTGGCAATCGACCACCTTGTGAAAGTAATCGGGATTGCGGATGTCGGTGGGCTGCAACTTGCTTCCTCCAGCGTCCGGGGCGCGCGAGAGCGCCTTTGTCGGGGGTGTCTCCTGCCGGCGCAGTCTATGCCGGGCGTCCCGGGGCCGGAAGCCGCCATGCGCGTCGGTGATGTCCGCGATTCATTTGTTGAAACCCGCGTCGAGCCGTTTTCGCCGCCGGCCGGCCCGCGCCGCAGGCCGGGCGGTGAGCGTGCGCGATGGCGGGCGGCTTACCCGGGGTGATACCATCGCGGCTCAGCCGAAGACAGACCCATGAACTGAGCCATCGTCACCATTGCCAGAGGTCTCGAACCCCAACCCGGAAGCCGGGCGCGGTTCGTCGATCGCCGCCTACCGCTCATGCGGCGATCGAGCATCTTCGACGAGAAACTCGTTGAGAAAGGTGAAGCGCCATGATGAAAGCATTCCAGTCGAACTCGTACCTGTTCGGCGGCAACGCGCCCTATGTCGAGGAGCTCTACGAGAGCTACCTGAACAACCCGGGATCGGTCCCGGAACGCTGGCGCGAATACTTCGACAACCTGCAGCATGTGCCCGCGGCCGACGGCAACCCGCAGACCCGTGATGTCGCGCATGCCCCGATCGTCCAGAGCTTCGCCGAGCGCGCCAAGGACGGCACCCTGCAGCCGCGGGTCATGGGCGGCGATGCGTCCACCGCCCGCAAACAGGTCTATGTGCAGCAGCTGGTCGCGGCCTACCGATTCCTCGGCTCGCGCTGGGCCGACCTCGATCCGCTGAAGCGTCAGGAGCGCCCGCCGATCCCCGAGCTGGAGCCGGGCTTCTACGACTTCACCGAGGGCGACCACGCCAACATCTACTCCACCAGCAACACCTACTTCGGTTTCGAGCAGGCCACCCTGCGCGACATCCTGCGGGCGCTGCGCGAGACCTACTGCGGCACCATCGGCGCCGAGTTCATGTACATCGCCGACCCTGCCCAGAAGCGCTGGCTGCAGGAGCGCCTCGAGTCCACCCGGGCCCGCCCCACCTTCAGCCCCGACAAGCGGCGGCGCATCCTCGAGCGGCTCACCGCCGCCGAGGGCATCGAGAAGTACCTGCACACCAAGTATGTCGGCCAGAAGCGCTTCTCCCTGGAAGGCGGCGAGAGCTTCATCGCCGCCATGGACGAACTGATCCAGCGCGCCGGTGAGGCGGGCGTCCAGGAGATCGTGATCGGCATGGCTCACCGCGGCCGGCTGAATGTGCTGGTCAACACCCTGGGCAAGATGCCCGCCGATCTGTTCGCCGAGTTCGAGGGCCGCCACGCCGATGACCTGCCGGCGGGCGATGTCAAGTACCACCAGGGCTTCTCGAGCGATGTCTCCACCCCCGGCGGGCCGGTGCACCTGTCGCTCGCCTTCAATCCCTCGCACCTCGAGATCGTCAATCCGGTGGTGGAGGGCTCGTGCAAGGCGCGCCTCGACCGTCGCGGCGACAAGGACGGCTCGCAGGTGCTGCCGGTGATCGTGCACGGCGACGCCGCCTTCGCCGGCCAGGGCGTGGTCATGGAGACCCTGAATCTCGCCCAGACCCGCGGCTACGGCACCTTCGGCACGGTGCACATCGTGATCAACAACCAGATCGGCTTCACCACCTCCGATCCGCGCGACAAGGGCTCCACCACCTACTGCTCCGATGTCGTCAAGATGATCGAGGCGCCGGTGCTGCATGTGAACGGCGACGATCCCGATGCGGTGGTCTACGCCACGCAGATCGCGCTCGATTTCCGGCGCGAATTCGCCAAGGATGTGGTGGTGGACATCGTCTGCTTCCGGCGGCTTGGCCACAACGAGCAGGACACCCCCGCGGTCACGCAGCCGCTGATGTACAAGAAGATCGCCCAGCATCCCGGCACCCGCAAGCTCTATGCCGACAAGCTGGTCGCGCAGGGCATCATCCCGGCCGGTCATGGCGACGAACTCGTTCGCCGATTCCGCGCCGCGATGGACGAGGGCCGCCACACCGCCGATCCGGTGCTGTCCAACTTCAAGGGCAAGTTCGCGGTCGACTGGATGCCCTTCCTGAACCGCAAGTGGACCGATGCCGCCGACACCGCGGTGCCCAAGGCCGAGCTGCGTCGCATCGCCGAACGGATCACCACCGTTCCCAACACCCTGAAGATCCATCCGCTGGTCGAGAAGGTCATCGCTGACCGTCGCGCCATGGCCGCCGGTGACCTGCCCCTCGACTGGGGCATGGGCGAGCACCTCGCCTTCGCCACGCTGCTGTCCTCGGGCTTTGGTGTGCGCCTCTCGGGGCAGGATTCCGGCCGCGGCACCTTCACCCATCGGCACGCGGTGCTGCACGACCAGAACCGCGAGAAGTGGGACTCGGGCTACTACATCCCGCTCGAGCATGTGGCCGACAACCAGGGCCAGTTCACGGTGATCGACTCGGTGCTCTCCGAGGAGGCGGTGCTCGGTTTCGAGTACGGCTATTCCACCGCCGAGCCCAACACACTGGTGGTGTGGGAGGCGCAGTTCGGCGATTTCGTGAACGGCGCGCAGGTGGTGATCGATCAGTTCATCAGCTCGGGCGAGACCAAGTGGGGCCGGGTCTCGGGCCTGACCATGATGCTGCCGCACGGCTATGAAGGGCAGGGGCCCGAGCACTCCTCGGCCCGGGTGGAGCGATTCCTGCAGCTGTGCGCCGAGCACAACATGCAGGTCTGCCAGCCCACCACGCCGGCGCAGATCTTTCACCTGCTGCGCCGGCAGATGATCCGGCTGTTCCGCAAGCCGCTGGTCATCCTCACGCCCAAGAGCCTGCTGCGCAACAAGGAGGCGGTGTCCTCGCTCGAAGAGTTCTCCCGCGGCGGCTTCCAGACCATCATCGGCGAAACCCAGGCGGGCATCGATCCGCGCAAGGTCCGCAAGGTGGTGCTGTGCTCGGGCAAGGTCTACTACGACCTGCTCGCCGCGCGGCGCGAGCGCGAGCTCGACGATGTCGCGCTGCTGCGCGTGGAGCAGCTCTATCCGTTCGCCCACAAGACTTTCGAGAACGAGATGAAGCACTATCCGGCCGCCACCCAGGTGGTCTGGTGCCAGGATGAGCCGCAGAACCAGGGCTACTGGTTCTATGTGCAGCACCACATCCAGGAGGCCCTCAAGGAAGGCCAGAAGCTGAGCTATGCCGGACGGCCGGCCTCGGCGTCTCCGGCGGTGGGCTACTACGACAAGCACTACGCGCAACAGAAGGACCTGATCGCTGCGGCGCTGGGCGAGACCCGCAGCCGCACCCGCAGCAAGGCCTGACATCGGCCGGTTCGGCGCGGACGGCCCTGCCGGGCGCGTCCGCCCGCCGGCCGGCCAAACCCCTCATCGAACGCCCGCAGGCCGGCGCCCGCGCGATGCACGCGGGCCGCGCCATGGGCACATCCAGCAAATACCAGCGACAGGAGTCTGGACATGGCATTGATCGAAGTGAAGGTTCCGCAACTCTCCGAGTCGGTTGCCGAGGCAACCCTGCTGCAGTGGCACAAGAAGCCGGGTGAGGCGGTGTCGCGCGACGAGAATCTGATCGACATCGAGACCGACAAGGTGGTGCTCGAGCTGCCCGCCCCCGATGGCGGCGTGATCGCACGACAGCTCAAGCCCGATGGCGCCACCGTGGTGGCCGGCGAGGTGATCGCCATCATCGACACCGACGCGGCTGCCGGCACGGCTGCGGCTGCGGCGAGTGCCCCGGCCCCGGCCGGCGCGCCCGCTCTGGCAGCTGCCCCGGCTGCCGCGCCGGCTGCGGTCGCGAGCGGTGGCGCCATGGGTCATGTCGCCATGCCTGCCGCCGCCAAGCTCATGGCCGAGAACCAGCTGTCCCCCGGCCAGGTGAGCGGCACGGGCCGTGATGGCCGCGTGACCAAGGGCGATGTGCTGGCCGCGATCAGTGCCCCGGCACCGGCACCGGCACCGGCACCGGTGGCCGCGCCGGCTGCGATTCCCGCCGCCCCGGCGCCGGCGGCGCTGCCGCAGGTGAGCGCACCGATCGATCCGGCCAAGCTCCTCGAGGGCCGGCCCGAGCAGCGGGTGGCGATGTCGCGCCTGCGTCAGCGGGTGGCCGAGCGTCTGGTGCAGTCGCAATCGACCAACGCCATCCTCACCACCTTCAACGAGGTCAACATGCAGCCGGTGATGGACATGCGCCGCCGCTATGTCGATCGCTTCGAGAAGGAGCATGGCGCGCGCCTGGGCTTCATGTCCTTCTTCGTGAAGGCGGCGGTGCACGCGCTCAAGAAATTCCCGGTGGTCAATGCCTCGGTGGACGGCACCGACATCGTCTACCACGGCTACTTCGACATCGGGGTGGCGGTGGGCTCGCCGCGCGGCCTGGTGGTGCCGGTGGTGCGCAATGCCGACCAGCTCAGCTTTGCGCAGATCGAAAAGCAGATCGGCGACTACGGCAAGCGCGCCGGCGAGGGCAAGCTCGGCCTCGAGGAACTCACCGGCGGCACCTTCTCGATCTCCAACGGCGGCGTCTTCGGCTCGATGCTCTCCACCCCGATCATCAACCCGCCGCAGTCGGCGATCCTGGGCGTGCACGCCACCAAGGACCGTGCGGTGGTGGAGAACGGTCAGGTGGTGGTGCGCCCGATCAACTACCTGGCGCTTTCGTACGACCACCGGATCATCGACGGCCGCGAGGCGGTGCTGTTCCTGGTGGCCATCAAGGAGGCGCTGGAAGATCCGGCCCGCCTGCTGCTCGATCTCTGACCGGAGCCTGGCATGAGCGAGAACATCCATGACGTGATCGTGATCGGCGCCGGGCCGGCCGGGTACATCGCGGCGATCCGCGCCGCGCAGCTCGGATTCAAGGTGGCGGTGGTCGAGAAGTGGCTCAGCCCGGCCGGCACGCCCGCGCTGGGCGGCACCTGCCTGAATGTCGGCTGCATTCCGTCCAAGGCGCTGCTCGCCTCCTCGGAGGCCTACGAGCATGCCTCGCATCTCGATGCCCACGGCATCGAGGTGAAGGGGGTGAGCCTGAACCTCGCGAAGATGATCGCCCGCAAGGACGGCATCGTGAGCAAGATGACCAAGGGCATCGAGTTCCTGTTCCGCAAGAACAAGATCACCTGGCTCAAGGGCCATGGCCGCTTCGTCGGCCAGGCCGACGGGCTCTATCGCATCATGGTCAGCGGCGCGCAGGGCGAGTCCGAGGCTCAGGCCCGCCAGGTGATCATCGCCACTGGGTCCAAGGCCCGGCACCTGCCCGGCCTGCCGGTGGACAACCATCGGGTGTGCGACAACGAGGGCGCGCTGTCCTTCGATGCCGTGCCGGCGCGCCTGGGCGTGATCGGCGCCGGCGTGATCGGGCTGGAGCTTGGCTCGGTGTGGCGCCGGCTGGGCGCCTCGGTGACGGTGCTCGAGGCACTGCCGGGCTTCCTGGGCGCCTGCGACGAGGCGGTCTCGAAGGAGGCCTGGAAGATCTTCACCCGCCAGGGGCTGGCCATCCATCTCGGGGTGAAGCTCGGCGAGGTGAGCGTGGGCGATGCCGGCGTGCGGGTGCCCTACACCGACGCCCAGGGCGTGGCGCAGGTGCTCGAGGTGGACCGGCTGATCGTGTCGGTGGGCCGGGTGCCCAACACCGAGAATCTCGGCCTGGAGAACATCGGACTGGAGACCGATGCCCGCGGATTCATCGAGGTCGATGATCATTGCCGCACCCGTCTGCCGGGCGTGTTCGCGATCGGCGATGTGGTGCGCGGCCCGATGCTCGCCCACAAGGGCGAGGACGAGGGCGTGATGGTGGCCGAGCTGATCGCCGGCCAGCAGCCGCACATCGACTACAACTGCATTCCCTGGGTGATCTACACCTCGCCCGAGATCGCCTGGGTGGGGCGCACCGAGCAGCAGCTCACCGCCGAGGGGCGCGCCTTCAAGGCCGGCCAGTTCCCGTTCGCGGCCAATGGCCGCGCGCTGGGCATGGACGCGGCCGAGGGCTTCGTGAAGGTGCTGGCCGACGCGGCCACCGACGAGGTGCTGGGCGTGCATATCATCGGCACCGGGGCCTCCGACCTGATTGCCGAGGCGGCGGTGGCGATGGAATTCCGGGCCTCGGCCGAGGACATCGCGCGGGTCTGCCACCCGCATCCCTCGTTGTCGGAAGTGATGCGCGAGGCGGCGCTGGCCACCGATCGCCGCGCGCTGAACATGTGAGCGCAAACGCCGTCGGAGATGTGCGCGCGGCCTACCAGGCCGCGCTCGCCGAGCGCGGCTACCTGGCCGACGCCGCGCAGCTGGCCGCCATCGAGCGCCTGCAGCGCCTGCATGACGAGCTCGTGGTGTTCAAGGCGCAGCGGGCCAATCCGCTGCGCAAGCTGCTCTCGCGCCCCACGGTGCCTCGGGGCGTGTGGCTGCATGGCGGCGTGGGCCGGGGCAAGAGCTTCCTCATGGACTGCTTCTTCGGCACCGTGCCGGTGGTGCGCAAGTTCCGGGTGCACTTCCACGAGTTCATGCGCGGCGTTCACCGCGAGCTCGACGAGCTCAAGGGCAGCGCCGATCCGCTCGACGAGGTGGCGCGCCGCATCGCGCGCCGCTACCGGCTGATCTGCTTCGACGAGTTCCATGTCTCGGACATCGCCGATGCGATGATCCTCGATCGGCTGATGCGCGGGCTGTTCGCCAACGGCGTCACCTTCGTGATCACCTCCAACTACGCGCCCTCGGGGCTCTATCCCGACGGGTTGCACCGCGACCGCATCCTGCCGGCCATCGAGCTGCTGCAGCGTCAGCTCGATGTGCTCTGCGTCGATGTCGGTGTCGACTACCGCCGCCGCTCGCTCGAGCAGGTGCGCGCCTACCACTGCCCGCTCGGCGCGCAGGCCGACGCGGCGCTGCGCGAGGCCTTTGCGGCGCTGGCCGAGACCCGGGACGACGATCCGCGCCTGCTGATCGAGAACCGCGAGCTGCGCGCGCTGCGCCGTGCCGGCGGCGTGGTCTGGTTCGACTTCCGCACCCTGTGCGGCGGGCCGCGCTCCCAGAACGATTATCTCGAGCTGTCGCGGCTGTTCCATACCGTGGTGCTCTCGGACATCCCCCGCATGAGCGCCGCCATGGCCTCGGAAGCGCGCCGCTTCGTGTGGCTGATCGATGTCTTCTACGACCAGCGGGTCAAGCTGCTGATGTCGGCCCAGTGCCCGCCCGAGGAGCTCTACACCGCGGGCGCGATGGCGGTGGAGTTCCAGCGCACCGTGAGCCGCATCGTCGAGATGCAGTCGCGCGAGTACCTCGAGGCGCCGCGTCGCGGCGCGGCAGGCGCGCTCACCTGAGCGCGGCGGCGGGCCTCGGACCGGCCCGTCGGCCGGCCTGCGTCGGGACCCGTCGACGCTGTCGTAAGATGCCCGCATGAGTGCTGCCGTGACCGCCGACCGCCTCCAGCCCGCCGGCCTGCGAGCCCTGATCGCCGCGGTCGGCCATGGCCTGATCGAACGCGAGGAGCAGGCCCGCTGCCTGGTGCTGGCCCTGCTCAGCGGCGAGCATCTGCTCCTCGTCGGCCCGCCCGGCACCGCCAAGAGCGAACTGGCGCGGCGTCTGCATCGCCTGGCCGGGGGCGCGTACTTCGAGCGACTGCTCACCCGCTTCAGCGTGCCCGAGGAGCTCTTCGGCCCGCTGTCGCTCGCCGCGCTCGACGAGGGACGCTACGAGCGGGAGGTTCGCGGCTACCTGCCCACGGCCAGCGTGGCCTTCCTCGACGAGGTCTTCAAGGCCAACTCGGCCATCCTCAATGCCCTGCTCGGCCTGCTCAACGAGCGGGTCTTCGACCAGGGCGCGCAACGCCTGGCGGTGCCGCTGGTGACCCTGGTGGCGGCCAGCAACGAACCCCCCGATGATCCCGGCCTGGCGGCTTTCCACGACCGGTTCCTGTTCCGATGCCCGGTGGCGCCGGTGAGCGATGAAGCCTTCGGGCGCCTGCTGGGCAAGGGCGTTGCGCCGGGCAGCGCGCTTTCATCCTCCGACGGACCCATCGCCGAAGCCTCCGCGCCGCTCGACCTGTCGGCGCTGCAGGCGCTGCGCGAGCACGCCGCGACCGTTGCGCTGCCCGAGTCGGTGGTGGCCCTGCTGCTGGCGCTGCGCGAGCGCCTGCGCGCCGCGGCGGTACCGGTGTCGGACCGGCGCTGGGTGCGGATCGTGGCGGTGCTGCGGGTGGCGGCCCTCGCCAACGGCCGCAGCGCCGTCGCGCCGGCCGATCTGTGCGTGCTGCCCTGGCTGGTCTGCGAGCGGGCCGAGGAACACGAGCCCTTGCGCGAGTGGTTGGCGGCCGCGCTGGGCGCCGGGCAAGCGGTCGATCCGCAGTGGTTGTGGCGGGCCGCGCAGGCTTTCGAGCGACAGCTCGAACTCGAATCGAGCGCATCCGAACTGGCCTTCGACGATTCCGGCAAGCTCGCACTCATGCGCTCGGTGGGCGGCGCCGAGGGGAGCGAACTCGGCGAGGGCGCGCCGCGCCTGTCGGCCTTCAGCCGGCGCAAGCGCTACAGCGCCAGCCACATCGGCGCGCGGCTGGCTCAGATCGATCAGCTGCTCGGCGAGGTCGCGCGCTTCACGGCCGCAGCGCAGGCGCACGAGCAGCGGCTCGCCGATCAGCTCGCTGGCAACCTGTGGGTGGCGCCGGCCTTCGCGCAGCAGGTCCTGGCGGTGCTGCGGACCAATCGCGAGCGGGTGCTGGCCGGCGAGGCAGCGCTGCGCGACACCCGCGCCGCCTTTGCCGCATTGCCGGTCGGCGAGAGTGACGACGGGCGCACGCCCGAGCCGGTGCCGCTCGATGGCTGATGCTCGGGAGGGGGAGGGCGCCGGCCCGTTCCCGGACGCGCGTGGGGAGCGGCGCGCCGGCTCGTTCCCGTACGCGGGTGCGGGTCATGCCGATGCCGCGCTGGCGATGGACACCGTTCCTGCCGCGACGGCCCGGGGCGCCACCCCGGCCTGCGCGGGCTTCGACCCGTTGGCCCTGGAACGCCGCTTCGCGCCGCTCGACGCGCTGGGCCGGGCGCTGTGGCTGCCGGCGCTGGTGCACACCGAGTCGGGCTTCTTCGCGCGATTCCCCGCGCTTGCCGCCTGGCGGGAACGCCTGCTCGCGGGGGACGCCCGGCTGGTGAGCACCGAGGGCTGGCCCGACACGGCCGTGGCCGAGGCCTTCAATCCCATCCTCGCCGATCCACGGGTCGGCCTGCTCACCCGCGGTCAGCCCGCGGCGGTCGAGCAACTGCAGCGCATGGCCCTGTGGCACATCGACCGCATCAGCCTGCTCAGCCCGCGGCTGGGTCGCGCCGGGGCGGTGACCGCCTGCGCCGATGCCTTTCGTGCCGACTGGGCGGAACGCGGGGAGGAACTGCGCCAGTTCCTGCGCCTGTTCGAATCCCTCGACGGGGTGCTCAACGCATCGCGGTGGAGCGAGCTCTCGGGTCTGCTGCGCTCGCAGGCCTGGCAGGACATGCTCGCGGCGCGCGAGCGCATGGCCGGCATGCCGGGTCTGGCCGCGCTGATCGCCCGGCTGGGCCGACAGCGACCCGAGGTCGAGATGGAGCCCGCGCCGGTGGCCCTCGCCAGCGCCGATCCCAACCGGCCCTCCTGGGTGCGCGAATCCCGCCCGTCGCCGCAGCCCGGGCCGCCGATCGAGCCCGAAGGCATTCGTCGCTCCGGTGAGCTGGCCGGCCTGCTGGCCAGCGAATGGGCGCAGCTGCGCCGCCGCCGCCGGTGGCTGGCGGCGCGTCTGGCCGACCAGTCGCTGCTCACCCTGCATCATCGGCAACTCGCTACCGACCCGACCTGGGTGCGGCGGCCGGGGCGGGCGGCCGCGCTGTCGCCCCAGGCGAGGCCGCGCCTGCGCGCGGGGCCGATGATCGTGTGCATCGACACCTCGGCGTCGATGGCCGGCGCCGCTGAACAGGTGGCCCGCGCGATCGTGCTCGAGGCGGCGCGGGTGGCGCAGGCAATGCGTCGCCGTTGCCTGCTCTACGCCTGGAGCGGGCCCGGCAACATCGCCCGGCGCGAGATCAGCGGCGAGGACGGCCTGTTCGAGATCGCCCGCTTCCTGGGCGAGAGCTTTCACGGCGGAACCGATGTCTCCGATCTGTTCGCGCGCGTGCTCGATGATCTCGCCTCGGCGTCCTGGCGGCAGGCCGATCTGCTGATCGCATCCGACGGCGAGTTCGGTTGTCCGCCTGCGCTGCTGGCCCGGCTCGCGGCGGCGCGTGATGACAGTGGCCTGCGCATCGAGGGGGTGCTGGTCGGCGATCGCGAGACCATCGGCATGAAGCGGGTCTGCGAGCGCATCCTGAGGGTGCCCGACTGGCGCCGTCATGGTCGCGCGCTCGCGCCACCCGCGCCGATTGCCGACGCCGGGCTCACGGCGCGCTTCTTCCCGAATGCCCTGCAGCCGGCCGCGCCCGCGGCGCCGGGGGATGCCCGGTGATGGGTCGCGTTCGATCCTGCCGCTGCGCCAGCCTGGGCTGGCCATCGCCGCTGGCCGCGCTGGTCGCGGCGCTGATGCTGCTGACCGCCGCCCCGAGCCGCGCGCAGCCCTTGCCCGAGCCGGCGAGCATCACCCGCGTCGAGCAGGCCGACGAGGCCCTGGCTCAGGTGGCCGTGGCGCGCGAGGACGCCGCCGAGCACCGGTACCGATCGCTGCTGGCCTGCGCCGAGCGCATCTGGGTCAACCGCTGCCGGCTGGCGGTCGAGACCGAGCATCGCCGGGCTCGCGAGCGTTTTGCCGCGGTCGAGCGGCGCGCCCGGGAGGTGCTGCGCGAGGCCCGCAATCTCGAGCGCAACCAGGCGCTTGCCGGGCGATTGGCCCAGGCGCGCGAGGAGGCGCTTCTTGCGCCCGAGGCCGAAGACGCCGCCCGGGCGCAGTCCCTGGCGCGCGATGCCCGTCGCGCCGCGCGCGAGATCGAGGATGCCGAGCGGGAGCGCCAGGCCGCGGTCAATCTCGAGCGCCATGCCCGCCGCCAGCAGGAGCGCGAGGCGCGCGAGAAGGAACGGCTCGAGCGCGAGAAGGAACGCGCGGAACGGGCTCGGCCGCCGGGCTGATCCGCGAGTGGGCTATGCCGCGCGGGGAGGGGCGACTATCATCGCGCCCGGGATCCCTTGCGTGGGTCCCGTCACCGCCGCCTGCCCAGCCTTCGTCAGCCGCCCATGATCGATCCGGAATCCACCCGCCGTCGGATAGCCGAGCTGCAGCTCGAGCATCGCGGCCTCGATGCCATGATCGAGGCCATCGGGCAGCAGACCCGGTTTGACGAGCTCCAGCTGCGCCGCCTCAAGAAGCGCAAGCTGCAGATCAAGGACGCGATCACGCTGCTGCAGATGCAGCTGGTGCCCGATCAGCCCGCCTGAGTTCGTGAGTCAGCCCTCCCAGCCCGCCAGCCTGGCCGAGGCGAGCCAGCAGGCGCTGGGCGCGCAGGGGCCTTTTGCCGCGGCCATGCCCGACTACCGGGTGCGCGAAGGCCAGCTGGCGCTGACGGGCGCCATCGCCGAGGCCATCAGCACCCAGGGCGCGCTCATCGCCGAGGCTGGCACCGGCACCGGCAAGACCTTCGCCTATCTCACGCCGGCGCTGCTCTCGGGCGGGCGGGTGGTGATCTCCACCGGCACCCGCAATCTGCAGGACCAGCTCTTCGAGCGCGATCTGCCCGAGGTGGTCCGCGCGCTCGGCGTGCATGCCGAGTGCGCGGTGCTCAAGGGGCGGGCCAACTATGTGTGCCGCTATCACCTGCGCCGCAACCTCGCCGATGGTCGCTTCGCCCGGCGCGAGGATGTTATCGATCTTCGGCGCATCGACCGCTATGCCGGCGTGGCGCGCACCGGCGATCGGGCCGGCGCGCCCGATGTCTCCGAAGACGCGCCGGCCTGGGCTCTGGCCACCTCCACCCGCGAGAACTGCCTCGGCCAGGAGTGCCCCGACCTGGGGGAGTGCTTCGTGATCAAGGCGCGGCAGGCAGCGCAGCGGGCCGATGTGGTGGTGGTCAACCATCACCTGTTCTGCGCCGATCTCGCGCTGCGCGACGAGGGCGTGGCCGATCTGCTGCCCACCGCCGACACGCTGATCTTCGACGAGGCTCACCAGCTGCCGGAGGTGGCCACCGGCTTCTTCGGTCTGTCGGTCTCGTCGCGCCGACTGGTGGAATTCGCCCGCGATGTCCTGCGCGCCGGTCTGGCCGAAGCGCGCGATGCGGCCGACTGGACCAGCGTGTCGCGTGGCCTGGAGCAGTCGGTACGCGAACTCCGCCTGCAGGCGGGCGATCCGGCCCGCCTCGATGCCGCGGCCTTGCGGGCGCGTCCGGCCTTCCTCGACGCGGTGGCCGGCTGCGCCGAGCAGCTCGACGGGGCGCGCGCCCTGCTCGAGCGCTCCGCGGAACGCGGCCGCGAGATCACCCGCTGCGCGCTGCGCGCGCTGGAGCTGGTCGATCAGCTTCGGCGCTGGGAGCGCGCCGTCATCGGCCCCGAGGCGGCGACACCCACCGATCCGGGCGCGGAGCAGCCTTCCGCCTGGGCCGATGATGACGCGCCCGCGCCGGCGGGCGCGACTGCTGTGGCCTGCGGGTCGCCCGCTGCCGCCCCGGCGCAGGCCCCGGCGCCGGTCTCGCCCGCGTCGGCCACGGCGAGCCTCGCGCGCGAAGACACCGCCGCCGATGGCGAGCGCATCGCCTGGGCCGAGATCGGCGCCACGGGTCTCACGCTGCATGCCACGCCGCTGTCCGTGGCCGGCACCTTCCGCCGGCATCGCGCCCAGCGGCCGCGCGCCTGGATTTTCGTGTCGGCCACGCTCGCCGTGAGCGGTTCCTTCGGCCACTTCGCGCGCGCGCTCGGCATGGACGATGCAGCCACCCATGCCTGGGAGAGCCCCTTCGACTATCCCGCCCATGGTCTGCTCTATGTGCCGCAGGGCATCGGCGAGCCGAGCGGTACCGATTTTCCGCAGCGGGTCTTCGAGGCGATCTGGCCGCTGATCCGCGCGAACCGCGGGCGCGCCTTCGTGTTGTGCACCACGCTGCGGATGGTCGATCAGCTCGGGCTGCGGATCGCCCGGCGCATCGAGGAGGAGGGCTCCCCGATCAGCCTGCTGGTGCAGGGCAGCGCCCCGCGCGGCGAACTGCTTTCCCGTTTCCGGCAGGCCCCCGCGCCCGTGCTGGTGGGCAGCGCGAGCTTCTGGGAAGGCGTCGATGTGCGCGGTCGTCAGCTCTCGCTGGTGGTGATCGACAAGCTGCCCTTCGCGCCGCCCGATGATCCGGTGCTCGCGGCGCGCATCGAGGTCCTGCGGCGGGCAGGCGAGGACGCCTTTCGCAGCCTGCAGATGCCCGCGGCCGCCATGGCCCTCAAGCAGGGCGCCGGGCGCATGATCCGCTCGGAAACCGACCGGGGTCTGCTGGTGGTGTGCGACTCGCGCCTGGCCGAGCGGGCCTACGGCCGACAGCTGCTGCGCAGCCTGCCGCCCTTCCGGCGCACCCGCTCGGCCGACGACGCGCTGGCGTTTCTGGCCGCGCTGGATGAGCCCGTGGCGCTCAGCGCCACACCTGCCACCAGCGACGCTCCGACGGCGCACCGGCCTGGCCGAGACCCTGGGTGAGCAGGGCGCTGCGCGGGAAGTTGGCCTTCATCACCCGCTCGGCGTCGGCCCGCAGGTCATCGAGGCCGAGCTGTTCGTAGCTCTTCATCACGATGTAGAGCGCCTCCTCGATGGCCGGCGCATTCGGGTACTGGCGGATCGCGATCTGGGCTCGGTTCACCGCGGCCACATAGGCGCCGCGGCGGAAGTAGTAGCGGGCGATGTGCACCTCGCCGGCGGCCATGGAGTTGACCAGGTATTTCATGCGCGCTTCGGCATCCGCGGCATAGCGGCTGTCGGGGAACCGGGTGACCACCTCGCGGAAGGAATCGAAGGCCTCGCGCGCAGCGCGCAGGTCGCGCTCGGAGAGATCCTGTCCGCCGAGGCTGGCCAGCCAGCCCTGCTGCTCGTTGAAGTTGATCAGGCCGCGCAGATAGTGGACATAGTCCAGCGAGGGGTGGGCGGGGAACTGCTTGATGAACCGGTCGGTGGAGGCCAGGGCGAGGGCGCGGTCGTTGTCCTTGAACTGGGCGTAGGCGATGTCGAGCTGGGCCTGCTGGGCCCAGCGGCCGAAGGGATAGCGGGCCTCGAGTTTCTCGAGCATCTTGATCGCCGCGCCGTAGCGGCCCGAGCGCATCTCGTCCTGGGCCTCCGCGTATAATTTTTCGGGTGTCCAGCCCAGCGTGGGGTCTCGCTGCTCCGGGGTGGCGCAGGCGGCCAGCAGCAGGCTGAGCAGCACGGCGGCCAGGGCGGGCCAGGGGCGCCAGGCGCCAGGGGCAACGCGGGTATGGCGGGTGGGGCCGCTCAACGACATGGCAGGATTCTTTCTGAGAGGCGCCCTTGGTGGCCGGGGTGCCTGGCGCCCGCGGGGGCGCGAAGCTCGGTCGGTCAGCGCGAGCGGACATGACCGGCGTTGATTATATCGAAGGGGTCGAGTCTGACCGCGTCGGCGAGGGCGTCGAGCCGGCCGAGGCGGCCATCCTGCGCTTCGAGGCAGCCGGCGGTGCCGGCGAACGGGCGGACCGTTTCCTGGTCCAGGCGCTGGCCGGGCACCTCGCCGGCGTGTCGCGTTCCCGCCTGCAGCAATGGTTTGCGCTCGGCGCGATCTGGTGCGAGCAGCGGACCCTCGGGCCGGCCACCCGGTTGGGCGGTTTCGAGACCCTGTTCGTGCAGCCCCTTCCGCGGGAAGCCGACGAGGCCTTCCAGCCCGATCCGCTCCCGCTGGGCGTGCTCCATGAAGACGCGGACTGCCTGGTGATCGCCAAGCCGGCCGGTCTGGTGGTCCATCCGGCGCCGGGCCACTGGCGTGGCACCCTGCTGAACGGGCTTCTGCATCACCGTCCCCGACTGGCCGGCCTGCCGCGTGCCGGCATCGTCCACCGACTCGACAAGGACACCAGTGGCCTGCTGGTGGTTGCCGCCAGCGAGCGCGGCCTGGCCGCGCTGGGCGCGCAGCTTGCCGATCGCTCGATGTCGCGCCGCTACCTGGCGCTGGCGGCGGGGCTCGCTGCCGGCGACTTCACGGTGGATGCGCCGATCGGTCGCGACCCCCGCCACCGCACCCGCATGGCGGTGGTCTCGCCCGAGCAGGGCCGACCCGCCCGCACCCATGCCCATCGGCTGGCCGTGGGGCGAGCCGGCCAGCAGGACTTCACGGCGTTCGAGTGCCGCCTCGAGACCGGCCGCACCCATCAGATCCGGGTGCATCTTCGTCACGCCGGTCATCCGCTGGCTGGCGATGTCCTTTACGGCGGACCGGACGGCCTGATCGGGCGCCAGGCGCTGCATGCATGGCGGCTGGGTTTCCAGCATCCGGATGGCCGCGGACCGGTGGCCTTCCTCGATCCGCCCCCCGCCGATCTGATCGCGGCGGCAGCGGCCTGCGGCATCGATCTGCCGGCCGCGATCAGCATGGCGTCATCGCGATGAGCGCAGGACAGCGGTCAGCCTGGAGCCCGCTGACCGGGATCTTTCCGCTCGGCGTCCGCGCCGGTCATACCGGCCGCACCGGCGGCGTCAGCGCGGGGCCCTGGGCTGCGCCCGATGGCGGCGGCCTGAACCTCGGCGCGCGTTGTGGGGATGATCCGGCGGCCGTGCGGGCGAATCGGGCTCGGCTCGAGCGCTGGCTGCCGGGCGCGCCGGTGTGGCTCGATCAGGTGCATGGCGTGACGGTGCATCGCGCCTGGCGGGTCGAGGCCCCCCCGTCCGGGGAGGCCGCTAGCCTGGCCCCTCGGACGGGCGTCGACCCGCCCGGTGCCGAACCGCAGGCGGACGCGGCGGTCACCGACGAGCCCGGTCTGCCCCTGGCCATCCTCACCGCCGACTGCCTGCCGGTGCTGATCAGCAATCGGGAAGGCTCGGTGGTCGGGGCGGCCCATGCCGGCTGGCGTGGCCTGTGCGCCGGCGTCATCGAGCAGACTCTCGCGGCCGCGCGCGCGCTGGCGGGCGGCTCGGCCGACTGGATCGCCTGGCTTGGCCCGGCCATCGGACCGACCGCGTTCGAGGTGGGGGACGAGGTGCGCGACGCTTTCCTTGGCCACGATCCGCGAGCGGCGGCCGGCTTCACGGCAGGGGCGCGGCCCGGCAAGTGGCAGGCCGACCTCGTCACGCTGGCCCGCCAGCGTCTGGCCGCGGCGGGGGTCGATCGCGTGGTCGGCGGCGGGGAGTGCACCGTGGCCGACCCGCAGCGCTTCTACTCGTTTCGTCGCGACCGGACCACCGGCCGGCAGGGCAGCTTCATCTGGATCGATCCGCGCTGAGCGGCGGTGCTGCGGGCGTTTCCGTCTCCGGGGCCGGGCGTTCCGTCGGCTGAGCGTCGGACGCCGTCTCGGGATCTGCCCCCGCCAGCCGTTGCCGCCGTCGTTGCGGCGTGCCGACCAGATAGAGCAGCAGCGCCAGCGGCAGCAGGCCGGCGCCGACGAAGGTGACGATGCCGCGGAAGACCGTCGGCTGCATCACCGACACCAGCATCAGCACATACAGCCAGGCGATCGCGACGATGTACACGGCAGACTCTCGGGCAAGGGGGGCGGCTTGGCGGGGGGCGCCCCGGCGAAAGCGCGGTGTAAGGGCCCCCGGCTACAGTCGGCGGCCAGTCGGGCGGGGCCCCGAAGCCGGGCGGCGTCTGCCCGCCGAGGGGTTTCCCGGCTGTTTCATTTTTTGGTAGCACAATAGGATGCCTGAAAAGAAACGCAAACCGTCCGCCAACGCGGACTCGACACAGGGGAATTCCATGGCGTCCTCGGCGCAGCCTACCCGTCGCAGGGCGTCACCCCGTTTCGCGGGAGGCAAGGCAGCGCGGGGCCGCGGCGCTGCCGCTTCGGCCGCGTCAGGGGCCTCGGCGAAGGCCGATCCCGCCGCGCAGCGAACCAGCCAGGACACCGGATCGCCCGGTTTCCCGGGTCTTCCTCCGCTCTCGCTGCCGCCGGGGGCGGCCATTGCCCCGGCCCGGCTGGCGGAGCTTCAGGCCGAGTACCTCGAACGCTGGCAGGCGCTGGTGGGCTCGGGTGTCCGGCATGCCGGCGTCACCCTCAGCGACCGCCGCTTCGCGAACGAGGCCTGGCACGACAGCGGCCCGCATGCCTGGACGGCCGCGCTCTACCTGCTGAATGCCGAGTTCCTGCAGAAGATGGCGGCCTCGGTCGAGTCCGATGCCCGCACCCAGGAGCGGATCCGCTTCGCCACCCAGCAGTGGGTGGACATGATGTCGCCGGCCAACTTCCTGGCCACCAACCCCGAAGCCCAGCGCCGCATCATCGACACCCGCGGCGAAAGCCTGCGGGTGGGGCTCGAGAACCTGTTCAGCGATCTCGAGAAGGGCCGCATCTCGCAGACCGATGAAGAGGCCTTCGAGGTGGGCCGCAATGTGGCCACCAGCCCGGGTGGCGTGGTGTTCCAGAACGACCTGATCCAGATCGTGCAGTACACGCCGAGCACGCCGAAGGTGGGCAGCCGGCCGCTGCTGATGGTGCCGCCGAGCATCAACAAGTTCTACATCATGGATCTGCAGCCGGACAACTCCCTGGTGGCCTACGCGGTGTCGCGCGGGCACACGGTGTTCATGCTGAGCTGGCGCAATGTCGGTCCGGAGCTCGGTCATCTCACCTGGGACGACTACCTCGAGCAGGGCATCTTCGAGGCCATCCGCGCGGTGCGCGAGATCAGCGGCGCGCAGACCATCAACGCCCTGGGTTTCTGCGTGGGGGGCACCATCCTCGCCACCGCCCTGGCGGCGCTGGCCGCCCGCGGCGAGCGTCCGGTGGCCAGCCTCACCCTCATGACCACGCTGCTCGACTTCGCCGAGCCGGGGTCGCTGGGTGTCTTCGTCGACGAGGCCTTCGTGCGCTACCGCGAGCAGACCCTCGGCGGCGGCGGCATTCTCAAGGGCCAGGAGCTGGCCACCACCTTCTCGTTCCTGCGCCCCAACGACCTGGTCTGGAACTATGTCGTCAGCAACTACCTGAAGGGTGACCGGCCGCCGGCCTTCGATCTGCTGTACTGGAACTCCGACAGCACCAACCTGCCGGGTCCGATGTACGCCTGGTACCTGCGGCACATGTACCTGCAGAACGAGCTGCGCATCCCCGACCGGCTGGTCTGCGCCGGCCAGCCGATCGATCTGCGCCGCATCAATGTGCCCACCTTCGTGTTCGGCGCGCGCGAGGACCACATCGTGCTGTGGCGGGCCGCCTATGGATCCACCCAGCTGCTCGACGGACCGGTGCGATTCGTGCTGGGCGCCAGCGGCCACATCGCCGGCGCCATCAACCCGGTCTCGCGCAACAAGCGCAGCTACTGGGTGGGGCCGGATCGCTATCCTGCCGATCCCGAAGCCTGGCTGGCGCAGGCCACCGAACGACCGGGCAGCTGGTGGCAGGAATGGGCCGACTGGCTCGATGGCCACCGCGGTCCGCTGCGCGCGGCGCCGGCCGCGCTCGGCGCGCGCGGTTTTCGTGTGCTGGAGCCTGCGCCCGGCACCTATGTGAAGACCCGGGCGCCCCAGTGAGCCGCCCCACCTGATCCCCATTTCCCGCACCTGGCCAATCCCGGCCGTCCCGACCCGAATCCAAGGAGATCTCCATGAGCCAGAAGCTCGCTTACGTGACCGGTGGCATGGGTGGCATCGGAACCGCCATCTGCCGCAAGTTCCATGACATGGGCTACACCGTGGTTGCCGGCTGCGGCCCCACCCGCGACTTCGCCAAGTGGCTGGCCGAGCAGAAGGCCGACGGCTACACCTTCCACGCCTCGGTGGGCAATGTGGCCGACTGGGAATCCACCCGGGCGGCCTTCGAGAAGGTGCGCGCCGAACTCGGCTCGCCCGACATCCTGGTGAACAACGCCGGCATCACCCGTGACGGCGTGTTCCGCAAGATGTCGCTCGATGACTGGAACGCCGTGATCAGCACCAACCTGAACTCGCTGTTCAATGTCACCAAGCAGGTGATCGACGGCATGCTCGACAAGGGTTGGGGCCGGATCATCAACATCTCGTCGGTCAATGGCGAGAAGGGCCAGTTCGGCCAGACCAACTACTCGGCGGCCAAGGCCGGCATGCACGGCTTCACCATGGCCCTGGCGCAGGAAGTGGCCAGCAAAGGTGTTACTGTGAACACCGTGTCCCCGGGTTACATTGCCACCGACATGGTGATGGCGGTTCGTGAAGATGTGCGCGAGAAGATCATTCAGACCATCCCGGTGCGTCGCCTGGGCCGCGCCGAGGAAATCGGCTCGATCTGCGGCTGGCTCACCACCGACGATGCCGGCTTCACCACCGGCGCAGACTTCTCCTGCAACGGCGGGCTGCACATGGGGTGAACCCGGGGTTTCGCCGGCCACCGGCCGGCGCCGGGTTCACCGCCCGGGCCTGCAGGCCCGGGCGTGGGGGACCCGAAGCGTCGAGCCCCAGGCCATCTGCCGGCACAATGCGCCTGCATCCGCGGAGACATGAGACATGGCGAGCGCCACCCGACTGATCAAGAAGTACCCGAACCGGCGCCTCTACGACACCCAGACCAGCGCGTACATCACGCTGGCCGATGTCAAGCAGCTCGTCCTCGACAGCGAGGAGTTCAAGGTTGTCGACGCCAAGTCGTCCGAGGACCTCACCCGCAGCATCCTGCTCCAGATCATCCTCGAGGAGGAGGCCGGCGGCGCGCCGCTGTTCTCATCGGTGATGCTGTCGCAGATCATCCGTTTCTACGGCCATGCCATGCAGGGCATGATGGGCGCGTATCTCGAGAAGACCATGGGCGCCTTCGTCGAGATCCAGAGCAAGATGCAGGATCAGTCGAAGGCCTTCTACGACGCCAAGGGCCTGCCCAGCCCCGAGCTCTGGACCCAGTTCATGTCGGTCCAGACGCCCATGATGCAGACCATGATGGGCAACTACATCGAGCAGAGCAAGAACCTGTTCGTGCAGATGCAGGAGCAGATGCAGCAGCAGGCCCGCAGCATGTTCCAGACCTTCCCCTTCCCGCCGCCTGGCGGCGACAAGAAATAGCGCCATTGCCGTCAGGCGCGCCGATGCCGCCCGCCGGTTGCGGCGCGGCGCTCTCGCCGGCCCTGGCCGGCTTGCTGGCGCGCGCGCCGGCGCCCGCCCTCCACGCATGACACAGACTCCGTCCAAACCCTTGCGCCGCGCCGCGGCCCGTCCGCCCGCCGCGCCGCGCGTGGGTTTCGTCTCGCTGGGCTGCCCCAAGGCGCTGGTCGATTCCGAACGCATCGTCACCCAGTTGCGCGCCGAGGGCTATCTGATCGCGCCCAGCTATGCCGACGCCGACCTGGTGGTGGTGAACACCTGCGGCTTCATCGACGCCGCGGTGACCGAATCGCTCGACGCCATCGGCGAGGCGCTGGCCGAGAACGGCAAGGTCATCGTCACCGGCTGCCTGGGCGCCAAGAGCGGGGCGGATGGCGGCAACCTGGTGGCTGGCGTGCATCCCAGCGTGCTGGCGGTCACCGGCCCGCATGCGCTCGAGGAGGTGATGGGCCATGTGCACCGCCACCTGCCGCGGCCGCACGACCCCTTCACCGACCTGGTGCCCGAGGCCGGCGTGAAGCTCACGCCCCGCCACTACGCCTATCTGAAGATCTCCGAGGGCTGCAATCATCGCTGCGCCTTCTGCATCATCCCCGCCATGCGCGGCGATCTGGTCAGCCGCCCGATCGGCGAAGTGATGCGCGAGGCCGAGGCGCTGGTGAAGTCGGGCGTGCGCGAACTGCTGGTCATCTCCCAGGACACCAGCGCCTATGGCGTCGACCTGCGCTACCGCACCGATTTCGTCGGCGGCCGGCCGGTGCGTACCCGCATGCTCGAACTTGCCCGCGAGCTCGGCGAGCTCGGGGTCTGGGTGCGTCTTCACTATGTCTATCCGTATCCCTCCGTGGACGAGGTGGTCGAGCTGATGGCCGAGGGCCGGGTGCTGCCCTACCTCGATGTGCCCTTCCAGCACGCCCACCCGCGGGTGCTGCGCGCCATGAAGCGTCCCGCGAGCGGCGAACGCAACATCGAGCGCATCCAGGCCTGGCGCCGCACCTGCCCCGAGCTCACCATCCGCAGCACCTTCATCGCCGGCTTCCCGGGGGAGACCGACGCCGAGTTCGAGTACCTGCTCGATTTCCTGCGCGAAGCCCGTCTCGACCGGGTGGGCTGCTTCGCGTATTCACCGGTGGAGGGCGCGAGCGCGAACGCGCTGCCGGGCGCGCTGCCCGACGAGGTGCGCGAGGCCCGCCAGGCGCAGCTGATGGCGGTTCAGGCCGAGATCAGCCGGGAACGCCTGTCACGCTTCGTGCGACGCACGGTCGATGTGCTGATCGACGAGATCGAGGTCGACGAGCACGGCGAAATGCTCGGGGCGATCGGCCGCTCGGCCGCCAGTGCCCCCGAGATCGACGGCTGCGTCTATGTGAAACCGCATCCCGGCCTTCGGGTGGGCGAGTTCTCCCGGGTGCGGATCACCAGCGTCACCGAGCACGATCTGCGCGGCTCGGTGGTGGTCTGAGGCTTCCGGCGCGCCCAACCGCGGCACCTCGGGCCGCAAGAGCCCGGCACCCGGACGGTCGAGCGCGGCACCGGTTCACCAGAGCGCGCTGAGGTAGAGAGAAACGCTGATGCCCCAGCCTGCGATCCAGACCAGGCTTCGCAGCGTGGCGAGGTCGGCGAGGTAGAGCCCCAGGTAGGCCACCCGCAGCGCCACGAAGACCATGGCCAGCAGGTCGATGCGGGCCTGCGGCACCTGCATCCATTGCGCGGCCAGCACGCCCGCGGCAAAGAACGGGAAAGCCTCCCAGGCATTGGCCTGCGCCGCGTTGGCGCGGGCCCGATAGCCCCCCAGGCGGGACAGCCACTCGCGCGGATTGTGATTGTCGTAGCCGCGCAGGCCCGCCTTGGCGATGCCGGTGGACACGATGGGCAGCACGCCGACGATCAGCATGCAAACGATGGCGATGGTCATGGCGGACTTTCGGGAGTCAGGGTTTGCCGGCGGTGAGGTGGATCGCGGCGCGTATCTGGTTGTAGGTGCCGCAGCGGCAGATGTTGGTCATCCCGGCATCGATGTCGGCATCGGTGGGATGCGGCTTGGCGGCCAGAAGCGCCGCTGCCGTCATGATCATCCCCGACTGGCAGTAGCCACACTGCGGTACATCGAGCGCCAGCCAGGCTTTCTGCACCGGATGCGAGCCGTCGGGTGACAGGCCTTCGATGGTGACCACCTTGCGATTGCCGACCGCACTCACCGGCATCACGCAGGAGCGCACCGG
Source organism: Betaproteobacteria bacterium (assembly GCA_018970865.1). Classification (GTDB taxonomy): domain Bacteria; phylum Pseudomonadota; class Gammaproteobacteria; order Burkholderiales; family Burkholderiaceae_E; genus Quisquiliibacterium. The sequence goes on from JAGWVN010000022.1 coordinate 37,141, forward strand.
CGCGCCGTCGACATGGACGGTGCAGGCGCCGCATTGCGCCACGCCGCAGCCGTACCGGGTACCGGTCATTCCGAGATGGTCACGCAGCACCCACAGCAGCGGGGTCTGGTCATCGGCCTGATGATCAAGGGCCTTGCCGTTGACATCGAGACTGGGCATGCGAATCGTTCCGATGGTGTGGGTTCAGGGCGGAATCTACACCACAGCCTGCGCGGGCACGGTATGCCATGGCCGGTTTCGCCGGTTCCGCCGGTTCCGGGTTCCGCCTCGGTGCCAAGGCCGCTGTCCATGCTCCGCCGATAATCGCTCACGATCAACAACGCAGGATGGAGCAGACCATGCAGCAACTCTCGGGACGGGTGGCAGTCATCACCGGTGCAGGCAGTGGCATCGGCCTCGCCATGGCGCACTGCTTCGCCGGCGAGGGCATGAAGCTGGTTCTGGCCGACATCGAGGAAGCGGCGCTTGCACGCGCGGTGGCCGATCTGCGCGCCGCCGGTGCGACGGTGGCATCGATGCAGGCCGACGTCGGCGACCCGGCGCAGGTCGCGGCGCTGGCCGACCTCGCCTGGCAGACCTACGGCGCGGTGCACCTGTTGTGCAACAACGCCGGCGTGGCCTCGCCCGCGCTGCCCACGCGGGCCTGGGAGTCCACCCTGGCCGACTGGGACTGGATCCTGCGCGTGAACCTCATGGGCGTGCTGCACGGCGTGCGCGCCTTCGTGCCGCGCATGCTCGAGGGCGGCGACGAGGGCCATGTGGTGAACACCGCCTCGGTGGCCGGCCTGCTCACCGGCGCCAATCCGTACCATGTCTCCAAGAATGCGGTCACCTGCCTGAGCGAGGGCCTGTACAAGGATCTGCGCACGCTCGGGGCGAAGGTCTCGGCCTCGGTGCTGTGTCCGGGCCTGATCCGCACCCGCATCATGGACGCTGAGCGCAACCGTCCGGCGGCGCTCGGCCGCACGCAACTCGGCGCCATGCGCGAGGACCTGCAGCGCTGGGAGGTGGGCTTCCGGCAGGCGCTCGAGGCCGGCTGGGATCCGGCCCGCGTGGCCGAGGCGGTGCGCGACGCGGTGAAGGCCGATCGCTTCTACATCGTGCCGGCGCAGGACAGCCTGCACGCGCTGATCCGCACCCGCATGACCGACATCATCGAAGGGCGCAACCCCACGCTGGCGCCGCGGGGCTGAGCCGTTCAGGGCGCCGAGACCGGCGCGCCGTAGCTGTCCTCGAAGCAGTTCAGGATCGCATCGAGGCCGCAGTGGTTGAGCGCGTGCGTGGTCTGCGCGCGCACCACCGGCTTGGCGCGGTAGGCCACCGACATGCCGGCCACGGCCATCATCTGCAGGTCGTTGGCGCCATCGCCCACCACGATGGCCTGCTGCGGCGCGCAGCCCAGCCGCTCGCACAGCGCCAGCACGGTCTCGCGCTTGACCCGGGCATCGACCACCTCGCCGGCCAGCTCGCCGGTGAGGCGGCCGTCGCGCACCACCAGCTGGTTGGCCCGGGTGTGGTCCAGACCCAGCCGGGCCTTGAGCCGCTCCGTGAAGAAGGTGAAGCCGCCCGACACCAGCAGCACCTGCAGACCGGCCGCCTTCGCGCCGTCGATCAGCCGCTGCGCGCCCGGCGTGAGCGCGAGCCGCTGTTCGTAGACCTCGCGCAGCGCGCTCTCGGGCAGGCCGGCAAGCAGCGCCACCCGGCGGCGCAGGCTCTCGACATAATCGGCGATCTCGCCGCGCATGGCCGCTTCGGTGATGGCCGCGACCTCGGCCTTGCGGCCGACGAAATCGGCGATCTCGTCCACGCATTCGATGGTGATCAGCGTGGAGTCCATGTCGAAGGCGATCAGCCGGTGATCGGACAGCCGGCGTCCGCGGGGCACCAGCGCGATGTCCACGCCATGTCGGCCGGCAAGCTCGGCGGCGGCGGCGCGGTCCATCACGGCGGGCGCGGCCAGGCGCGCGCTGTGCGGGCCGATGTCGCCAGGGCTGGCGCCGATCTCCGCGGCGATCGCCGCCACGGTGGCCGGCGACAGGGCGGGATGCTGGATGACGAGGTTCATGTCAGGGCCTTGAGCACCTCGCGGATGCGCTGCAGCCGCGTGCTCAGATCGGTGGAGGCGACGGTCAGCCGAAGACGGTCGGGGCCGGCCAGCCGGGCATCGCGCCGGCTTTGGATGAAGCGGATGATCCGCTCCGGCGGGATCGGCGGGTTGGGCACGAACTGGAACTGCACCGCCTCGGCCGCGGCATCGATGCGCACGATGCCCATCGGCTGGCACTGGATGCGCAGGCGGTGGGTCTCGATCAGCGCGCGCGCGGCATCGGGCAGCTTGCCGAAGCGGTCGACCAGCTCCTCCTGGATGGCCTCCAGCGCATCGGGGCGCTCGCAGCTGGCCAGCCGCTTGTAGAGCGTGAGCCGCTCGTGCACATCGGCGCAGTAGTCGGCCGGCAGCAGCGCGGGCAGGTGCAGCTTGATCTCGGTGGTGGCCGCCAGCGGCGCCGAGAGGTCCGGCTCGCGGCCGGCCTTCAGCGAGCGGACCGCCTCATTGAGCATCTCGGTGTAGAGGGCGAAGCCCACCTCCTGCATCTCGCCCGACTGGTCATCGCCCAGCACCTGACCGGCGCCACGGATCTCGAGGTCGTGCATGGCCAGGTAGAAGCCCGAGCCGAGCTCCTCCATCATCTGGATGGCCTCCAGGCGCTTGCTGGCGTCCTTGGTGATCGCGGTCTCGTCGGGGATGAGCAGGTAGGCGTAGGCCTGGTGGTGCGAGCGACCGACCCGGCCACGCAGCTGGTGCAGCTGCGCCAGCCCGAAGCGGTCGGCGCGGTGCATCACGATGGTGTTGGCGCTGGGCACATCGATGCCGGTCTCGATGATGGTGGTGCACAGCAGCACATTGAAGCGCTGCTGATGGAACTCGCGCATCACCCGCTCGAGCTCGCGCTCGGGCATCTGGCCGTGGGCCACCGCGATGCGGGCCTCGGGCACCAGGGCCTCGAGGGCGCGCCGCCGGTTCTCGATGGTGTCGACCTCGTTGTGCAGGAAGTAGACCTGGCCGCCGCGCTTGAGCTCGCGCAGCAGGGCCTCGCGGATGGTGCCCTCGCTTTCGCGGCGCACGAAGGTCTTGATCGCCAGCCGCTTCTGCGGCGCGGTGGCGATCACCGAGAAGTCGCGGATGCCCTCCAGGCTCATCGCCAGGGTGCGCGGGATGGGGGTGGCGGTGAGGGTGAGCACATCGACCTCGGCGCGCAGCGACTTCAGCGCCTCCTTCTGCCGCACCCCGAAGCGGTGCTCCTCGTCGATGATCACCAGCCCCAGCCGTGGGAACTTCAGATCGCCCGAGAGCAGCTTGTGGGTGCCGATGACGATGTCGACGCGCCCTTCGTTGATGCCCTCGATGGCGGCCTTCACCTCGCGCGAGGACTTGAAGCGCGAGAGCTCGGCGATGCGCACCGGCCAGTTGGCGAATCGGTCGGAGAAGGTCTGGTGGTGCTGTTCGGCGAGCAGGGTGGTGGGCGCGAGCACCGCCACCTGCCGGCCGTCGGCCACCGCCACGAAGGCGGCGCGCAGCGCGACCTCGGTCTTGCCGAAGCCGACATCGCCGCACACCAGCCGGTCCATGGGCTTGCCCGAGACCATGTCCTGCATGACCGCGTGGATGGCGGCGAGCTGGTCGGGCGTCTCCTCGAAGCCGAAGCCCTCGGCGAAGGCTTCGTAGTCCTGGGCCTTGAAGCGGAAGGCATGCCCTTCGCGCAGCGCGCGGCGGGCGTAGAGGTTGAGCAGTTCGGCGGCGGCGTCGCGGGCCTGCTGGGCGGCGCGGCGACGCGCCTTCTCCCACTGGCCCGAGCCGAGCTGGTGCAGGGGCGCGTCCTCGGGCGCCGCGCCGCTGTAGCGGCCGATCACATGCAGCTGCGACACCGGCACATAGAGCGTGCTGTCGCCGGCGTAGGTGAGGTGCAGGAACTCGGTGGGGCCGTCGCCGAGATCGAGGTTGATCAGGCCCTGGTAGCGGCCGATGCCGTGCTGGGCGTGCACCACCGGATCGCCGGGCTTGAGCTCGGAGAGGTCGCGGATGATCGCGTCGACATCGGTCTGGGTCTCGCGGCGCCCGCGGGCGCCGCGGCGGGCCACGCCGGCGAAGAGCTCCGCCTCGGTGATCAGGTCGATGCCCAGCTCGGGCAGGGTGAAGCCGGCATGCAGCGGACCCACCCCGAGCGCGATCTCGTGCCTGCCGCCGAGGAAGGCCGCCCAGCCATCGAGCTGCGGCAGATCGGTGCCCATGCCGGCGAGCAGTCGGTGCTCGGCGAAGAGCTGGGTGAGGGTCTCGCGCCGGCCGGCGGATTCGGCCAGGATGAGCTTGCGGCGCGGCGACTCGAGCAGGAACTGCTCGAGCGCCGCCAGCGGTTGCTCGGCGCGGCGGTTGACCATCACCGGCGGCAGCGTGGCCGCCCAGCGCCCGCCGCCGGGGTTGATCGAGAAGCGGCCGAAGCGCGCGGCCTGCAGGAAGAGCTGTTCGGCGTTCAGGAACAGCTCGTCGGGCCGCAGCAGTGGCCGCTGGCTGTCGTGGGCGAGGAACTTGTGGCGCTGGGTGGTGTCCTGGCTGAAGGCCTGCACGGCGGCCTGGACATCGCCGTGGGTGAGCACCACCGAGCCTTCGCCGAGATAGTCGAACAGGCTGGCGGTGCTCTCGAAGAAAAGCGGCAGCCAGTACTCGATGCCGGCTGGCGCGATGCCGTTGCCGATGTCGCGGTAGACCGACGAGCGCGAGGGGTCGCCCTCGAAGCGCTCCCGCCATCGGCCGCGAAAGGCGGTGCGCGCCGCCTCGTCCATCGGGAACTCCCGCCCCGGCAGCAGGCGCACGGTGTCGATGGGATAGAGGCTGCGCTGGGTGTCGGGATCGAAGGTGCGGATGGACTCGAGCTCGTCGCCGAACAGGTCGAGGCGGTAGGGCAGGGTGGCGCCCATCGGGAAGAGATCGATCAGCCCGCCGCGCACGCTGTATTCCCCCGGGCGCACCACCTGCGAGACGGGGTCGTAGCCGGCGAGCACCAGCTGCGCGCGCAGGCGGGCCTCGTCCAGGCGCTGGCCCTTGCGGAAGTGGAAGGTGTGCGAAGCGAGGAACGAGGCCGGCGCGAGCCGCTGCAGCGCCGAGGTGGCGGCCAGCACGATCAGGTCGCAGCCGCCCTGCTGCAGGGTGTAGAGCGTGTCCAGCCGCTCGGAGATCAGGTCCTGGTGCGGCGAGAAGCTGTCGTAGGGCAGGGTCTCCCAGTCGGGCAGCACGTGCACCTTCAGTTCCGGCGCGAACCAGCGCATCTCCTCGGCGATGCGCTGGGCGTCCGTGGCGCTGGCCGTGACGATGGCGATGGGGCGGTGGCGTTGCGCGAGGCGCGCGAGGGCCAGGGCGTCGGCGGAGCCGGCCAGCGGGCCGATGGCGTGGCGGTGGCCGCGCGGCGGAACGGACAGGGGGAGCAACATCGTCTGGAGGAAGCGGGGAGGGCGCGCGGATTATAGGCCCGCCGGGCGCTGCGGGACGGGTGCCATGGCGGAGGCA
>JAGWVN010000134.1 GCA_018970865.1 Betaproteobacteria bacterium
GGCCTCCGGTGAGCCCGGGCACCCGACCGAAGAAGAATGCGATCGCCCCCACCAGCGCGATGCACAGGGCGATCCAGACCCCGCGGCTGCCCGAGCCGCCCGCGCCAAAACCGAACAGCCCGGGACGGGGCATCGGCTCGCGCAGGGAGGTGGCGGGGCGCAGGTCGGGCGCGCCGGCGGAATCGCCGATGCTGGCCAGCAGCGGCATCACATCGATGCCGATCTGCCGACCGTAGCTGCGCAGCGCGGCGCGCACGAAGGCCTGCCCCGGCAGGGCGGGCCAGTCGCCGGCTTCGAGGGCAAGCACCTGACGCGGCGCGAGGTTGAGCTTGCGGGCGAGATCGTCAGCCGACAGCCCTTTCGCCTCGCGGGCGGCCACCAGGGCGATCAGCGTGTCGACCTGACCCACGACGCCCGGCATCGCCGCGATGGCGGGCGCGGGCGCGGCGTCCGGCGGGGCCGGGGCGGGGTTGCCGGCCGGGGCGGGGATGCCGGCCGGATCGGCCTCGGGTGCGGTCATGATCAGTCGTCGTACCGGCCGGCAGTGAGTCGCGACACTTCCGGCGACGCCGGGAAGCGCCGACGCAGCTGCGCCGCCAGGCTCTCTTCCGCGGCGCGATCGCCCGCCTTGCGCTCGATGCGCAGCGCCAGCCAGAGCACCTCGGCGCTCGGCTCGAAGCTGCCGGTGAGGCGCTGGGCGTAGAACCGGGCCCGGGCGATGTCGCCCCGGTTCAGGTTGATCTCGGCAAGATTGAACATCGCCACGGGATTGGCGGGATCGACCTGGAAGGAGCGCTGGAAATAGTCCTCCGCGGCCTTGAGGTCACCCATGCGGCGCGAACAGATGCCGGCGTTGTGCAGCGGCCGGGCGGGCGTGGCGTAGAGCGGATTGCGCAGGGCGCGCATGAACTGCTCGATGGCCTGCGGATACCGCCCGGTCTGGCAGAGATACCAGCCGTAGTTGTTGAGCAGGTCGGAGTCACCCGGCGACAGGCGGAGCGCCCGCTGGAAGCTCTCGTCGGCGCGTGGCCGGTCGTTCAGGTCCATGTACACCAGCCCGAGCATGCCGTAGGCCGGCGCGAAGTTCGGGTCGAGCGCCAGCGCCTGGCGCAGCTCGTCCAGCGCCACATTGTAGTTGCGCTGCTGGTAGTAGTTGGCCGCGAGTTCGAGCCGGATGCGCGCCCGCCGACGGTTCTCGGTCTCGTCGTCGGCGCTGGCGCTGGCTGTGCCGGTGAGCGGATTGGAGCCGCCATCGCCCGGCCGGGAGGCCGGGTTGCCGCCCGTGGCGCATCCCGCCAGCCACAGCGCGAGCAGGCAGGCCGCGCCGAGACCGGCGCGCCGCGCGCCCGAGCCGATCGAAGCCAGCAGCCAGACCGGCGCGCGCGGCATCAGCGACCCACCGGCTGGATGGCAATGCGCCGAGCGGCGGAACCGGCGGCCGGCGCGGCCGCGGGCGTGGCCCGCACCATGCGCTGGGCCAGCCGGGTGCGGTCCTGGACCTCGCCGGCGAGCTGACCGCAGGCGGCATCGATGTCGTCGCCGCGGGTGCGCCTGACCGTGGTGACGATCCCGGCCTCGATGAGGACCTGACCGAAGCGCCGCACCCGCGCATCGGGCGACCGGCGCAACCCGGCATGCGGGAAAGGATTGAACGGGATCAGGTTGAACTTGCAGGGCAGGCCGCGAACCAGCGACAGGAGCCGGCGCGCGTGCTCGTCGCTGTCGTTGACGCCATCGAGCATCACATACTCGAAGGTGATGAAGTCGCGCGGCGCCGCCTCGAGGTAACGGGCGCAGGCCGCCATCAGGTCGGCCAGCGGGTACTTGCGGTTGAGCGGCACGAGCTGGTCGCGCAGCGGGTCATCGGGGGCGTGCAGCGACACCGCGAGCGCCACCGGGCAATCGTGCCGCAGGCGGTCGATCATGGGGACAACGCCCGAGGTGGACACCGTGACCCGGCGCCGCGACAGCCCGTAGGCGTTGTCATCGAGCATGAGCCGCAGCGCGGCCAGGGTGGCCTCGTAGTTCTGCAGGGGCTCGCCCATGCCCATGAAGACCACATTGCTGACCGGGCGTTCGCCCGCGGGGCCGGGCCCCAGCGCGCGACTGGCCCACCAGAGCTGCCCGACGATCTCGGCCACCTCGAGGTTGCGCGAGAAGCCCTGCTTGCCGGTGGAGCAGAACAGGCAGTTGACCGCGCAGCCGGCCTGGGTGGACACGCACAGCGTGCCCCGCTGCGACTCGGGGATGAACACCGTCTCGATGGCGTTGCCCGCGCCGACATCGAGGAGCCACTTGCGGGTTCCGTCGGCCGAGACATGATCGCTGACCACCGCTGGCGCCCGGACGCAGGCCTGATCGCGAAGACGCTCGCGAAAGCCGCGGGCGAGATCGGTCATGGCATCGAAGTCGTCCTGGCCGCGCTGGTGGATCCAGCGCGAGAGCTGGCGGGCACGGAAGGGCTTCTCGCCCCACTGCGCGCAGACCTGCGCGAGCCCGTCGGCATCGAGACCCAGAAGGTTGACGGGAGTGCTCATCGGAGGCCTGCATGGGGCGCCGTCGTCGCCGGCCGTCCCGTGGGACGGCGGCGCGGCTCAGCGCGAGTGGATGTTCATCGCCGGGAAGAAGAAGGCCACCTCGACGGCGGCGGTCTCGGCGGCGTCGGAGCCGTGCACCGCGTTGGCATCGATGCTGTCGGCGAAGTCGGCGCGAATGGTGCCCGGAGCCGCCTTGCGGGGGTCGGTGGCGCCCATGAGGTCGCGGTTCTTCTGGATGGCGCCCTCACCCTCGAGGACCTGGACCATCACCGGGCCCGAGATCATGAAGTCGACCAGATCCTTGAAGAAAGGGCGCTCGCGGTGGACGGCGTAGAAGCCCTCGGCGTCGGCGCGCGACAGCTGCATCATGCGGGCGGCGATCACCTTCAGGCCGGCATCCTCGAAGCGGCTGTAGATCTTGCCGATCACATTCTTGGCGACCGCGTCGGGCTTGATGATGGAAAGGGTGCGTTCGATGGCCATGGTGTGTCCTGAGCAGAAACCCGGTGCCCCGCCCCACGGCAGGCGCCGCAGGCGATGGCCTGAAAACCGGGCTCGCGGAAAAAGTCCTTGGAAATGAAAGCCTTGCAGGCGGCTGTGACAGTAGACTTGAAACTCTGGCCCGACTGCTGCTTAGCCCGCGATTCTAGCACAGCCCTCTGTCAGGCTTTGTGGGGCCCGACTGACAGACCCTGAGGCTCGCGCGGTTGAATTCCGTGGGCCGACCCCCTACATTGACGGCACCCCTTCACGGAGACACACACATGGCCTACGAACAGAACGGACTGCCCACCGGCTTCGGCGCGGGTGACAGCGTCCTCGGCGCGGCCGCGCGCAACCGCGTGCTGCGCAACACCTACGCACTCCTGGCGCTGTCCATGGTGCCCACCGTCCTGGGCGCCTGGATCGGCGTGAGCACCGGGTTCAGCTTCTTCGCCGGGAGCCCCTTCATCGGCCTGATCGTCTTCATGGCGGTCGCCTTCGGCTTCTTCTTCGCCATCGAGAAGTTCAAGAACAGCGCCATCGGCGTCGGCCTGCTGCTCGCCTTCACCTTCTTCATGGGCCTGATGCTGTCGCGGCTGGTGGGCCATGTGCTGGGCATGAGCAACGGCGCCTCCCTGGTGATGACCGCCTTCGGCGGCACGGCGGGCATCTTCGCGGTGATGGCCACCATCGCCACCGTGTCCAAGCGCGACTTCACCGGCATGGGCAAGTGGCTGCTGGTGGGCTTCCTGGTCATCCTCGTGGCCAGCATTGCCAACATCTGGCTGCAGATGCCCGCCCTGACGCTCACCATCTCGGCGCTGGCGGTGCTGATCTTCTCGGCCTTCATCCTGTTCGACCTGCAGCGGGTGATCAATGGCGGCGAGACCAACTACGTCACCGCCACCCTCTCGGTCTACCTCAGCGTGTACAACGTGTTCAGCAACCTGCTGGTGATCCTCGGGGTCGTCGGCGGCGACCGCGACTGAGGCACCGGCCGGGCGGCCCGCCCGGCCTCGTCCACCGCGCAGGGCCGCCCTCGGGCGGCCCTTGTCTTTTCCCGCCCGTCCCCGCCCGCCTGCCATGACCGACCCGCGCCCTGCCCTGCCCGCCATCCGCCTCGAGTCGCACTTCGGCGACCGGGTGATGCCCTGCTTCGCGCAGCGCCCGCCCGATGTCTGGGCTCTCTTCGAGGCGGCGCTCGCCGCCGCGCCGCAGGCTGACGCGGTGGTGCACGACGGGGGGCGGCTGAGCTGGCAGGAACTCGCCCGCGTCGCCGACGAGACCGCCGCCGGCTTCGCCGCGGCCGGGGTGCGGCCCGGCGACCGGGTGGGCCTGCTGGTGGGCAACCGCCTCGCGCATGTGACCGCGCTGGCGGGGCTGATGCGGCTGGGCGCCATCGCGGTGCCGATGGGCACCCGGCTGCAGGGCCCCGAGGTGGCCTACATCCTGGGCCACTGCGGCGCGGTGGGCGTGGTGCACGACCCGGAACTCGCCGGCCGCCTGCCTTCGCCGGACGAGGCGCCGGCGCTTCGCGGACGCTGGACCGAGCCGCCGCGAGCCACGGGCGAGGCCCTGCGGGCGCTGCCGCCGCGGCCGGCCGTGCAGGAGGAGGACACCGCCTTCATCCTCTACACCTCGGGCACCACCGGACGCCCCAAGGGCGCGATGCTCACCCACCTGAATGTGGTGCACTCGGTGCTCCACTTCCAGCACGCCATGCAGCTCGGCGCCGGCGAGCGCTCGCTGCTGGCCGTGCCGGCGAGCCATGTCACCGGCCTGGTGGCGATCATCCTCAGCATGTGGGGTTGCGCCGGCTGCGTGGTGCTGATGCCCGAGTTCAAGGCGCCGGCCTTCATCGAGCTGGCCGCCCGCGAGCGCATCACCCACACCATCCTGGTGCCGGCGATGTACACCCTGCTGCTGATGCAGCCTGCGTTCGCAGCCGCAGACCTGTCGGCCTGGCGCATCGGGGGTTACGGCGGCGCGCCCATGCCCGAGGCCACGATCGCCACGCTGGCGGCCAGCCTGCCGTGCCTCGAACTGATCAACGCCTACGGCGCCACCGAGACCACCTCGCCGGCCACGCTGCTGCCGGCGGCGCTGGCCGCCGAACGGCCCGACAGCGTGGGCCTGACGCTGCCCTGCGCCGAGATCCGGGTGATGGATCCGCAGGGCCGGGAGGTGGCGCCGGGCGAATCGGGGGAGCTGTGGATCCGCGGACCGATGGTCGTGCCGGGCTACTGGGACAACCCCGAAGGCACGCGCAACGGTTTTCGCGCCGGCTTCTGGCTCTCGGGCGATGTCGGCTCGATCGACGCCCAGGGTTTCGTGCGGGTGTTCGATCGCCTCAAGGACATGCTCAACCGCGGCGGCTACAAGATCTTCTCGGTGGAGGTCGAGAATGTCCTCGCGGCCTGCCCCGGCGTGGTCGAGAGCGCGATCATCGGCAAGCCCTGCCCGGTGCTCGGCGAGCGGGTGCATGCCTTCGTGAGCGTGAACGATCCGACCCTCGACGCGGCCCGTCTGAAGGCCTTCTGCGCCGAGCGGCTGGCCGACTACAAGGTACCCGAGAGCTTCACGATCGGCAGCGCGCCGCTGCCGCGCAATGCCAACGGCAAGCTGCTCAAGCGGACGATGCGCGAGCAGCTGCTCGCCCAGGGCTGAGCGCGGCGCGCCGGCGGCGCCGCCGCGGGCGGCCGCCAGGCGGTCGATTCAGGCCGGCTCGAAGAGGGCGGTCGATTCAGGCCGGCTCGAAGACCGCGATCGATTCCACATGGGAGGTATGCGGGAACATGTTGAGCGCTCCTGCCGCCTCCAGCCGGTAGCCGCCGGCGTGCACCAGCAGGCCAGCGTCGCGCGCGAGCGTGGCCGGATTGCACGACACATAGACGATGCGCGGCACCTTGAAGCCATCCTCGGCCAGGGCGCGACAGACCTCGAGCGCGCCCTCGCGCGGCGGGTCGATCAGCACGCGATCGAAGCGACCCAGCGCCTGCCAGGCCGGCAGGCTCATCTCGAACAGATTGGCGGCGCTGAACCGGGCCTTGGCCTGCAGCCCGTTGGCCCGCGCGTTGTCGGCTGCGCGGGCGACCAGGGCCGCGCTGCCCTCGATGCCGAGCACCTCGGCGCTCAGGCGCGCCAGCGGCAGGCTGAAGTTGCCCAGGCCGCAGAAGAGATCGGCCACGCGGTGCGAGGGCGCCGGCGCCAGCAGGCGCAGCGCGCGGGAGACCAGCACCTGGTTGATCTGGTGGTTGACCTGCGTGAAGTCGGTGGGCGCAAAGGGCATGCGCACCCCGAACTCGGGCAAGGCGTAGGCCAGGCGCGAACGCGGCGGCTCGCCGCCCTCGGCGCCGGGCGCCCAGAGGAGCACGATGCTGTCGGGGCCCTTGGGCTGCAGCCAGAGCTCGACGCAGTGCTGCCGCGCGAAGGCGGTGAGGGCCTCGCGATCGGCGGCGCTCACCGGGTCGAGCACGCGAAACACCAGGGCCAGCACCGTGTCGCTGCCTTCGCCGCCCATCGCGACCTCGATCTGCGGCATGCGGTCGCGCATGGCCAGACCGCCGATCAGCTCACGCAGCGGCAGCAGCAGCGCCGAGACCCGCGGCGCGAGCACCGGACACTCGCGCATGTCAGCCACATAGCTCGAACCGCGCTCGTGGAATCCCACCAGCACCCCGCCCTTGCGCGGCACATGGCGCACCGAGAGCCGGGCGCGATAGCGGTAACCCCAGTCGGGGCCGGCGATGGCGCGCAGCATCATGGCTGGCCGCACATTGCCGAGGTGGGCGAGCTGGTCTTCGAGAGCGCGCTGCTTGATCGCGACCTGCGCGCGGGTGTCGAGGTGCTGCATCGAGCAGCCGCCGCAGACGCCGAAGTGCGGGCAGCGCGGCCGCGCGCGCATCGGCGAGGCCTGCAGCACCCGCAGCGTGCGCGCGACATCGAAGCGCGGCTTGCGCCGGATGATCTCGGCCTCGACCCGCTCGCCGGGCAGCGCCTCGCGCACGAACACCACCTTGCCCTCGGCGCGGGCCACGCCGTTGGCTTCGAGGTCGAGGGACTCGATCTGCAGTTCGGGCATCAGCCGCCGCCCTGCGGCCAGGCCGCGAGGTACTGGCGCCAGTGCTCCCCCGGCAGGCGGCCCAGGCTCTCGCGCAGCAGCGCGAGCTCGGCCTGGAAGCGCTCGGGCGTGAACACGCCACGCATCAACTGGAAGCGGCAGTAGAGGAGCCAGGTGTTGGCGACATCGGTCTCGCAGTAGTCGCGGATCTCCTGCAGGCGCCCCTCGCGGAAGGCCGGCCAGACCTGCGAGCCGTCCATGCCGAGCTTGCCGGGGAAGCCGCACAGCCGGGAGAGCTCGTCGAGCGGGGCGCTGGCGCGGCCGTTGTACAGCGCCAGCAGGTCCATCAGGTCGGTATGGCGGCTGTGGTATCGGCTGATGTAGTTGTTGAACCGGAAGTCGCGGTCATCGTCGCCCATGTCCCAGTAGCGCGGCGCCTGGATGCCGTGGACCAGGCCCCGGTAGTGCAGCACCGGCAGGTCGAAGCCACTGCCGTTCCAAGACACCAGCGTGGGGGTGTGGCGTTCGATCACCTTGAAGAAGTCGGCGATCAGGCGCGGCTCGTCGTCCTCGGGATTGCCCAGGCAGCGCACCCGCACCGATTCGCCATCGCGAAAGAGGCAACCCACCGCGACCACGCGGTGCAGGTGCAGGGGCAGGAAATCGGAGCCGGTCTTCTCGCGCCGGCGATCGAAGGCGGCCTGCGCGACCTCGGCGTCGGTCAGCGAGTCGGGCAACGACCAGACACGGCGAAGCCCGGCCACATCGGGCACGGTCTCGAGGTCGAACACCAGCACCGGCGTCATGGCGTTCAGCGACCGGCCGGCGCCGGCAACAGCCCGATCGGGTCGATCGGCTTGCCGCCACGCCGAACCTCGAAGAGCAGCTTGGGCTTGTCGGTGCCGCTGTCGCCGGCCTCGGCGATCTTCTGGCCCCGACGAACGCTCTGCCCTTCCTTGACCAGAAGGCTGCGCCCGTGGGCGTAGACCGAGAGCAGGTCGCCATCGTGCTTGAGGATGATGAGGTTGCCGTAGCCCCGCGGCCCGGGGCCGCTGAAGATCACCTTGCCGTCGGCGGCCGCGTTCACCGGATCGCCGGCCGCGGCAGCCAGCACCAGGCCGGTGCTGCGGCCTTCGCCGAAACTCTGCAGCACCTTGCCAGGCACAGGCCAGATGAACTCCGGCGGCGTGCTGCCGCTGCCCGCGCCGGCCGATCCGGTCGCGGCGGCGGTTGCGCCGGCTGCTGTCGCGCCGGCAGCGCTGGCGCCAGCGGCTGAGGCGCCCTGCCCGGCCGCGGCGCCGGTCGTGGCCGCGCCCGCGCTGGCGCCGGACTGACCCGCCGCGCCGGCATGGGACGGGGCCGCCGCCGGCCCGCTGGCGCCTGCCCGGGCTTCGCCCCCCTCGGGGGAGCGGGCGTCGGCAGCCTTGAGTTCAGCGAGTGCGGCATCGGAGTACGGCCGCTTCACGCCCCGAGGCTCACGGCGCAGCCCGGCAGCGGCCGCTGCCGGTGGCGACGACAGCGGACGGGTCTCGACACCGCTGGGGCGCACCGGCGCGGTCTGCACGCCGGCAGCGTCCGCGACGCGCGGTTCGGCGCGGGCCGGGGCCGGGGCCTGGGCCGGGGCCGACGCAGGCGGGCGAGCCGCAGGCG
>JAGWVN010000023.1 GCA_018970865.1 Betaproteobacteria bacterium
TCACCACCCGGCGCGCCGCCTCGGGCACCGGCGCGGTGGCCATCTGCCAGGAGAGCACCGGCACCACTTCGCGGGCCACCGCCGGCGCCAGCCCGGGCGCGAACTCGCCGGTGTAGCTGCCGGTGGCCAGCACCACCGCGCGGGCGCGCACCTCGCCGGCGTCGGTGCCGAGCAGCCAGCCATCCTGGGCGCGCCGCAGGCTGCGCACCGGCGTGCGGGCATGGATCTGCGCGCCGGCCCGCTGCGCGGCCATGGCCAGGCCGCGGGTGAGGGCGAGCGGGTTCACATGGCCGCCGGTGGGATTCCACCAGCCGCCGTGCCAGGCGCTCGAGCCGGTGCGCTCGCGCACGGCCTGGGCCGAGAGCAGCTCGACCGGCGCGCCCACCGCCGACCACTGCCGCACGCGCCGTTCGGCGATCGCCATGCGACCGGGCGTGTGCACCGGCTGCACCCAGCCGGTCTGCTCGGCCTCGGCGTCGATGCCCTCGGCGCGGATCAGGTCGAAGAGATTCGCGGCGCAGTCGCGGATGAGGCCGACGAAGCGCTCGCCGGCCGCGCCGTGGCGGGCCACGATCTGCTCCGGCTCCGGCCGGGTGAGCGTGGGGATCACCTGGCCGTTGTTGCGGCCCGAGGCGCCCCAGCCGGGTTCGGCCGCCTCGATCACGGTCACCTGGGCGCCCTGGCGCGCGAGGTGCAGCGCGGTGGACAGGCCGGTGAAGCCGGCGCCGATGACGGCGACATCGGTGCTCAGCGGGCCGGGCAGTGCAGACCAGGCCGGGCCGGGCGGGGTGGCCGCGGCCCACAGGGAGGGCGGCCAGGCGGGTGATGCGCTCATGGGAAACGGAATCCGGGGGCGGTGCGTGCGCCACTGTGTCATCAAAACCGGTCGGCTTCCAGTCGGCCGGGCGATAGCATCGGCCGTCGGCCGCCCGCGGGGCGGCCAATCGGAATGGAGGCTTGCATGCTCGACCAGGTCATCGGACTGGACCACGCGGTGATCACCGTGCGCGACCTCGACGCCGCCGCCGCGGGCTGGCGCGCGCTTGGCTTCACGCTGTCGCCGCGCGGCACCCACAGCGCCCACATGGGCACCGGCAACTACACCATCATGTTCGGCGACGACTACCTCGAGCTGCTCGGGGTGCTCGCCGACACCGACCACAACCAGCCCACCCGCGCCTTCCTCGCCCGGCGCGAGGGCATCGAGCGGGCAGCCTTCACCGCCCGTGACGCGGCGGCCGGCGTGGCCGAACTGCGCGCCCGCGGCATCGCCGCCACCGGTCCCAATGCCTTCGGCCGGCCGGTGAGCCTGCCCGACGGCACGCTCACCGAAGCGCGCTTCGAGACCTTCATGTGGCCGGTGCACGAGCGGCCGGGCGACATGCGGCTGTTCGCCTGCCGCCACTTCACGCGCGAGGCGGTCTGGATCCCCGAGCTCTGCCGGCATGCCAACGGCGCCACCGGCATCGCCCGCCTCGAGCTGCTCGCGCCCGACCCGCAGGCGGCGGCCGAGCATCTCGGCCGGCTGGTCGACCGCACGCCCGAGCGCCTGCCCGATGGCGCCTGGCGGGTGGCTTCCGGCGCGGGGCGCGCGCCCTTCGAGTACCTCTCGCGCGCCCAGCTGGCCGCCCGGCATCCGGGTGCCGATCTCGGCGGCCTGGCCGACGAGGGCGTGGCCGCGCTGGTGCTGCGGGTGACGGATCTTGCCCAGGCGCGACGCGCGCTCGGCGCCACGCCGGTGGCCGAGTCGGCCGGCGCACTGGTGGTGCCGGCGGCGCACGCCAACGGCCAGCTGCTGGTCCTGGTCACCGCCTGAACCCTTCCTCGGCTTTCCGGAGTCACTGCCATGGCCCTACGCAACCGCGTCACCGAGATGCTCGGCATCACCCACCCGATCGTGCAGGCCCCGATGGGCTGGATCGCCCGCGCCCAGCTCGCCTCGGCGGTGTCCAATGCCGGTGGCATGGGCATCATCGAGACCTCCTCGGGCAAGCTCGATGAGGTCCGCGAGGAGATCCGCCGCATGCGCGAGCTCACCGACCGGCCCTTCGGCGTGAACATCGCGCTCACCTACGTGCGCGACCCCGACATCGTGAAGTTCGTGGTCGACCAGGGCGTTCGCTTCGTCACCACCTCGGCCGGCGACCCCGCGCGCTACTGCGCCGACCTGAAGTCGCACGGCCTGACGGTCTTTCATGTGGTGCCCACCCTGAAGGGCGCGCTCAAGGCGGTGGCCGCGGGCGTGGACGGCCTGATCGTCGAGGGCGCCGAGGGCGGCGGCTTCAAGAACCAGCGCGATGTCTCCTCGATGGTGCTGCTGCCGCTGGTCTGCTCCCAGGTGAAGGTTCCGGTGATCGCCGCGGGCGGCTTCAGCGACGGGGTGTCGATGGCCGCCGCGCTCGCCCTCGGCGCCGAGGGCGTGCAGATGGGCACGCGCATGCTGACCGCGGCCGAGTCGCCCGCCCATGGCAACTGGAAGGACGCGATCGTGCGCGCCGAGGAGACCGACACGGTGTTCCTGAACCGCGGCGGCAACGGGCCGGCCCTGCGGGCGCTGCGCACGGCGCGCACCTCCCGACTGGAGTTCGCCAACCCGCCGAACATGCGCGACGAGTTCGCCGGGGTGCTCGATCTCTACTTTGGCGGCGACATGGAGGCCGCGGTGCCGCTCACCGGTCAGGTCTGCGGCCGCATCGATGCGGTCCGCCCGGTGCGCGAGATCATCGAGCAGACCATCGCCGACTGCGAGGCGGTCATCGCGTCCCTGGCTGCCCGCTACGGTTCCACGGGATGAACCCCAGGCCGGGCTGCCAAGGTTCGCCTGTTGCAACTTCAGATTGCGGATCAGCCTGGACAAAAACCCGGAACTGTTCGGGATTCGTCTTGGACAGACGATGGAAATTTCGAGCTTTCTGGCGCTTCTCCTCTGGGAACGCCAGATGCGCAGGCAGCGGCATTCTCAGAGGAGAATTGCCGATGCCTGGCCGAAAATCACGCAAATCCGTTTTGTCAGATGAATCATTGAAAAAAGGAAACCTCGCGCTGGCGTTTCGCTTTCCCCATAATGCTGTCCCAACAACGACCAGAATCCCTCAAGACGGAGACAGCGATGACCGACGATTCCGAGTTCGACACCGAGTTTCACGCCACCGTTCTCGAAGACCCGCCCGAGGCGGTACCCGCCGGATCGGCCATCCTGAGGGCCGTGCGCATCCTCGAGGCGATCGCCCGTCACGACACCCCGCCGCAGCTCTCCGAGATCTGCCGCGAGGTCGAGCTGCCCAAGCCCACCGTCTACCGCATCCTCACCACGCTCGAGCACGCCGGCCTGGTCGGGCGCGAGCCGGGCAGCAAACGCTATGCCTGTTCCGAGCGCATGAACGGTCTGGCGGTCGAGACCCTGCTGCGCTCGCCCGCCCGGGGCGCCCGCCGCGCGGTGCTCGAGGAGCTGGTCGAGCAGATCGGCGAGACCTGCAACCTCACCATCCCCAACAACAACTCGGTGCTCTATCTCGACCGGGTCGAGGCCTCCTGGCCGCTGCGGGTCCGCTTCACCGCCGGCTCCAAGGTGCCGCTCTACGCCTCGGCCAGCGGCAAGCTGTTCCTGTCCTACCTTCCCAAGCGCAGCCGTGAGCGTTTCCTGCGCGTCACCCCGCTGATCCGGCATACTCAGAAGACGTTCACCGATCCCGCCCGGCTCGGTCGCGAGTTCGAGGCCATCCGCGCCAACGGCTACGCCACCGATGACGAGGAGTATCTCGCCGGCATCAACTGCCTGGCGGTGCCGGTGCGCGACGCCGACCAGCGTGTGGTGGCCGCCGTGGCGGTCCAGGCGCCGGTCAGCCGTCTGCGTCTCGAGGAGGCCATCGAGTTCCTGCCTCACCTGCGCCAGGCGGCTGACGCCATCGCCCAGACCATCGACTGGTGAGCGGCTGACGACACCCTTCGACAGGAAGTTGCCTCGATGAATGATTCAGCAGCCAATGGGGTTCTGCGCTTCGGCAGCGGACAGGCCGTCAGCCGGGTGGAAGACGCCGCCCTGCTCACCGGTCGCGGCCAGTTCACCGACGACATGGCGCCGGCCGGCACGCGGGTGCTGGCCTTCCTGCGCTCGCCGTACGCGCATGCCCGCATCCTGTCGATCGACACCACCGCGGCCCGGGCCATGCCCGGCGTCTCGGCGGTGATCACCGCGACCGAACTGCTCGCAGGCGGCGTCAAGCCGCTGCCGCATGCCGCCGCCTTCAAGCGCGCTGACGGCTCGGCGGCGGTATCGCCACCGCGCTTTCCGCTGGCGCTCGAGGTCATCCGCTTCGCCGGCGAGGCGGTGGCGGCGGTGGTTGCCGACACCCGCGAGCAGGCCCGCGACGCGCTCGAGGCCATCCAGCTCGAGGTCGAGGAGCTGCCCGCGGTCACGGCGCTCACCGACGCGGTGGCCGACGGAGCGCCTCAGCTCTGGCACGAGGCGGCCGGCAACATCGCCGCCGAGGCCCGTTACGGCAACGCGGCGGCCACCGAGGCCGCCTTCGCTGCCGCCGCGCATGTGGTCACGCTCGACCCGCTGGTCAACCAGCGGCTGGCGCCGGCCTCCATCGAGCCGCGCACCGTGCTCGCCAGTCATGACCCCGCCAGCGGCCGGCTCACCATCCGCATGAGCAGCCAGATGCCCACCGGGGTGCGCAACCTGCTTGCCGACACCGTGCTGGGCATGCCCCAGGACAAGATCCGCGTGGTGGTTGGCGATGTCGGTGGCGGCTTCGGCATGAAGACCGGCCTGTATCCCGAGGACGCGGTGGTGGCCTTCTGCGCCCGGCAGCTCGCCTGCCCGGTGCTCTGGACGGCCGAGCGCTCCGAGGAGTTCCTCTCGGCCATCCATGGCCGTGACATCCACACCCGCGCCCAGCTTGCCCTCGATGCCAACGGTCGCGTGCAGGCCTTCCGGGTGCACAACCTGGCCAATGTCGGCGCCTTCGCCACGCCCACCGGGGTGGCCATCCAGCTGCTCATCGGGCCCTGGGTGCTGAGCAGCATCTACGACATCCAGACCGTCGATTTCCATTTCAAGGCGGTGCTCACCAACACCGCGCCCACCGGCGCCTACCGCGGCGCCGGCCGGCCCGAGTCGATCTACATCATCGAGCGGCTGATGGACGCCGCCGCCCGCCAGCTCGGCATCGACGGCGCCGAGCTGCGTCGGCGCAACATGATCCGCCCCGAGCAGATGCCCTACACCAACCCCATGGGCCAGACCTACGACACCGGGCAGTTCGAGAAGGTGCTCGATCAGGGTCTCGCGCTGGCCGACTGGTCGGGCTTCGAGGCGCGCGCCGCGCAGTCCCGCGCGCGTGGCCGGGTGCGGGGTCGCGGCATCGCCACCTTCCTCGAGTGGACGGGCGGCAACGCCCTCGAGGAACGGGTCACGGTCAATGTGCGTCCCGACGGCATCATCGAGCTGATTTCCGCCACCCAGGCGATGGGCCAGGGTCTGGCCACCACCTACTCGCAGCTCGCCGTCGACATCTTCGGCGTGCCGCTCGATCGCATCCGCGTCATCCAGGGCGACACCGATCTTGCCAACGGCTTCGGCAGCGCGGGTTCGCGCTCGCTGTTCACCGGCGGCACCGCGGTCACCGTTGCCTCGGAACGCACCATCGAGCGCGCCCGATCGCTCGCGGCCGAGGCGCTCGAAGTGGGCGAGCCCGATCTCGAGTACCGGCAGGCGGCGTTTCGCGTGGTGGGCACCGATCGGCAGATCGGCCTGTTCGAGCTCGCCGCCCGCCAGCCCGAGCAGAAGATCGTCATCGACAGCTCGGTGGCGGTGTCCGGGCCCACCTGGCCCAACGGCTGCCACATCTGCGAGGTCGAGATCGATCCCGACACCGGCGAGACCGAGGTGGCGGCTTATGCCTCGGTGAACGATGTCGGCCGGGTGGTCAATCCCACCATCGTGCGCGGCCAGCTCGATGGCGGCGCGTTGCAGGGCATCGGTCAGGCGCTGTGCGAGCATCTGGTCTATGACCCCGAGAGCGGCCAGATGCTCAGCGGCAGCTTCCTCGACTACACCATGCCGCGGGCTGACCTGCGGGTGCCCTTCCTCACCGAGATGGACGAGTCCACGCCCTGCAAGAACAACCCCCTCGGCGTGAAGGGGGTGGGCGAACTCGGCACCATCGGGGCCACGCCGGCGGTGGTCAATGCGGTGGTTGATGCCCTGGCTCGCGCCGGGGTGGATACCCGCGCCCATCCGGTGCAGATGCCGCTCACCGCCGAGCGGGTCTGGCGGGCGCTCAACACCCGCTGAGTCTTCCTCAGCCGGGGCCCGTGCCTTGCGCCGGGCCCGGGCCTGGGCGCCGCGCCCCGGCCAGCAGCACCAGGCCGGTGAGTGCCGGCAGCACGCCCAGCACGGTGAACACCACCGAGTAGCTGCCGGTGAGGCTCACCAGCGTGGCGAAGGCGGCCGAGCCGCCCACGCCGCCCATGAAGGTCAGGAACTGGGTGGCCCCCGTGCTGCGCGCCACCCGCTCCGGGGGCACCAGCCGGACCAGATCCGCGAAGAACACGCCATTCCAGGCCACCGCCGTCACTGCGCAGGCCAGCGTCAGCGCGAGCATGGTCGACGCTGAGGCGTCCGCGGGGGCCAGGCCGACCAGGGCCACCGCCAGGCCCATCGCCACGCCCAGGGCTCCGAGCAGGCGGGCGGGGTCGACCCAGCGGTCGGCGACATGGCCCCAGCCGATCCGGCCCACCACGCTGGCCGCCTGCGAGGCGGCGAGCAGACTTGCCGCGAGCGGCAGGCTGTAGCCGTGCTCGAGCTTGAGCAGCGACACCAGGAAGGTGAGGAAGCTCACCTGCGTGAACGCGAACACCAGCGAGGCGATCGCCAGCCGCCGGGTGGGCGCGAAGGCCAGCACCTCGCGCAGCGGCTCGAGCAGGCGCTGGCGCAGCCCCTCCGCCGTCGGGCTGCCGGGCGAGGCCGCCGCCGCGGCGGCGGGCGCGGCGTTGCCCTCCAGCAGGCTGCGCTTGCGCCCGATCAGCATCATCACGCCCATCAGGCCCACCGCGAGCACCAGCAGCGCCTGCGTCCAGCTGCCGACCGCCATCAGCGCCGGAACCACCATGCCGGTGAAGGCTACGCCCAGCGGCACCCCGGTCTGCTTGATCGAAAAGAACAGCCCGCGACGCGCGGCAGGGGCATGGCGGCTCAGGATCTCCGCCGCAGTCGGGTTGGGCAGGCCGTAGCCCACGCCCAGCACCGCCGCGCCGGCGAGCAGGGCCGCGGGGTGGCCGATGGCCATCAGGGCGAGGCCGATCGCCGACGCGGTGAGCGCGACCTGGCTGATCCGCACCGGCCCATGCCGCTGCGAGAGCGCACCCCCGCCCAGGCCGGTCACCATGGCTGCCAGATACGCCAGGCTGATCAGCCAGCCGACATGCTGAGCGCCCACGCCGATCTGCGGGCTGACCGCGGGCGCCATCACCGAGGGCGTGGTGAGCGCGACGGCGGCGAGCGTCTGCACGGCGAGAGTGACCGACAGGGCGGTCCAGGGGGCGGGCGTCACGGAGAGAGCGTCACGGAGAGAGCGTCACGGAGAGAGCGTCACGGAGAGAGCGTCACGGAGAGAGCGTCACGGAGAGAGCGTCACGGAAAAGGGGCTCAGGGGGCGTCACCGCGGGATCGTCACAGCAAAGGCGTCGTAGCAGGGCGCGCCAGTGTGGTGGCCGAGGGGCGGATCGGGCAAGCCGCGAGCGGGTGGATCCGGACATCGGCGATCGCGCTATGCTGACACTGCTGAGCGCGGCGGCCCGTCCGCGCCCCAATCCACCCTCGATCGGAACTTCCATGGGACACACCGACCCCCTGATCGCCGCGGCCGACCACGCCCTGCTGCCCGGCAGCCGCGAGCACTTCTGGATGCCCTTCTCGCCCAACAAGGAGTTCAAGCGCGAGCCGCGCCTGTTCGTGCGCGCCCAGGGCATGTACTGCTACACGCCGGAGGGCCGGGAGGTGATCGACGCCTCGTCGGGCCTGTTCTGCGTGGCGGCCGGCCACTGCCGTCCGGAGATCGCCCGCGCGGTCTACGAGCAGATGAGCACCCTCGATTTCGTCGCGCCCTTCCTGCGCGCCCATCCCAGGTCCTTCGAGCTGGCCGAGCGGGTGGCGCAGTACACCCCGGCGGGGCTCAACCGGGTGTTCTTCGTCAACTCGGGCTCCGAGGCGGTGGATACCGCCATGAAGATGGCCCTGATGGTCCACCGGGTGCGCGGTCAGCCGCAACGACAGCTCTTCATCAGCCGCGAGCGCGCCTACCACGGGGTCAACATGGGCGGGGTCTCGCTGGCCGGCATGGCCAACAACCGGCGGGCCTTCGGCACCGGCCTGGCCGGCGTCTACCACATGCGCCATACCGCGCTGCCCGAGAACCGCTTCGCGAAGGGCCAGCCCGAGCATGGCGCCGAGCTCGCGGACGACCTGCAGCGCTTCTGCCAGCTCTACGGCGGCGAGAACATCGCCGCGGTCTTCGTCGAGCCCACGGCCGGCTCCTTCGGCTGCCTGCCGCCGCCGCGCGGCTATCTCGATCGCCTGCGCGCGATCTGCGACGCGCACGGCATCCTGCTGGTCTTCGACGAAGTGATCACCGGCTGGGGTCGCATGGGCGCCAACTTCGGCGCCCAGGCCTTCGGTGTCACGCCC
Source organism: Betaproteobacteria bacterium (assembly GCA_018970865.1). GTDB lineage: Bacteria > Pseudomonadota > Gammaproteobacteria > Burkholderiales > Burkholderiaceae_E > Quisquiliibacterium. Next base: position 8,693 of record JAGWVN010000023.1, read on the forward strand.
GACATCATGACCATGGCCAAGGCGATCACCAACGGCGCGCAGCCGATGGGCGCGGTGGCGGCTCGGCAGTCGGTCTATGACGCGATCACCGAGGCCGGCCCGGCCACCGGCGTGGAGTTCTTCCACGGCTACACCTACTCGGCGCACCCGGCGGCCTGCGCCGCGGGCCTGGCCATGATGGACATCTTCCGCGACGAGCGGCTGATCGAGCGCGCCGCGGCGATGACCCCGTACTTCCTGGACGCGATCTTCTCGCTGCGCGATCTGCCGGTGATCACCGACATCCGCGGCGTGGGCATGATGGCCGCGATCGATGTCGCGCCCGATGCCGTTCCGGGCGCCCGGGGCCACGAGGCGCAGAAGCGGCTCTATGACGCCGGCCTGAACCTGAAGAGCACCGGCGACGCGCTGATCATCGCGCCGCCTTTCGTGGCCGAGCGGCATCACATCGACGAGATCGCCGGCAAGCTGCGCACGGTGCTCGCCGGCCTTTGAGGCCGGTGGGGCTGCGGCGCCGGTCTGCGGGGGCGCGGCGGGGGCGCGGCGGGGGCGCGGCGGGCTCGGGACTAGGGGCGCGGGGCCGGGGGCGCGGCGGGCTCTGGGCCGGGGGCGAACTCCGGGAGCGGCTCGCGGCGAGCCGCCCGCCGCGATCAGTCGGGGTCGCGGCTGATGAAGCGGTAGAGCAGCGGCAGCAGCAGCAGGGTGAACAGCGTGCCGCTCACCATGCCGCCCACGATCACCACCGCGAAGGGCCGTTGCGTTTCGGACCCGATGCCGTGCGACAGCGCGGCCGGCAGCAGCCCCAGGCCGGCCATCAGCGCGGTCATGACGATGGGGCGCAGCCGCATCACCGCGCCCTCGGTGATCGCCTCGGCCGTGCTCATGCCGCGGCGCAGGAACTCGATGATCTGCTCGACCATGATCACCCCGTTCTGCACCGAGATGCCGGCCACGGCGATGAAGCCCACCGCGGCCGACACCGACAGGTGCAGCCCGGCCAGCCCCAGCCCGGCGATGCCGCCCACCAGGGTGAAGGGCACCATGGCCAGCACCAGCAGCGAATGGGTCATCGACCGGAAGGCCCAGAACAGCAGCGAGAAGATCATGAGCACCGAGAGCGGCACCACCACCTTCAGTCGCGCCATGGCCCGCTGCTGGTTCTCGAACTGGCCGCCCCAGGTGAGGCGGTAGCCCGGCGGCAGCGGTACCTGCTCGGCCACGGCCTTCTGGGCTTCGGTGACGAAGCTGCCCTGGTCGCGGCCGATCAGGTTGACCTTGACGGCCACGCTGCGCCCGCCGGCCTCGCGCGCGATGCGGTTGGCGCCCTGTCGGACCTCGATCAGGGCGACATCGCCAAGCGCGACCGTGGGCGTGAGCCCGCCTCCGGCGCCGGCGGTCGTTGCGGCGGGCAGCGGGATCTGCAGCTGCGCGATGTCGTCGAAGGCGTCGCGGAAGGAGCGCTGCAGGCGCAGCGTGACATCGAAGCGCCGGTCACCCTCATAGAAGACATTGACCGCCTGACCGGCGAGCGCGGTCTCGATCATCTGGTTGACATCGGCAACATCGAGCCCCAGCCGGGACAGCCGCTGCCGGTCGATGGTGATGGTGAGTTCGGTCTGACCGCTGATGCGGAAGGCCGCCACATCGGTGGCGCCCCGGATCTTCTCGAGCACCGACACGATCTTGTCGGCACGGCCCTGCAGGATCTCGAGGTCGGACCCGAAGACCTTGACCACGATCTCGCCCTTGGCCCCCGAGAGCGCCTCCTCGACATTGTCCTGGATCACCTGCGAGAAATTGGTGGGGACGCCGGGAATGGTCTGGATCTTGCGCGACATGTCGACCACCAGCGCGTCCTTGCTGGCGAAGCGCCACTCGCCGCGGGGCTTGAGGTCGGCGAGGATCTCGAGATTGTTCGGGCCCTTGGGATCGGTGCCGTCGTCGGGCCGGCCCACCTGGGTGACCACCATGCGCACCTCGGGGTACTCGCGCAGGATGCGCCGCACCTCGCGCTCGACCTCCTTGGTCTTGCTGAGCGAGGTGGCCGGCGGCATGGTGATGGTGAGCCAGATGTTGCCTTCGTCGAGCTTGGGCAGGAACTCGCTGCCGAGCATCGGCGCCGAGGCCAGCGCCACCGCCAGCACGACGAGCGAGCTGCCGAGCACCGCCGTGCGGGCGCGCCCGGCCGCCAGCAGCATGCGGCGGTAGCCGTTCTGCATGGCTTCTATCCAGGGGCTGTGCCGCTCGGCCAGATCATGGTGGCGCAGCACCATGGCCAGCAGCGCCGGCACCAGCGTGAGCGTGAGCAGGATCGCGCCGAGCAGCGCGAAGGTGAGGGTGTAGGTGACCGGCGTGAAGATCTTTCCTTCGACCCGCTGGAAGGTGAAGATCGGCAGGAAGGCGGTGATGATGATCGCCTTCGAGAACAGGATCGGGTGGGCGAGCGCCACCGCGGTGCTCTTGAGCTCGTGGATGCGCCAGCCGTAGCCGTCGTGCGAGGGATTGAGGTCCTTGCGGGCGAGCGCAAGGCGCACCATCAGCGCCTCCACCAGCACCACCGCGCTGTCGATGATGATTCCGAAGTCGACCGCGCCCAGCGAGATCAGGTTGGCCGACACGCCGCGAAGGTCCATCAGGATGAAGGCGAAAAGCAGCGACAGCGGGATCACCGTGGCCACGATCAGCGCCGCCTGCCAGCTGCGCAGGAAGACCATCAGGATGGCGATGACCAGCGCCGCCCCCACGGCCAGGTTCTCGATGACGGTGAGCACGGTGTGCTCGATCAGGTCGGTGCGCTGGTAGGTGGGCAGGATGCGCACCCCGGGCGGCAGCTTGGCGTTGACCTCGTCGACCCGCTCGCGCAGGCGGGCCACCACCTTGGAGGCGTTCTGGCCCTTGATCATCACCGCGATGCCCTGCACGACATCGTCACGGTCGTTGAAGGCGACGATGCCCGAGCGGGTGCGATCGCCGGCGGCCACGGTGCCGACATCGCTCACGAAGATCGGCCTGCCGCCGGGCGAGTCGACGATGGTGCGGGCGATGTCATCCACGCTGCGGTACAGGCCGATGCCGCGGATCACCAGCGACTCGTCGCCGCGGCGCATGAACCCGCCGCCGGCATTGGCGCTGTTGCGCGCCAGCGCCTCGGACACCTGCTTCAGGGTGACTCCGTAGCGCTTGAGCGCGTAGGGATCGACCCGCACCTGGTATTCCTTGACCGTGCCGCCGAAGCTGATGACATCGGCGATGCCGGGCACGATGCGCAGCGCCGGCTTCACCACCCAGTCCTGGATGGCGCGGATCTCGTTCAGCGGCATGCCGGCTGGCGCCTCGAGCACATAGCGATACACCTCGCCCACGGCGGTGGACAGCGGCGCGAGCTGCGGCTGCACGCCGGGCGGCAGCGTCACATTGCCGAGCTTCTCGAGCACCTGCTGGCGGGCGAAGTAGTCGTCGGTGCCTTCGGCGAAGGTGAGGGTGACGATGGACAGGCCGGTGATCGAGACCGAGCGCAGCTGCGTCTGGCGGGGAACGCCGCTCATCTCGCGCTCGATGGGCAGGGTCACGCTGCGCTCGACCTCCTCGGGCGCGAGGCCGGGCAGCTGCGTGACCACCTGCACCTGCACATCCTGCACATCGGGGAAGGCCTCGATGGGCAGGTTGTTCATGGCGACCCAGCCGGCAGCCACCAGCACGCCGGTGAGCACCAGCACGAAGACGCGCTGCTGCAGCGCGAAGGTGATCAGGCGATCGAGCATGCGGGCGACCGGCTCACTTCACCAGGGTGGCGAGTTCGGAGTTGAGCAGCAGCGCGCCGGTGGTGACCACCATCTCGCCCGGCTCCACCCCGTCGACGATGAAGGCATGGGTGCGGTCCTGCACGCCGAGCTTCACCTTGCGGCGGGTGAAGAAGCCCGGCGGGTTCTCGATGAACACATAGCTGTAGAGGCCCTGGGTGACCAGCGCGTTGTTGGGCAGGCGCACTGCCTGGCCGGCGTCGGCCGCGGCCAGGATCACCTGCGCGTACATCTCGGGCCGCAGCCGGCGATCGGGATTGTCGAGCACGGCCCGCACCTGCACCCGGCGCGTGGCCGGATCGACCACCGCGCCGATGCGCTCGATGGTGGCCGGGAAGCGCTCCTCGGGCCAGGCGTCGACCTTGACCAGCGCGCGTTGCCCGGGCTTGACCAGTCGCAGATCGCGCTCGGGCAGGTCGATGAGCACCCAGAGATGGGCGAGGTCGCTGACCACGAACAGGGATTCGGCCTGATCGGGCCGCACTTCCTGGCCGGGGTTGACCCGGCGCTCGGCGATCACGCCCGACAGCGGCGAGCGCAGCGAGAAGGTGGGGCTCTCGGCGCCGCCCGGCGCCAGATTGCGCAGCCGCCGCTCGGCGCGCTCGGTCTCGGCGCGGGCGGTCTCGAACTCGGCCTGGGCGTTCTCGAGCTCGCGCCGGGCCAGCACGCCGGCCTCGGAAAGCCGCTGGGCGCGCTCGTAAGCCAGGCGCCGGCGCTGGTCGTCGCTGCGCGCCTTGCGGACATCGGCGAGCGCGGCGGCGAGTTCGGGGGAGTCGACGCTGAGCAGTTCCTCGCCGGCGCGCACCAGGTCGCCGGCCTGACGGCGGATGGCGAGCACCCGGCCGCTGATCGGGACCGAGAGCCGGGCGGTGAGGTTCTCGTCGTAGGCGAGCCGGGCGTTGAGCGGCTCGGCCAGCGGCACGGTGGCGACCCGGGCTTCCTCGACCCGGATGGAGGCGAGCTGCGCGGCTCCGGTGACGAAGTGCACGGTGTCGGGCGAGATCGGGTCGGCGCCGCCCGCGGCCACGGTGCCGGGGCGAGCCTGGGCCTTGCCGTTCGCTTCCGCCTTGGCGGGCGCCGGACGCGGTTCGGGCCCGGGCTGGTTCGCCGGCAGGCGGGTGAACTGCGCCAGACCGAAGCCCAGCGCCACCAGCGCGACCGCGGTGAGGAGCATGACGGGCGTCTTCTTCTTCATGGCTTTCCTGGGGGCGTGGCGCCGGTCTCGCCATCGATGGCGGCCCGCCAGGCGGCGTGGGCCTGACCGAAGTCGGCCTGCGCCCGGATGGCCTCGGCCTGCACCGCGGTGCGCTGGCGTCGCGCGTCGAAGAGATCGGTGAGGCTGGCGGCGCCCTGCTGGTAGGCGATCTCCAGCGCGTCGGCAACCCGTTGCGCGGCCGGCAGGGTCTGGTCGAGCAGACGCAGACCGCGCTGCGCCGCGGATTGCAGCTGCGCGTGGGCGCGCAGCGCCTCGGCCAGCGCCGCCGCGCGGGTGCGCTCGAACGCGGCCTGGGCGGCGTCGACATCGGCCTGCGCCCGCGCGATCTCGCCGCTGAAGTCGTTGTTCACGAACAGGGGGATGGTGGCGGATACGCCGAAGACCGTGCCTCCGAAACTCGGCGCTCGGTCGGCCTGCACGCCGAGGGTGACATCGCGGGTGCGCAGGCTGGCGGCCAGCGCCCGCGCCTGGGTGGCGGCAATCACCCGGCGCTCGGCCGCGCGCAGGTCGGGTCGTCGGGCGATGGCGCTGTCGAGTCCGCGGTCCAGGGTGTCCCGGGCCTGGGTGGCAAGGGTGTCGAGGGCGTCTCGTCCGTCGAGGCCATCGGTGGCGCGCAGCCGCGCGGCCTGGGCCTCGGCGCCGAGCAACACCGCCACGCCGAGCTGGGCCTGGGCGCGGGCGGCCTGCGCGGCGCGTTCCTCGTTGGCGGCGCGCTCGGCCTCGACCCGCAGCCGGGTGGCGTCGACCGGGGCGAGATCGCCCGCCGCGACCCGCTTCTGCGTGGCCTCGAGCAGCCGCTCGTAACCGAGCAGGTTCTCGGCGGCGAGATCGGCCAGGCGCTGCGCGGCCGCGAGCTCGAGGTAGGCGCTGGTCAGCTCCACGCGCTGCCGGCGCAGGGCGTCGGCGAGATCGAAACCCGCCGCCTGCTCGCCGGCCTGCGCGGTGGCGGCGCGCAGCTCGCGCTTGCTGCCGCGCTCGAAGAGCTGTTCCACCCGCACCAGGCGATCGGTGGCCGCGTAGGGATAGCGGCGGGCTTCGGTGTTGGAGACCTGGGCCTGCACCGTGGGGTTGGGTTTCACATCCACCCGCGCCAGCTCGGCCCGCGCCGCCTGCTGCGCCAGCCGCGCCGCCCGCACCGTGGGGTTGGCGGACTCGAGCGCGGCCAGGGCCGCGTTCAGGCTGAGGCCGCCGTCGGCGGCGAGGGCCAGGGGGCTGTCGACGGCGGCGCCGCCGGGCAGGGGGAGGATGGCGAAGGCCGAACCGAGCACCAGGGCCGGGGCAATCAGACGGGAGCGAAGACGGACCATGCAGCGGGGAACCGGAAGACGGGGTCGGTCAGTATGGATCGACCCGGGGCGGATCATGCGGATTGCGCTTGACGAAACGCTGACAGGTGCCGGTGCTCAATCCACCGGACGGTCCGTGGGCCGTCACGCCGGCCGCGCGAGGCCAGCATGGCCGCTCAGCGCCTCGGCGCCAGCGCCGCGAGGCTGGCCTCGTCGAGTCCGGCCTCGCGCAGCACCTGCGCGGTGTGCTCGCCCAGGGCCGGCGAGTGGGCTCCGGCGCGGGTGTCGGCCGCCGACAGGCGAAATGGCGGGTTCAGCACCTTGAAGCTGCCGCCGGCATCACGCACCTCGGCCATGGCCTCGCGATGCGCGATCTGCGGATCGGCCAGCGCCTCGGCCACCGTCCGGTAGGGCGAGCAGGGCACGCCGTGGGCGTCGAAGAGGGCCCGGCACTGCGCCATGGTCAGCAGCCCCGACCAGGCCTCGGCCAGGTCCATGAACTGGCCCCAGTTCACCCGCCGGTCGGTGTAGGCCGCGAAGCGCGGATCCTGGGCCCACTCGGGATGGCCGGCCGCCTCGCACATCGACTGGAAGGTCTTCTCGCTGGCCACCGCCACCATCAGGTAGCCATCGGCGCAGGCCAGCGGCCCGAACATCGGCCGCCCCATCGGCGGCACCTCGAACTGCGCGCTCTGCAGTTCGGTGAGCGTGAAGCCGAGCATGGTCTCGAGCATGGACACATCGACGAACTGGCCGCGCCCGGTGACATGGCGCTGGTGCAGGGCGGTGGCGATGCCGCCGAAGGCATAGGCGCCCGAGGCGACATCGGCCACGAAAATGCCGCAGTAGTCGGGCCGGGTGCGGCCTTCCTGGTAGCGCAGGTGGGTGAGGTCATAGCCGGCGGCGGCGTGGACCACCGGCGCGTAGGCCGGCAGCTGGGAGGAGGGGCCGGTCTGGCCGTAGCCCGAGATGGCGCAGTAGATGAGGCGCGGGTTCAGCGGGGAGAGGCTCTCCCAGTCGAGGCCCAGTCGCTTCATCACGCCGGGGCGGAAGTTTTCCAGCAGGATGTCGGCGCCGGCCACCAGGGCGCGCGCGGCCTGTTGCGCGGCTGGCGACTTCAGATCGAGCACCACGCTCTTCTTGCCGGCATTGAGCTGGCCGAAGGCGGTGCTGGCGCCGGCGCGCAGCGGCGGGCGGGTGCGCATCATGTCACCCTCCGGCGCCTCGATCTTGATCACCTCGGCGCCCATGTCGGCGAGCAGCCGGCTGCAGTGCGGGCCGGCGATGGTGGTGGTGAAGTCGATGACCCGAAGTCCGGCGAAGGCCTTGTCCATGGCGGTGGTGCTCCTGGTGAGGGCTGGCGCGGCATGATGGCAGGCCGCGCCCGCGCCGGCCACGCCGATCGCGCCTGATCGACACGCCGGGGCCGCGCGGCGCCCGCCGGCCGGATCGGGCTCATGCCACAATCCGCGTCCGTCGCCACGCCGCGTGCGCGGCGTCCTACAGCCGGTTTTTGCCGATCTACAGTGAGGATCCGATGGTTCAACGCATGAAGTTCTACATCGACGGCGCCTGGGTCGACCCGGTCACGCCCAAGAGCCGTCCCGTCGTCAACCCGGCCACCGAGCAGGCGATGTACGACATCGCGCTGGGTTCGGCCGCCGATGTGGACAAGGCCGTGGCCGCCGCGCGGCGCGCCTTCGAGACCTTCTCTCAGACCAGCCGCGAGGAGCGGGTGGCCCTGCTCACCCGCATCATCGAGGTCTACAAGTCGCGCATGAAGGACATCGGCGCGGCCATCTCCGACGAGATGGGCGCCCCGCTCGGCTTTGCCGAGAAGGTGCAGGCCGGCGCCGGTCTGGGCCACATCGTCTCCACCCTCGATGTGCTCAAGAACTACCACTTCGAGGAGCAGCTCGGCGCGGCCATGGTGGTGCGCGAGCCGATCGGCGTGGTCGGCATGATCACCCCCTGGAACTGGCCGCTGAACCAGATCACCTGCAAGGTGGCCCCGGCGCTGGCCGCGGGCTGCACCATGATCCTCAAGCCCTCCGAGTTCACGCCCTCGTCGGCGCTGATCTTCGCCGAGGTGCTCCACGAGGCGGGCGTGCCGGCGGGCGTGTTCAACCTGGTGAACGGCCTGGGCCAGGAAGTGGGCGCGGCCATGAGCGGCCATCCCGGCATCGACATGATCTCCTTCACCGGCTCCACCCGCGCCGGCATCGATGTCGCGCAGCGCGCGGCCACCACGGTCAAGCGGGTGAGCCAGGAACTCGGCGGCAAGTCGCCCAACGTCATCCTCGACGACGCCGACCTGCAGAAGGCGGTCGGCGGCGGCGTGGCCCATGTGTTCAACAACTCGGGCCAGTCGTGCAACGCGCCCACCCGGATGCTGGTGCCGCAGTCGAAGATGGACGAGGCGATCGCGATCGCCCGCGCCGTGGCCGAGAAGACCCGCTGCGGCGACCCGCGCGCGGCCGATTCCAACATCGGCCCGGTGGTGTCCTCGATCCAGTACGAGAAGATCCAGGCCCTGATCCGCAAGGGCATCGAGGAAGGCGCCACGCTGGTGGCGGGCGGTCCGGGTCGGCCCGACGGCTATGACAAGGGCTATTTCGTGAAGCCCACGGTCTTCGCCAATGTCACCAACGACATGACCATCGCGCGCGAGGAGATCTTCGGCCCGGTGATCTCGATCATGGGCTACCAGGACGAGGACGAGGCGGTGCGCATCGCCAACGACACGCCCTATGGTCTGGCGGGCTATGTGTCGGCGGGTTCGGTCGAGCGGGCCCGCAAGGTGGCCCGTCAGATCCGCGCCGGCAATGTCAACCTGAACGGCTCGCCCAACGAGCGTGGCGCGCCTTTCGGCGGCTACAAGCAGTCGGGCAACGGCCGCGAGTGGGGCCGCTTCGGTCTGGAGGAGTACCTCGAGGTCAAGGCGATCGCCGGCTACGGCACCTGAGCCTGCCGGCGGGCGGGGCTGCATGCCCCGCCCGGCGCGCGCACCGTCGGGCGCGCGCCTTGCGGCGAGATCGCAGGCCCGAGGCGGCGCCGCCGCCCCGACCTAGCTGATCGCCGACTCCCGTTCGTCGGGGGGCGCATCCTGCGGGTTCACCCCGATCAGCCGCGACACCCGCACCGGCACTCCTTCGCGCTGGAACAGCGCGACCCGCTCCTGCACCTCGCGGTCGGCCACCGTCATGCGCAGCCGCAGGCGGACATACTCGGCCCAGGACGCGATCACGAAACGCTCCACGAAGCGTCCGCCCTCGCCGACATCGCGGTAGACCCGCCAGCTCGCCGCGCCGTTGCGCCGCCGGGTGGGCTCCACCGCATGGATCGCGCGCAGGAAGCCGGCCTCGTTGTCGGGGTCGATCCGGTACTCGAGCTGCACCAGCACCGGGCCGTCATGCGGCAGCGGCTCGATTGCCATCGCGATGTCGGGCAACTGCACCCCGGTGGTCACCTCGGCCTCGGTGCCCAGGCCCACCGGAAAGCGCCGGTTCAGCAGGTGCAGGCCGAACATGGCCACCGCCGAGATCGCCAGCGCCACCTGGGTGCCGGCCAGGGTGGCCACCAGTCCCCACCAGGCGCTGCCCAGGGCCAGGCTCACCTGCACCGCCACCAGCGTGACCGAGACCGCGCGCGCCCGGACCCAGGCCGGCGCGGTGCTCTGCGTGCCGGCCGACAGCCCCGCCAGCACGCTCACCCACGCGATGCCCACGCCCACCGCGCCGGCCAGCGCGATCACGGCGATGTGCGAGACCGCCACCACGCAGGCGGCGACGATCCACAGCAGCACGCCGCGGCTGACCACGGTGTCGAGATCCATGCGCTTGAGCCGGCGCGGAATCCAGAGCGCGCCGGCCACCGCGCCCAGCCCGAAACCGGCCGAGAGCAGGCCGAAGCCGCCCGCGCCCATCTCGAGCTGGTCGCGCGCGATCACGGGCAGCAGCGCCCAGAAGCTGCTCGCCCCCAGGCAGAAGCTGACATTGCGGATCACCAGGGCGCGCATCGCCGGGGTGTGGCGGGCAAAGCGCAGGCCGCTCTGCACGCCCGAGAGCAGCGTCTCGGGCACGCCGGGCAGGGAGGGCTCGCGCGGCTTCCAGCCGCGCACCACCAGGATGAAGGGCAGCGCGCAGGCCGCTGCCGCGAGGAAGGCGCTGCCCGAGCCCAGCCAGGCCGCGATCGCGCCAGCCAGCGCCGGGCCCACCGCGCGCGCCATGTTGAACGAGACCGCCCCGAGGGCCACCGCCCGCGGCAGCTCGTCGCGCGAGACCAGCTCGTTGACGCTGGCCTGCTGCGCCGGGGTGGCGAGCATGAAGCCCGAGCCGATCAGGAAGGTCAGCGCCAGCAGCGCGCCCGGCCCGATCAGGCCGGCCAGGGTGGTGAGGCCCAGGATGGCCATGCTGGCCAGGGCCACGCTCTGGGTGATCAGGATGATGCGGCGGCGCTCGAAGATGTCGGCCAGCGCACCGGCCACCAGGCCGAAGAGCAGGGCGGGCGCCGTGCTGGCGGTCTGGACCAGGGCCACCATCAGCGCCGAGGGGGTGAGGGTGGCCATCAGCCACGCGGCCATGGTGGCCTGCATGGTGAAGCCCAGGGACACGCCCAGGCCGCCGAGGTAGTAGTGCCGGAACGGCGCGTGACGCAGCGGCGATCCCCGGAACCCCAGGCGCAGGCGGGCGGGCAGGCGAAGACTCACGGCCGCATTGTAGGCGCAGCCACCGGCGCCCGGCGCTGAGCCCGCTGCGCGAGCCCGCTCAGGCGCGCGCCCGACGCTGCAGCAGCGCGGTGAGCACCAGGCCCAGGGCGAGCAGGCCGAGCCCGTTGAGGGTCTTGATCCGCTCGAAGCCGATGGCCTGGCCCAGACGCGCCACCGCGGCCACCCCGGCCGACTGACCGATGAACAGCGACAGCGCGAAGGCCGAGATGGCGGTACCGCGCTGGCTCGGCGTCATCTGCGTGGCCAGCGTCTGCAGGGTGTTGTGCATCATGAAGAAGCCGGCGCCGGTGATGGCGCACTTGAGCGACTCCAGCGCCCAGTGGGGGCCGCCGGTGCTGAGCGTGCCCGCGCACAGCACCACGGCGCCCACCAGCGCCATGCCGCGCTCGCCCAGATGCGCCACCAGCCAGCGCCCGAGCAGCGCCACCGTCAGGCCGCCCGCGCCGTAGCCGGCGGCGGCCATGCCGGTCTGCCACAGCGCCAGGCCGTGGGCCTCGTGCAGCCAGGAAGGCAGCAGCGCGAGCGTGCCGAAGTTCAGGGCGCCCTCCACCAGCACCAGGGCCAGGATGATCCGCGCCCAGCGCTCGCGCAGCACCGCGCCGAAGGCGCGCAGCGGGTTGCCGCCGGCCACCGCGCCCGACGCCGGCGCATCGGCCTGACCCCGGCGCAGCACGCGCAGCAGGGCCAGGGCCACGGCGAGGAACACCACCGACTGGGCAAGAAAGGACATCCGCCAGCCCAGCGTGTCGGCGAACACGCCGCCGGCGATCTGCCCGACCACCACGCCCAGGGTCGAGCCGATCATGAAGCGCGCCAGGGTGAGCTGTCGGCGCTGGTAGGGCACATGGTCGCCGATCCAGGCGAGCGAGACCGGGATCAGCCCCGCGCAGGCCGCGCCGCTCAGCAGTCGCAGCACGGCCAGGCTGAGCGGGCCGGTGGCCAGCGCGCAGGCGCCCGAGAGCACGCAGGCGGCCAGGGTCGCCCCGGTGATCACCCGCAGCTTGCCGAGTCGGTCGGCCATCGGGCCGTAGACCAGCTGCATCAGGCCGTAGGCGACGGCGAAGGCGGTGATCGCGCCCGAGAGCTCGGCGATGCCGGTGCCGAAGTCCCGCGCCAGCTGCGGCAGCATCGGATCGACCACCCGCATGGAGGCCTGGCTCGCGAAGGCGCCGGTGGCCAGCAGCGGCAGCAGGCGGATCGCCCGCGCGGGCTCGGCGCCGGGCCCGGGCGCGGCGGCGCTCGGCGCGGACGGGCTGCGCGGATCGGACGGGTTGGGCAAGCGCAATCTCCGGGGGGAGCCGCATTGTGTCGCATCGCCGCGCCTGCCGAGGCGGCTGCCGTCCCGGCAAGGGCCGGTTATGCTGCGGGCTGCGCGCGCGCGGCCCGCGGGCGCGGCGCCGGCGCGCGTCTTCCGCCTTCCTCCACCGCCCAGCATGAGCCATTCCTCCGCCAGGCCCGCCATCGAGATCGTGCCCTCGGTGTGCCCACATGACTGCACCAGCACCTGCGCCCTCGAGGTCGAGCGGCTCGATGCCCACACCATCGGCCGGGTGCGCGGCTCGCAGCGCAATCCCTACACCGCGGGCGTGATCTGCGAGAAGGTGGCGCGCTACGCCCAGCGCATCCATCACCCCGACCGCCTCACCCGTCCGCTCAAGCGCGACGGCCCCAAGGGCAGCGGCCGGTTCCGTCCGATCAGCTGGGAGCAGGCCCTCGACGAGGTGGCGCAGGCCTTCATCGCCCGCGCCCAGGCGCACGGCCCGGCCACGGTCTGGCCCTACTTCTACGCCGGCACCATGGGCCTGGTGCAGCGCGACGGCATCAACCGCCTGCGCCATGTGATGGGCTACTCGCGCTGGCACTCCACCATCTGCGTGGCGCTGGCCGACAACGGCTGGATCGCCGGCACCGGCGCCAAGCGCGGCGTCGACCTGCGCGAGGCCGGCGAGCACTCGGACCTGATCGTGATCTGGGGCGGCAATCCGGTGAACACCCAGGTCAATGTCATGACCCACGCGATGGCCGCCAGGAAGCGCGGGGCCACGCTGGTGGTGATCGACCCCTACCGCACCGGCACGGCCGAACGGGCCGACCTGCATCTGCCGGTACGGCCCGGCACCGACGGCGCGCTGGCCTGCGCGGTGATGCAGGTGCTGTTCGCCGAGGGATTCGCCGACTGGGACTACCTGCGCGCCCACACCGACGCGCCCGACGAGCTCGCCGCCCATCTGCGCGAGCGCACCCCGCAATGGGCGCAGGCGATCACCGGTCTGCCGGCCGAGGACATCATCGCCTTCGCCCGCCTGTATGGTCGCGCGAAGGCGCCCTTCATCCGCGCCCACCACGGCTTCTCGCGCCAGCGCAACGGCGCGGTCAACATGCACGCGGTGAGCTGCCTGCCGGCGGTGGTCGGCGCCTGGCAGCGGCGCGGCGGCGGGGCGGTCTACGGCCACACCGGCATCTATCCGCTCGACCGCAGCCTCATCGAGGGGCTCGACCGGGTCGACACCTCGGTGCGCGCGCTCGACCAGTCGCGCCTCGGACCGATCCTCACCGGTGACGCCGATGCGCTCGCCGGCGGCCCGCCGGTCACCGCGCTGCTGATCCAGAACACCAACCCGGCGGTGGTCTGCCCCGAGCTCGGCAAGGTGCACGAGGGGCTGGCGCGCGAGGATCTCTTCACCTGCGTGCACGAGCAGTTCATGACCGAGACCGCGGCCTTCGCCGACATCGTGCTGCCGGCCACCATGTTCCTCGAGCACGACGACTTCTACACCGCCTCGGGGCACACCACCTTCCAGGTGGCGCGCAAGGTGGTCGAGGCGCCGGGCGAGTGCCGCGAGAACCACTTCGTGATCTGCGAGCTCGCCCGCCGGCTCGGCGCCGAGCACCCGGGCTTCCGGATGAGCGCCTGGGAGATCATGGACGAGACCCTGCGCCGCTCCGGCCTGTGGGATGCGCAGACCAACTGGGAGCGCGGCGGCCAGGACTGCGCGCTGCCCTTCGAGACCGCGCACTTTCTCGACGGCTTCGCCTGGCCTGACCGGCGTTTCCGCTTCAAGCCCGACTGGTCGAAGCTGGGCGGGCGCTGGCGCGAGATGCCCGCGCTGCCTGACCATTTCGATGTCATCGACGAGACCGACGCCCAGCGCCCGTACCGGCTGGTGGCCGCGCCGGCGCGCACCTTCCTCAACTCGACCTTCACCGAGACCCCCGGTTCCCTGCAGCGCGAGAAGCGTCCCACCGCGCTCATCCACCCCGAGGTCTGCGCCGAGCTCGGCCTGGCCGAGGGCGACCCGGTGGTGATCGGCAACCGCCAGGGCGAGATCACCGTGCATGCCCGGCCGCAGGGCGGTCAGCAGCGTTCGGTGGTGGTGCTCGAGGGCATCTGGCCCAACCGGCACTTCGCGGGCGGCATGGGCGTGAACCTGCTCACCTCGGCCGAACCCGGCTATCCCAACGGCGGCGCGGCCTTCCACGACACCGCCGTCTGGCTTCGCAAGGCGAACTGACCATGGCAAGAATCCAGGCCTCTCCGGCACTCGCGCGGCTGCGCATCCTCGACCTCACCCGCGTGCGCGCCGGGCCCACCTGCGTGCGCCAGTTCGCCGACTTCGGCGCCGATGTGATCAAGGTCGAGACCCCCGGCGACGAGGACCTCGGCGGCGCCCGCGACGGCTCCGACTTCCAGAACCTGCACCGCAACAAGCGCTCGATCACCCTCGATCTCAAGGCGCCGGCCGGCCGCGACATCTTCCGCCGGCTGGTGGCCACCGCCGATGTGGTGGTCGAGAACTACCGGCCCGATGTGAAGGACCGGCTGGGCATCGACTACGCCTCGCTGCGGGCGATCAACCCGCGCATCATCCTGGCCAGCATCTCGGGCTTCGGCCAGGACGGTCCCTACCGCGACCGGCCGGGCTTCGACCAGATCGCGCAGGGCCTGTGCGGGATCATGTCGGTCACCGGCTTCCCCGGCCAGGGCCCGCTGCGGGCCGGCGCGGCGGTGGCCGATGTCACCGCCGG
This sequence comes from Betaproteobacteria bacterium, assembly GCA_018970865.1. Lineage (GTDB taxonomy): Bacteria > Pseudomonadota > Gammaproteobacteria > Burkholderiales > Burkholderiaceae_E > Quisquiliibacterium. The sequence goes on from JAGWVN010000023.1 coordinate 23,750, forward strand.
GCTGCTTGCCGCGCTGGGCATCATGACCGCGCTGCTTGAGCGCGAGGTGAGCGGCGAAGGCCAGTGGGTGCAGTCGAACCTGCTGCAGGCCGGCATCACGCTGCTCGACTTCCAGGCCGCCCGCTACACCATGGATGGCCAGGTGCCACCGCAGGTGGGTAACGATCACCCCACCAGCATGCCCACCTCGGCCTATCGCACCGCCGACGGCCACATCAATGTCGCCGCCTCGGGCAGCGTGATGTGGATGCGGCTGTGCGAGGCCATCGGCCGCCCCGAGCTCGCCGACGATCCGCGCTTCCGCCGCGCTGACGACCGCGCCGCCAACCGGGCCGCGCTCGCCGCCGAGATCGAGTCGGCGCTGCAGACCCGGCCGAGCGCCGAGTGGGTGAGCCGGCTCAATGACGCGGGCGTGCCCTGCGGTCCCATCTACCGCATGGACGAGGTCTTCGCCGACCCGCAGGTGAAGCACCTCGGCGCGGCCGCGCCGGTGAACCATCCGCGGCTGGGCACGCTCAACATCCTCAACCAGGCGGTGCGCCTGTCGCGCACGCCGGCCGCGCTGGCCACCGCCACGCCCGAGCGTGGCGAGCACACCGACGAGGTGCTGCGCGAGATCGGCGTCACCGAGGCCGAGATCGCCCTGCTGCGCGGCGGCCGGGTGATCCTCTGAACATGCGTACCCATCGTCGAACCCTGCTGCGGGCGCTGTCCGCGCTTGCGGCCCTGCCGGCGGCCACCGGCCGCGCCCAGCCGGCCGCCTGGCCGGCCAAACCCCTGCGGCTGGTGGTGGGCTATCCGCCCGGCGGCTCGGGCGACTTCATCACCCGGGTGGCGGCCGACGAGCTCGGTCGCGAGCTCGGCACGCAGGTGCTGGTCGAGAACCGGCCCGGCGCCGGCGGCACCATCGCCAACGAGCTGGTGGCTCGCGCGCCGGCCGATGGCCACACCGTCCTGGTGGCCGGGCCCTTCGCGCTCACCGCGGCGCTCTACCGGCGCCTGGGTTACGACGGCAACCGCGACTTCATCCCGATCACCCAGCTCGCGGTCGGGCCGATGATCATCTGCGTCAACAACGAGCTGCCGGTGCGCTCGCTGCGCGAGCTGATCGCCCACGCCCGCGCCCATCCCGAGCGCCTGGCCTCGGCCGCGTCCGGCAACGGCTCCACGCCGCACCTGGCCAGCGCCCAGTTCGAGACCGCGGCCGGGGTGAAGTTCATCACCGTGCAGTTCAAGGGCGGCGCGGCGGCGGCCACCTCCACCATCGCCGGCGACACCCAGGTGATGTTCGCCACCCCGCCCACCGTCATGAACCTGATCAAGGCCGGGCGGATGCGGGCGCTGGCGCTCACCACCGCCGCCGCCTCGCCGGCGATTCCCGGCATTCCGGGCGCGGCCGAGGCGGGCCTGCCGGGCTATGACGCGAGCTTCTCCTTCGGCCTCTATCTGCCGGCCGGCTCGCCGCCGGCGGTGGTGCGCCGCCTGCATGAGGCGGCCGCGCGCGCCATGGCCCGCGCGGGCGTGCGCGAGCGGGTGGCCAGCCAGGGCATGGATGTGGCCACCAGCGCCTCCCCCGAAGCCTTCGCGGCGCAGCTGCGCGACGGCGCGCGCGATCTCGAGCGCGCGGTGCGCGACTCGGGCGCGAAGCTGGAGTGAGGCGATGAGCCCGCGCAACGATGACAGCCGTCCGCAGGCTCACCTGCCACGGGCCGAGAACTTCCTGCTCTGGCCGCCCGGGCTGCAGGCCTGGGGCTATCGCATCGTCGATCAGCTGTTCGCCTCGCGCACGATTGCCCGCGGCCCTTCGCCGCGGGCGCTGCCACGCGGGCCGGAAATCACGCCGGTCTATCGGGTGGACGGGGCGCCGGCCGGCGTGGCCGAGTTCCTCGATCGCAACACCGTCGCCGGCCTGCTGGTGATGCGGGAGGGCCGGGTGGTGCTCGAGCGCTACGGTCTGGGGCTGCGCGAGGCCGACCGCTGGAGCACCATGTCCACCATCAAGTCCATGACCGCGGTCCTGGTGGGTGCGGCCCTGGCCGATGGCAGCCTACCCAGCCTCGACGAGCCGGTGGTGCGCTGGCTGCCGGCGCTGGCCGGCTCGGCCTACGAGCGGGTGAGCATCCGGCACCTGCTCACCATGTCCTCCGGCGTGCGCTGGACCGAGGTCTACCCCGACCGCGACTCCGATGTGAACCGCTACAGCCGCTCGCTGGCCAATCAGGTGCCCGGCGGCGTGCTCGAAATCATGCGTGCGCTCCCGCCGTTGCATGAGCCTGGCAGCGTCTGGTGCTACAACAGCGGCGATACCTACCTGCTTGGCGCGGCGCTCAGCGCGGCCACCGGTCAACCGCTCGCGCGCTATCTGTCGGAACGCATCTGGCAGCCGGCCGGCATGGAGTTCGACGCCTTCTACACGCTCGAGTCGCAGGGTGGGCAGGAGATCGGCGGCAGCCGTGCCGGCATGGCGCTGCGCGACTTCGCGCGTGTCGCGCAGCTGGTCTGCGACGATGGCGTGGTCGGCGGCCGGCGGCTGCTGCCCGAGGGCTGGATCGACGCGATGGCGCAGCCGGCCTTCGCACTGCCGCCCGAAACGCTCGCCCTTCCGGCCACCCGGGCGCTCGAGCTGAGTCATTACGGCATGAGCTGGTGGCTCACCCGTGAGGGGGCGATGCTCGCCCGCGGATTCGCCGGCCAGTTCCTCTACATCGACCGTGGCCGTCGCCTCGTGGTGGTCTGCCTGGCGGCGTTTCCGCAACCGCCCTGGATCGGTCCTGGTGAACACGACCGCGATGCGGAATTCATGCGCTTTGTGCGAGCCGTGGCCCAGTGCCCGGCACCCGAGCCGTCGCCAGCCTGAGGCGCCCATGGCCAATCCGGTCCGCAAGGCCTGCCTCGCCCATGCTGCCCGGCTGTGGGCCGATCAGCCCGGCCTCACGCTGCTCGAGGTGAGCAACGAGGTGCGGGTGGCCGTGCGCGTTGCGCGCCCGCCCGTGCCCGGGCCGGTGCCGGGGGTGGACGCCATTCGCCAGTGGCTGCTCGATGCCGTGGCTGCCGGCGAGATCCCGGCCCCGGAAGGGCTCGAGCGGCGCGAGAAGTCGCAGCGTCAGCGGCGCAAGACCTGAGCGCCGCGGGGCGACGGCAACACCGATCGCCCTCCGCTCAGTCTGCGGCCAGCGCGGCGCTCAGGCGGGCGATCGGCTCGGCCCAGTCACCAGGCCGGCTGGCCGGCAGCGCGTGAACCGCCGGCCACCACGGACTGAGCCGGTCGCCGATGCGCCATCGCCAGTCGACCTGGGTGGGCACCAGCACCCAGGTAGGCTTGCCCAGCGCGGCTGCCAGGTGCGCAACCACGCTGTCGATGGTGACCACCGCGTCGAGCGAGGCGATCAGGGCCGCGGTATCGTCGAGCGTGCGCAGGGTCGAGGTCGGGTCGGTCGCGCCGAGCTGGCGGATCAGGATGTCGCGCTCGGGCCGGCGGTCGACCGAGAGGTTCACCCACGAGATCCGGTCGCGCAGCGCGGTCAGCGGCTGCGCCGCGGCCGGCATCACCGATCGCACCCAGTCGTCGTGGCGCTCGGGGTTGCCGAGCAGCGCCAGACCGATGCGCCGGCCGGGCCGTGTCGCCAGGCGCTCGCGCCAGGCCTCGGTGGCGGCCGGATCGGCGCGCAGCACCGGCGCCTGCGCGATCTCGGCCGCGCCGAGATTCAGGGCCGACACCAGGCCGAACATCGGGATCGCGAACGCGCAGCCATGCGCCCGCGGGTCAGGCAGCGCGTCGCTGCTGACCAGCGCCTCGCAACCGGGCGCGCTGCGGGCGAGGCCGGCGAGGGTGGGCTTGACCCAGGGCACGAAGCGCACACCGCGCTGAGCCAGCGCGCCGACCAGACGCAGGCCGATCAGCGCGTCGCCGTAGCCCTGGTCCTGATAGACGAACACGCCGCGATCGCCCGGCGGCGAGCCATCCCACTCCGGCACCTGGCGGACCACATGGTCGGGCTCGATGTCGCGGTGGGCGTCGCGCATCCAGCGCCAGTTCTCGAGCCACGAGCCGGTGCCGGCGGCTGCCCGCATGCTGCCGGCGGTATGCATCGGGGCGCCGTGATTGCCCGAGCGCTCGGCCATCCGCATGGCCAGATCGGCGGCCTCGGCGGCCCGGCCGGCCCGGGCATGGACCAGCAGGTAGCGGCGCAGCGATTCGGCATCGGGCGCCGTCTCGTCGCTGGCGGGATGGGTGGCCACCAGACGCTCAAGCACCGGGAAGTGTTCGCGGCTGCCGTGCAGCAGCGCGATCAGCACCGGCGCGTCGGCGGGCGCGAGGCTGCCGGCGTCCAGCGCCGCGATCATCCGCTTGCGGGCGCGCGCCAGGATCTGCGCGGTGCGTGGCGACAGCGGCGGCAGTTCGTTGAACCGCTCCAGTCCGCCGGCGTGCAGCATCACCAGATTGGTCAGGGCGGTCAGGTCCTCGCTCCGGGCCTGCAGGGCCCGCTCGAAGTGCCTGGCCGCCTGCGCCCGGCGACCGAGCCGCATCAGGGTGACGCCCACGGTGCCCAGGGTCTCGGAATCGCTCGGGTTGATCTTCAGGGCCTGCTCGCCGCGGGCCAGGGCTTCGGCCGGGCGGCCGGTCTCGGCCAGGGCCACGGTGATGAACTTCAGGGCCAGCGCGTGCCTCGGATCGGCGCCGACGGCCTGCTCCAGCCATGGGATCGCCCGGGCGTGCTGGCCCAGCAGCACGCGCGCGATGCCGGCATGGGCGAGGACATCGGGCGAGGCCAGCGGCGAGCCCGCGAGCGCCTCGAGGCGCTCGACCACCGTGGCCGCTTCGCCGGCGCCGAGCCGGGCCTTGATCGACTGCATCTCGGTCAGCAGCTCGGCCGCAGTGGCCGGCAGCGGCGGACCGGCGCGCGCGCCGCTGCCCGAGGCGGCGGCGCCGGTCAGACGGGCCAGCGCGCGGGCGATCAGGCCGGGCGGCCGCGCCCCGCTCATGCCCGGGCGCGGCAACGCAGCAGGTTGACCGCTTTCATCGACAGCACCAGCGTGCCTTCCTGGTTGCGGGTCTCGATCAGCGAGATCGCCACGCCCCGGTCGGGGTTGGAGGCCGAGCGCCGCGCCGACAGGATGGTGACCCGCACCCACAGCTCGTCGCCGGGGCGCACCGGGGCCAGCCAGCGCAGCTCGTCGACGCCCGGCGAGCCCAGGCTGGAGGCTGGCGACAGGAACTGCGTGGCCAGCAGCCGCATCATCAGGCTGGCGGTGTGCCAGCCGCTGGCGATCAGGCCGCCATAGGGCGATTCCGCCGCGGCGCGGGCGTCGGTGTGGAAGGGCTGCGGGTCGAAGCGGCGCGCGAAGGAGAGCAGCTCGTCGGGTTCGACCCGGATGCTGCCGAGCTCGAAGACCGCGCCCTCCGGGTAGTCCTCGAAGTGGCGAACGGGCGGGCTGGGCTTGCGGGTCATGGCGCGGAGGGCGGGGGTTGGCGTGATCGAGGCCCGCAGTGTGGGTGCGGCCGCGGCGCAGGGCAAGCCGGCGCCGACCCCCGGTCGGGCGGCGGGCTCAGTCGAGGGTGATGTTCTCGCGCCGGATCACCTCGCCCCAGGCTGCGGTCTCGGCGCGGATGCGCGCGGCGAAGGCCTGCGGGTCGGTGAGCTCCACCTGGCCCTGGGTCTGCAGCTGGCGCAGGATGTTCGGATCGTCGCGGGCCGTGCGCAGCGCCGCGTAGAGCGCCTGCACCACCGCCGGCGGGGTCTGCGCCGGCACCAGCAGCCCCAGCCAGAACGACACATCGAAGCCGGGATAGCCGGCCTCGATCATGGTGGGCACCTCGGGGAGATCGCGCCAGCGGGTGGCGGTGGTCACGGCCAGCGCCTTGAGCTTGCCGGCCTTCAGGTTGGGCAGGGTCACCGGGGTGTCGAGCATGGTGTCGATCTCCTTGCCGAGCACCCCGAGCTGGGCGTTCACGCCGCTCTTGTAGGGCACATGGGTGGTCTTCACACTGGCCCGGTTGTTGATCATCTCGAAACCGAGGTGGGCGAGGTTGCCGGGCCCGCCCGAGCCGTAGGTGATCTGGCCGGGCTTGCTGCGCGCCAGGGCCATGAGATCGGCCACGCTGTTCACGCCGGCGGTGCGCTCGGCCGCGGGATTGACCACCAGGATGAAGGGCGCCGACACCACCATGGTGAGCGGGATGAAGTCGCGCTCCGGCACATAGCCGAGCTTGCGGTACACCTGCGGGTTGACGGTGATGCTGCTGGAGTTGGTGGCCAGGATGGTGTGGCCGTCGGCCGGGGCCCGCGCCACCTCCGCCACGCCGAGCGCGCCATTGGCGCCGGCCCGGTTCTCGACGATCACCGGCTGGCCGAGCTTCGCGCGCAGGTGTTCGGCCAGCGTGCGCGAGATGGAGTCGGTGGCGCTGCCCGCCGGAAAGCCGGTGATGATGCGAATGGGCTTGCTCGGCCAGGCCGGAGTCTGGGCCTGCGCGCCGGCGCAGGCGAATGCGGCCACGAGCAGCGCGATCCGCGGCAGCAGGCGGCGGCCGCGGCGCGACGGGGTGGGATGCGGAAGGCTGGGCATGGCGGGCTCGGGGCGGGGAATGTCGGTCGATTCTAGGCGCCGCGCTCAGGGGCCGTCGTGGCGATTCCGCCGTCTGCGGAACGGTTCCATGAACGCCCGCGCGCGCCGCGGGCCGCGCGGACGATCGGCTACCCTGCGCCACCGTCGGCAGCCAAGGGCAGGCCGGCCCACCAGGAGAGCAGACATGGCTTCGGAAGCGCTGCCGTTCGACGGCCTGAAGGTGATCGACTGCGCCAGCTTCATCGCCGCGCCGGCCGCCGCCACCATCCTCGGCGACCTCGGCGCCGATGTGATCAAGATCGAGCCCCCCGAGGGCGATCCCTACCGCGAGTTCTACCGCTCCCCGGGCATGCCGCCCACCGAGCACAACTTCCCCTGGGAGCTCGATGCCCGCGGCAAGCGCGGCGTGGCGCTCGACCTGCGTCAGCCGCAGGGCCTCGCGGTGCTGCACCGGCTGGTGCGCGATGCCGATGTCTTCGTGACCAACCTGCCGCTGCCCGCCCGCGAGCGCCTGAAGGTGGACTACGCCGCGCTCGCGCCGCTCAATCCGCGGCTGATCTACGGCTCCTTCACCGCGTACGGCGAGACCGGGCCCGAGGCCGGCAAGACCGGCTTCGATTCCACCGCCTACTGGGCCCGCTCGGGCCTGATGGACCTGGTCAAGGCCGAGCACGATGCCCCGCCGGCGCGCTCGGTGAGCGGCATGGGCGATCACCCCAGCGGCGTGGCCCTGTACGCGGCGATCGTCACCGCGCTGCTGCGGCGCGAACGCACCGGCCGCGGCGGGCTGGTCACCTCCTCGCTGCTGGCCAACGGGGTGTGGGCCAACGGCGTGATGGCCCAGGCCGCGCTCGATGGCCTGACCCTGCCGCCGCGGCTGCCGCGCGAGCAGGCGCCCAATCCCCTCACCAACCTCTACCGCTGCCGCGACGGCCGCTGGCTGAACCTCACGCTGCTGAACCCGGCGCGCCAGTTCCAGCCGCTGTGCGAGGCGCTCGAGTGCCCGGAGCTGCCGGGCGATCCGCGCTTTGCCACCGTCGAGGCGCGCAGCGCCAACCACCTCGCGCTGCTGGCGCTGCTCGACGCCCGCTTCCTGCAGCGCGACCTCGCCGAGTGGCGGGCGCGCTTCGATGCCGGCGGCATCACCTTCGGCATCGTCGGCAGCATCTACGACATGGCCGAGGACGAGCAGATGCGCGCCGCCGGCGTCGTGCTGCCCTTCGCCGACGGCTCGGGGCTCACCGTCAACAGTCCCTTCGAGATCGAGGGCGTGACCAAGCGCGCGCCCGGCCCGGCGCCGCGCCTGGGCCAGCATGGCGACGAGGTGCTCGCCCAGGCCGGCTACAGCCGCGCCGAGATCGACGCGCTGCGCGCCGCGGGCGTGCTGTGCTGAGTCCGCCACTGCCGCCGCTGCACGGGGTGAGGGTGATCGACCTCACCACCGTGCTCTTCGGGCCCTATGCCAGCCAGTTCCTGGGTGACTACGGCGCCGATGTCATCAAGGTCGAGACCGCCCAGGGCGATTCGCCGCGACGCACCGGCGAGGCCCGCAGCCCCGGCATGGCCGCGGGCTTCATCCCGGTCAACCGCAACAAGCGCAGCGTGGTGCTCAACCTGAAGCATCCCGAGGGCCGCGCCGCGCTCGCCCGCCTGGTGGCCGGCGCCGATGTCCTGATGCACAACATCCGGCCGCAGAAGCTCGCCGCCATCGGTCTCGATCCGGCGGCGGTGTGCGCCGCCAATCCGCGCCTGATCTACGCCAGCCTCAATGGCTTCTCCGAGGCCGGGCCCTACGCCGGCCGGCCGGCCTACGACGACATCGTGCAGGGCCTGTGCGGCCTGGCCGACCTGATGCGCCGGCAGACCGGCGAGCCGCGCTTCCTGCCCACGGTGGCCGCCGACAAGACCTGCGCGCTGATGGCCGTGCACGCGATCATGGCCGCGCTGATCGCCCGCGCCCGCGACGGCACCGGCTCGCAGGTGGAGGTGTCGATGTTCGAGGCCATGACCGGCTTCACGCTGATCGAGCACCTCGGTGGCCAGGCCTTCACCCCGCCGAGCGGGCCCGCCGGCTACTCGCGGGTGCTCGCGCCGTCGCGCCGGCCCTGGCGCACCCGCGACGGCCATCTCTGCCTGATGCCCTACACCGACGCCCACTGGGCGCGATTCTTCGCCGAGGTGGGCCGACCCGAACTCGCCACCGATCCGCGCTTCGCCGACATGCGCGCCCGCACCGAGAACATCGAGGTGCTCTACGCCCTGGCGGCCGGCTTCGTGGCCGAGCGCACCACCGCGCAGTGGACCGAGACGCTCACCCGTCTGGACATCCCGCACGGCCCGGTCAACACCCTGGAGGGCCTGTTCAGCGATCCCCACCTGCTCGCCACCGGCTTCTTCCAGGAACTGCCGGCCGGCGACGGCCGTTCGGCGATGCGCCTGGCCGGCAACGGCATCCGGATCGATGGCCGCACCGCCGCGATGCGGCCGCCGCCGCGCCTGGGCGAGCACACCCGGACGCTGCTGCGCGAGGCCGGGCTGACCGATGACGCGATCGACGCGCTGATCGCCGCTGGCGCCGCCGCCGAGGCGCCACCCCTGGCCGTTCCTACCGGAGAAGACCGATGACCCAGCCCGTTCCCACCCTGCCCGATGTCTGGTGGGAGGACCTTCAGCCCGGCAGCCACTGGCAGACCCGCTCGCGCACCATCACCGAGCCCGACCTGGTGGCCTGGCTGAACCTCACCTGGCTCACCGAGGAGCTCTTCACCAATCTCGCCGACCGCAGCGGCTCGGCGATCGAGGGCCGCTTCGTGCCCGGCGCGCTGGTGTTCTCGTTTGCCGAAGCGCTGACCCTGGGCGCGGTGCGCATCCACGGCATGGCCTTCCTGCGCTCGGAGGTGGATGTGAAGGCGCCGGTGTTCGTGGGCGACACCCTCCAGGTGCGCAGCCAGGTGGAGGAACTGCGGGCCACCGGCAAGCCCGATCGGGGCCTGTGCCGCACCCGCAACGAGGTCATCAACCAGCACGGTCAGACCGTGCAGGTGTACACCGCGCTGCGGATGATCCGCCGCCGGCCCGCGGCCTGACGGCGGGGGCCCGGTTCAGCCGAGCTCGCGCATGCGCAGCACCGAGGGCGGGCCGTCCATGAAGGCGCCCATCTCGCGGCCGAGCGAGCGGAAGTGGTCGGTGCCGCGGTGGTTCTTGAGCGCGTCGTCGTCCTTGTAGCGCTCCATGAACACATAGGTGAGCGGGTCGTCGCCCTTGCTGAGCGTGTAGAGCAGGCAGCCTGGCTCGTTGGCATTGACCGCGGCCACGAGCTTGAGGGCGACTGCCTCGAAGTCGGCCTCGTGGCCCTGCTTGACCTTGATGGTGGCGACGATGCTGTGGGTCATGGTGTCTCCGTTGGCCTCTCTGACGGGCCGGTGGGGGGTGGGTGACTGGGGGGCGGATTCAGGCGCGCGCCGTGGGCCGTGCCGAGACCTCGGCGAACCAGCGGCCGAGGTTGCCGAGTTCGGGCGGGATGACGGTACCGGTGTGCTTGCCGAGCAGCAGCGCGCACTGCGCGGTGATGTCGGCCACCGTGTAGCGCGGCCCGACGAAGAACGGCCGCGAGCCGATCTCGGCATCGAGCAGGCGCATGACCTCGAGGGCGCGCGCCCGCGCTACCTCGCCATAGGCGGGCACCTGCGGCCGGCGGCCCTGCCAGAACGGCGACAGGTGCACGAAGGCGTGCTGGATGGGCATCTGCAGCTCGAGCTCGAGGCGGCGGTTCCACATCTCGACCTGCGCGCGCTCCAGCGCGCTGGTGCCGAACAGCGGCGGGTCGGGCTGCAGCGCCTCGAAGTAGCGGCAGATGGCGATCGACTCGGTGAGCACGGTGCCGTCATCGAGCTCGAGGGTGGGCATGGTGCCCAGCGGGTTGAGCGCGAGGTAGGCCGGCTGATGGTTCTCGCCGGTGCTCATGTCGACCTGCACGGTGGGCAGGCTGATGCCCTTCTCGGCCAGGAAGATGCGCAGCCGGCGCGGATTGGTGCCGGCCTTCAGGTCATGGAGCTTCATGCCTTCACCTGGTGGTAGGCCCACTCGAGCCAGGGCAGCATCAGGCGGATGTCGTCGGCCTGCACGGTGGCGCCGCACCAGAAGCGCAGCCCCGCCGGCGCGTCCTTGTAGGAGCCGCAGTCGAGGGCCACGCCCTCGGTCTCGAGCAGCTTCACCAGCTTCTTGACCTGGTCGGCGCTGAGGTCCAGCGACAGGCACACGCTGGTGCATGATCGGGTGGCGGGCTCTTCGGCCAGGAAGCGGATCCAGTCGTGGCGGGCGACGAAGTCCTCGAACAGCGCGAGATTGGCCTGCGAGCGGCGGATGAGCTCGGGCAGCCCGCCGATGCCATCGGCCCAGGCCAGCGCATCGAGGTAGTCCTCATTGGCCAGCATGGAGGGGGTGTTGATGGTGGCGCCCTCGAAGATCTCCTCGAGCAGCTTGCCGCCCTTGGTCATGCGGAAGATCTTGGGCAGCGGCCACGGCGGCTTGTAGGTCTCGAGGCGTTCCACCGCGCGCGGCGACAGCACCAGCATGCCGTGGGCGGCCTCGCCCCCGAGCGCCTTCTGCCACGAGAAGGTGCAGACGTCGATGCGGTCCCAGGGGATGTCCATGGCGAACACCGCGCTGGTGGCGTCGCACAGGGTGAGGCCGCCGCGGCTGGGGCTGATCCAGTGGCCGTCGGGCACGCGCACGCCGCTGGTGGTGCCGTTCCAGGTGAACACGATGTCGTGGTCGGGGTTGGCCTGGCCGAGGTCGGGCAGCCGGCCGTAGGGCGCGTTGAACAGGCGGGCGTCGGCGAGCTTGAGCTGCTTGACGATGTCGGTGGCCCAGCCTTCGCCGAAGGACTCCCAGGTGAAGATGTCGACCGGCCGGGCGCCGAGCATCGACCACATCGCCATCTCGAAGGCGCCGGTGTCGGAGGCCGGGACGATGCCCACCCGGTAGCCCTCGGGAATGCCGAGGAGGCGCCGGGTCTCGGTGATGCTGCGCGCGAGGCGGGCCTTGCCGAGCGCGGAGCGGTGCGAGCGGCCGAGTGCGTCGGTGGGCAGCGCCGCGAGGCTGTAGCCGGGGCGCTTGGCGCAGGGGCCCGACGAGAAATGGGGGCTGGCGGGTTTGAGGGCGGGTTTCAAGACGGACTTTCGGTGCGGACGAAGGAAGGCGGGCCCCGGGCAGCCGACTGCCCGGGCAACCGCTGATTATCCCGCAGTTCGGCGCTGTGTAGAATTCCAGTATCCATCTGTCATGTCCTCGCTGCTCGCCCACCTGAACGCCCCCCAGCTCGCCGCGGTCACGCTGCCGGCCCAGCATGCGCTGATCCTGGCCGGCGCGGGCAGCGGCAAGACCCGGGTGCTCACCACCCGCATGGCCTGGCTGATCCAGACCGGGCAGGTCAGCCCGCTGGGCGTGCTCGCGGTCACCTTCACCAACAAGGCCGCGCGCGAGATGCTCACCCGGCTGTCGGCCATGCTGCCGGTCGCCACGCGGGGCATGTGGGTGGGCACCTTCCACGGCCTGTGCAACCGGCTGCTGCGCGCGCACCACCGCGACGCCGGCCTGCCCCAGACCTTCCAGATCCTCGACTCGGCCGACCAGCTCGCCGCCATCAAGCGGCTGCTCAAGACCCTCAATGTCGATGACGAGAAGTTCCCGCCGCGCAACCTGGCCAGCTTCATCAACCATGCCAAGGAGGAGGGCCTGCGCGCCGGCGCGCTCGATGTCTCCGACGAGCACTCGCGGCGCTGCGCCGAGCTCTACGCCGCCTACGACGAGCAGTGCCAGCGCGAGGGCGTGGTCGACTTCGCCGAGCTGCTGCTGCGCAGCTACGAGCTGCTCAGCCGCCACGAGCTGCTGCGCGAGCACTACCAGCGCCGCTTCGCGCACATCCTGGTCGACGAGTTCCAGGACACCAACACCCTGCAGTACCGCTGGCTGAAGCTGCTCGCCGGCGGCGGCGCCTCGGTGTTCGCGGTGGGCGACGACGACCAGAGCATCTACGCCTTTCGCGGCGCCAATGTCGGCAACATGGCCGCCTTCGAACGCGAGTTCCGGGTCGGCAACCTGATCAAGCTCGAGCAGAACTACCGTTCGCACGGCCACATCCTCGACTGCGCCAACGCCCTCATCCGCCACAACGCGCGCCGTCTCGGCAAGGAGCTCTGGACCGAGGCCGGCGAGGGCGAGCCGGTGCGCGTGCACGAGGCCTTCTCCGACGGCCACGAGGCGCAGTGGCTGCTCGAGGAGCTGCGCAGCCTGGTGGCCGAGGGCTGGTCGCGGGCCGATGTCGCAGTGCTGTACCGATCCAACGCGCAGTCTCGCGTCATCGAGCACGCGCTCTTCTCGGCCGGCGTGCCCTACCGGGTCTACGGTGGGCTGCGCTTCTTCGAGCGGGCCGAGGTCAAGCACGCCCTGGCCTACCTGCGCCTGGTGGCCAACCCCGATGACGACGGCGCCTTCCTGCGGGTGGTCAATCTGCCGGCCCGCGGCATCGGCGCGCGCTCCGTGGAGCAACTGCAGGACGCCGCCCGCGCCGGCGGCACCAGCCTGTACCGCGCGGTGGCCGGCCTGCCCGGCGCGGCCGGGGCGCGGCTGTCAGGCTTCACCCGCCTGATCGACGCCCTGGCCAGCGAGACCCGGGCGCTGCCCCTGCCCGAGGCGGTGAGCCACGTGGTCGAGCGCAGCGGGCTGGTCGCGCACTACCAGGCCGAGAAGGAAGGCGCCGAGCGTCTCGAGAACCTGCGCGAGCTGGTCGCCGCCGCCTCCGCCTTCCTGGCCGAGGAAGGCCTGGGCCAGGATGTGCCCGCCGACCTCGGCGCGGCCCGCGCCGCGGCGCCCGACGAGGCTGCCGGCGCCGACGGGGCAGGGGCCGAGCCGACGGTGCTCGGCCCGGCCGCGCCGGGCGCGGTCGCCCTCACCCCGCTGGCGGGCTTTCTCGCGCACGCCTCCCTCGAGGCCGGCGAGAACCAGGCTGCCGAGGGCACCGATGCCGTCCAGCTCATGACCGTGCACTCCGCCAAGGGCCTGGAGTTCGATGCGGTCTTCATCACCGGCCTGGAAGAGGGCCTCTTCCCGCACGAGAACGCCGCCAGCGAGCCCGACGGCCTCGAGGAGGAGCGCCGGCTGATGTATGTGGCCATCACCCGCGCGCGCAAGCGGCTGTACCTCTCGCTGGCCCAGACCCGCATGCTGCACGGCCAGACCCGCTACAACCTGCGCTCGCGCTTCCTCGAGGAGTTGCCCGAGGCGAGCCTGAAGTGGCTCACGCCCCGCCAGTCGCCGCGTCAGGCCGCGTGGCAGGAGGGCTGGGGTGCCGCCTGGGAGGGCACGCCGCGCCGCGCCGCGCCGGTGCTGTCGGCGGCGGCGCTGCGCCTCACCGACACCGGCCGGCCCGACGCCGCCTCGCAGCGGGCCGCGCATGCGCTGGACCGCGGCATCGCCTGGCGGGTGGGCCAGTCGGTGGCGCATGCCCGATTCGGCGAAGGCGTGATCGTCAACCTCGAGGGCCGCGGCGACGATGCCCGGGCCCAGATCAACTTCGGGCCCGAGGGCGTGAAGTGGCTGGCGCTGGCGGTGGCCAGGCTCACGCCCCTCTAGGCGGCGCCGGGCGCCCGGGGTTCAGTCGCGAACCACATCGCGCCAGGTGGCCCAGAACGAACAGTAGAGCGCGGTGAGCACCACCAGCGAGGTGGGCGAGAGCACCAGCGACATCAGCAGCGGCGAGCCGCCCAGCACCAGCTTGAGCATCTGGATGCCCAGAGAGGCCAGCAGGGCCACGGCGAACCAGGCGGCGGCGTACTGCAGGAAGGCCCAGCGGTTTCGCATCACCGCGGCGATGCTGAAGAACATCGCCTTGAGCGGCGGCAGTCCGTGCCAGGCGCAGAAGAGCGGCGCGAACCACAGGCCCATCTGCACCGGGGTGTAGGCCAGCAGGAACAGCACCGAGGCCCACAGCAGCGAGCTTTCCTGAAGCGAGGGGTCGTCGCTGTTCGCCTGGCCGGTGGCGATGCGCAGCAGCGTGCCGTCGTCGGCGAGCGAGGCCAGCGCCAGCGCCACCAGGGTGCTGACCGCGTTGATCACGCCCAGCACCAGCAGTCCGCGCCAGCGGGCGCGCACCGGTTCGCGCAGCGCGGCGAAGAGCATCTGCGGCACCGGATGCTCGCCGCTGCCCGCCGGGCCTGCGCCCGCGGCGGCCCGTGCCGCATGCATCACGCCCACCGACAGCACGGGCGTGAGCAGCATCGGCGCGAAGGGTCCGATCAGCGGCACCAGCGTGGCCATCATCAGCACCAGCAGGTAGAGGAAGCACAGCGCCAGCAGCGCCATCGGGGACCGGCGCAGCAGCCGGAACCCGTCCAGCACCCAGGTCCGGCCGGTGGCCGCGGGCAGCGTCTGGACCTGCATCAGTCGTCTCCGGTCAGCACGCCCGGGCTCTCGCGCCGGGCCAGCAGGATCCGCTCGAAGTGGCCGGGATCCTTGGGTGTGACCATCTCCGCCGGTCGGGGCAGGTGCAGGTCGAACAGGCGCGACAGCCAGAAGCGCAGCGCGGCGGCCCGCAGCATCAGCGGCCAGGCCTCGTGTTCGGCCGGCAGCGGCTCGCGCCCCGCGCGGTAGGCCGCGAGCAGCGCCGACAGGCGGGGCGGATCGAAGCGGCCGGTGGCGTCATCGACGCACCAGTCGTTGCAGGTGACCGCGAGGTCGAACAGCCAGGTGTCGCAGCCGGCGAAGTAGAAGTCGATCACCCCGCCCAGGGCATCGCCTTCGAAGAGGGCGTTGTCGCGGAACAGGTCGGCGTGCACGGCGCTGCGCGGCAGACCGCGACAGACCGCGCTGTCGGCAAAGCGCTGCTGCTGCGCGATCTCGTCGGCGAGCAGGGCGCGGGCCGCATCGGGGAGGAAGGGCGCCACCTTCGGCGCGGTCTCCAGCCACCAGGGCAGGCCGCGCAGGTTGGGCAGATCGCCGGCATAGTCGCGGGCGGCCAGATGCATGCGCGCCAGCACCGCGCCGATCTGCGCGCAGTGGGCGGCGCCGGGCGCCACCAGCGCCCGGCCGCTCAGCCGGCTGACCAGCGCCGCGGGCTTGCCGGCCAGCGTGCCGAGCAGCGCGCCCTGCCGGTCAGGCATCGGATCGGGGCAGGGAATGCCGCGCGCCGCGAGGTGGCGCATCAGGCCCAGATAGAAGGGCAGCTGGGCGTGCGACAGGCGCTCGAACAGCGTGAGCACGAAGCGCCCGCGATCGGTGTCGACGAAGAAGTTGCTGTTCTCGATGCCCGAGGCGATGCCCTCGTGGCTGACGAGCTGACCGAGGTCGAAGCCGGCGAGCCACTGCGCGAGCTCGGGGCGGTTTACCGGCGTGAAGACGGCCATGGGACGGCAGGGTGGGGCGGGTTGGCCGGCGGGCGGGCCGGCGAGATCGAGCGCCCGGCGCAGGCGGCGGCGTGCCGGCGCGCGAGGCGCGGCGAGCATAGCAGAGATGCGGGCGGCCGGCGGCGAGTGCTGCCGCTGTTCGCGGTGGTCGCGGCCGGCTACAGCGAGAACATCAGCTCCCGCTCCCGAGGCGTGGGGCTGAAGCCGCGCGACTGGTAGAAGTCGAAGATCGCGTCGACCACCTCGGCGGGGGAGTCGACGACCTTCATCAGCGCAAGGTCTTCCTCGCCGATCAGGCCGTTGGCCAGCAACGACTCGCGCATCCAGTGCAGCAGCCCCTGCCAGAAGGCCGAGTCGACCAGGATGATGGGGATGTGCCGGCCGACCCGGGTCTGCACGAGGGTGAGCACCTCGGCGAGCTCGTCGAGGGTGCCGAAGCCGCCGGGCACCGCCACGAAGGCCGAGGCGTACTTGGCGAAGGCCACCTTGCGCGCAAAGAAGTGGCGAAAGCGCAGCGAGATGTTCTGGTAGGGGTTGCCGGCCTGCTCGTTGGGCAGCTCGATGTTCAGCCCGACCGAGGGCGAGGGCCCCTCGAAGGCGCCGCGGTTGGCGGCCTCCATGATGCCGGGGCCGCCGCCGGAGATCACCGTGAACCCGGCCTCCGAGAGCAGCCGCGACAGGGTGACCGTGGTCTCGTACCAGCGATGCCCCGGGCGCACGCGGGCGCTGCCGAAGATCGACACCGCGGGCCGGATCTCGGCCAGGCGCTCAGTGGCCTCCACGAACTCTGAGATAATTCCCAGGATGTGCCAGGACTCTCGCGCCTTCAGCGAGGTCGAACGCTCGGGGCTCGGAATCGAGCGCAACTGCGGGACGTGCTTGCCGGTGGACATGACTGAACAGACGCTCCTGCTGGTCGACGGATCGAGTTTCCTGTACCGGGCCTTCCACGCCCTGCCCGACATGCGCAGTCCGTCAGGCGAGCCCACCGGGGCGGTCTACGGCATCGTGGGGATGCTAAGGCGTCTGCGCAGCGACGGCAAACTCGGCGGCGGCGCGACGCTCGGCGCCGTGATCTTCGATGCCCCCGGCAAGACCTTCCGCGACGACTGGTACCCGCAGTACAAGGCCAACCGGGCCTCGATGCCCCCGGACCTCGCCCGTCAGATCCCGGTCATCCACGAGCTGGTGCGGGCGCTGGGATGGCCGCTGCTCGCCCCGCCGGGGGTGGAGGCCGACGATGTCATCGGCACCCTGGCCCGCCGCGCCGCCGAGCGGCGCATGAACACGCTGGTGGCCACCGGCGACAAGGACCTCGCCCAGCTGGTCGACGAGCGCACGGTGCTGGTCAACACCATGACCGCCCAGGGCGGCCCGCCCGAGCGGCTCGACCCCGAGGGCGTGCTGGCCAAGTTCGGCGTGCCGCCCGGGCAGATCATCGACTGGCTCTCGCTGGTCGGCGATGCGGTCGACAATGTGCCGGGCGTGGCCAAGGTCGGCCCCAAGACCGCGGTCAAGTGGCTGCAGCAGTACGGCTCGCTCGACGGCGTGATCGCCCACGCGGCCGAGATCGGCGGGGTGGTCGGCCAGAACCTGCGCGATGCCCTCGACTGGCTGCCCACCGCGCGCCGGCTGGTCACGGTGCTCACCGACTGCGATCTTTCCGGTCACCTCGAGGGCTTCGAGGCGCCGCTCGCGCTGCGCGACGAAGACCCGCAGGCCCTGCGCGAGCTCTTCACCCGCTGCGGATTTCGCACCTGGCTGCGCGAGCTCGATGGCGCCGCGGGC